>NZ_JAQSEA010000273.1 GCF_029946185.1 Prosthecobacter sp.
CGATGAACGGTGTGCTGATGCCGCCTTCATGCACCCAGATTTTATGACGACGAAACGGCGTGTTGGACACCGTGGCCCCACCCGGCCCGAGGCAGAGGTAGGACGCCGCCGCACCCATCGGCGCGTTTTTATCATGGCCCAGGCCGCGCACCATGATCTCCGCACTTGCGCCGTTGTCTGAGAGAAAAACGATGAGCGTGTCCTCGAAGGCATTCATCGCCTTCAACTGCGCGAGCACACGTCCCACTTCCTGATCCAGCCGGTCGATCATCGCCGCATGGATGGCCTCCTTCGTGGCCTGAAACAGCTTCTGCTCCGAGGTCAGGCTGTCCCATGGCACCGCATGCCGCGTCTCGCCGGGGCCGAGGATTTCCAGATCGCTCTTCTTGCCGCTGGGCGCGGTGATCTGCGGCTCAGGATCAGACAAGGTCGTGGAGATGAGCCCCAACTGCTTCTGCCGCTCGAAGCGTGCCGCGCGTGTTGCCGGCCAGCCCTTCGTGTAGGTGTCCTTGTATTTGGCAATGTCCTCCGGCAGCGCCTGGATCGGGAAATGCGGCGCGGTGAAGGCGAGGTAGGTGAAAAACGGGGTGCCTGCATGCTGCTGCGCGTGCTCTTTGAGAAAGTCGATCGCATGATCCGCAATCGCGATGCTCGAATACCACGGCCCCTCAGGTTCTGGCAGCGGCTGGTCATCCAGCTCATGCTTCTTCGGATGAAAGTGATTGTCCTGCTGCGCCACATGATACGAGCGCGTGAATCCGCCATCGGCCACGACGTGCGGTGCATTGCTCACATGCCACTTGCCCGAGTGGTAGCTGCGATACCCCAGCGGAGCGAGGCGCTGTGGCAGCGTGCGCACCCACGCCGGAAATTTGCCATACGGCGGGTCCATGCCGATCTGCTGCGCATAGTGCCCCGTCATGAGCACACTGCGCGTGGGCCAGCAGCGCGCGGTATTGTAAACCTGCGTGAACTGCAGCCCACCCGCCGCCAGCTTGTCCAGATTCGGCGTCGCGATCTCACTGCCGTAGCAGCCAAGGTCCGAGTAGCCGAGATCATCGGCGAGGATGATGACGAAATTGGGCTTCGTCGGCGCGGCGTGCAGTGTGGCGCAGACGAGAAGCAGGAAAATGGAAAAGCGAATCATGCAGCATCCAAACGAAGTGCATGGGGACTTCCTGCTTCAAATTCCGCGCTTCAGGCATGTACGCAAAAAGAGGCGCAGCTAGCTGCGCCTCTTTTGAGATGAATCCTAGGGCATCATTCCGCCGCAGGTGTGTCTTCCGCTGGAGCTGCTTCCTGAATCGGCTCCGCCACGGTGTCATCCACCGCAGGGGTATCCGCCACAGCTTCGGCTTCGTCCGCAACCACCGTAGCCACATCCTGAATGGTTTCGCCTTCCTTGAGACCCATGAGCTTGACGCCTTGGGCATTGCGGCCGGTTTCGCGGATGTCGCAGACGCGGATGCGTACGCTCTGGCCTTTGGTGGTCATGAGCATGAGCTCGTCTTTGTCATGCACCGCCTTGGCAGCGACGACCTTGCCGGTCTTCTCCGTGACATTCATCGTGGTCACGCCTTTGCCGCCACGATTGGCGAGGAGGCGGTACTCATCGAAAGCAGTACGCTTTCCAAGGCCGTTCTCGGAAACCACGAGCACCATCGTATCGGGCTCGTTCGTGAGGCAGCTGACGAGGAAGTCGCCGTCATCCAGCGTGATGCCACGCACCCCGGCGGTGTTACGGCCGATCGGACGCAGAGTGGGTGAAGCTGGGTCAGATCCCGTCTCATGGAATCGGGCAAACATGCCTTCGTGGGTGACGAGGCAGATTTCTTTATTCCCATCGGTCAGCACCACATCCACGAGGTCGTTGCCTTCATCGAGGTTGATGGCGGCAATGCCGTCCTTGCGGTAGTTTTTGAATTCTTCGAGGGCGGTCTTTTTGACAGTGCCGTCCTTGGTGGCAAAGACCACGAACTTGTCCGCCGCCCACATGGCTTCGTCTTCGGAGCCTTGAGCCACGAGCGTGAGCACGGCGGCGATCTTCTCCGCTGGGAAGCTCACGGAGTATTCTTTGCCGTCCTTCGTCCGCGTCACGGTGTGCGCGGGCTTCAGGTTGAGCATGTTTTTGATGCTGCGGCCTTTGCCGGTGCGTGCGGCCTCGGGGAGCTGATACACACGCTCCACATACATGCGGCCCGTGTTGGTGAAGAAGAGCAGGAAGTCGTGCAGATGCGCGCTGAAAAGATGCTCGACGAAGTCGGTGGCTGCTTCCTCGCCCTGCGCTTCACGCGTCTCCATGCCTTTCAGGCCTTTGCCGCCACGGTTTTGCACGCGGTATTCAGCAGTCGAAGTACGCTTGATGCTGCCCATGTGCGTCATGGTGACCACGGCGGGATCGTTCGGAATGAGGTCGATGTTTTCGATCTCGCCCTCAGCGGCTTCGATGCGTGTCATGCGCGGCGTGGCATGCTTGAGACGGATGGCCATGAGCTCATCCTTGATGATCTGGAGCACGCGGGATTCACGCGCCAGGATGTCCATGAAATCACGGATGCTGATGAGCACTTCATCGTAATCGGCTTTGATCTTGTCGCGCTCAAGTCCGACGAGCTGGTAGAGGCGAAGCTCAAGGATGTCTTCGACCTGCTTGTCGGTGAAGATGTAGTTGTCCCCCACAATGCTGGCCTGGCCGCGAATCATGATGCCGAGTTGTTCGGCGGTGCTGATGGAGAAATTGTAGGCCTTGAGGCGCTCACGGGCTTCATCGCGGTTTTTGCTGTCGCGAATGATCTTGATGAAGTCATCCAAGTGGCCGAGCGCAAGGAGTTGGGCTTCGAGCTTTTCCGCTTTGAACTCAGCCTGTTTCAGCAGGAAGCGTGTGCGGCGGATGACGACCTCGCGGCGATGCTCGATGTAGCATGCAATCGCGTCCTTCATGCTCAGCACGCGCGGCTTGCCACCGTCGATGGCGAGCATGTGGATCGAAAAGCTCGACTCCAGCGCGGTGTGTCGGTACAGATTGTTCAGCACCACCTGACCACGTGCATCGCGCTTGAGATCGATGACGACGCGGGTGTTTTCATCCGACTCATCACGCACGCCGCTGATCTCGGCGATGACCTTCTCGTTCGCGAGTTCCGCGATCCGCTTCACCAGCTCAGCACGGTTCACGTTGAACGGAATCTCAGTGATGATGATCTGCTCGCGGTTGCCGTTTTCGACGATCTCCGCCTGACCACGGGTGCGCACGCTGCCGTGGCCGGTTTCCAGGTAATCACGAATGCCGTTGGTGCCGAGGATGACGCAACCCGTCGGGAAATCCGGCCCCTTGATGAAGGCCTGCAGCTCCGTGCAGGTAATCCCCGGATTGTCGATCTGCGCACAGACGGCATCCACGACTTCACCGAGATTGTGCGGAGGCATGTTCGTCGCCATACCCACGGCGATGCCGGTGCCGCCATTGACGATGAGATTCGGGAACGCCGCCGGGAACACGCTCGGCTCCGTGAGACGTTCATCGTAGTTGGGAACGAAATCGACAGTCTCCTTCTCCATGTCCGACATCAAAGTGCCGCCCAGTTGCGTCATGCGGGCTTCCGTATAACGCATGGCTGCCGGAGGATCACCTTCCACGGAACCGAAGTTCCCCTGCGGGTCGATCAACGGCTCACGAATGGCCCAAGGCTGCCCCATGTGAACGAGCGTCGGATAAATGACCGCTTCACCATGCGGATGGTAGTTACCCGAGGTGTCACCGCAGATCTTCGCACACTTCATGTGCTTCTTCGGCGGATAGAGCGACAGCTCATGCATCGCATAAAGAATGCGGCGCTGGGAAGGCTTCAGACCATCACGGACATCCGGCAGCGCACGGGCGATGATGACGGACATCGAATAATCGAGGAAGGAGTTCTTCACTTCTTCAGCGACAGAGATGGGGCGAATGTTGGGGTCTTGCATGGGAGGGGACGGGAAAGTGGGACTGAGAGAATCTGACTTTTAAGCAGGAACGGCCTTGTTCTTAACCTGCTCAAAAACGTGTCTGGCGATGGAACTGGAAAGCTGCTCTATCTGGACATTCGACAATGGATTGTCGTAACGCAAAAGCGGCATTTGATCTGGAATGCCTGGGCCAATAAGTTGATAACGAGACAACTCCACCTTAATGATTAGGTCGAATGCTAGATCAAACGGAGGGATGCCAGCACCAGAGAAAGTCTTTAATTCCAAGGCGAGTTTGACTTGAAAGGATTCTTGATTGCCCGCTATTTTGAAGGCGCTTGCAATATAGTCTTTCTTTGAAGGCTTCGATGAAAAGCCGCCGCCATAACTGGATCTGATTTCATAATCCACCAACGAAAACACTTTTTTGAGCGGCTGGACTTTTAACAACACCGCATCCAGAAGAGGGAAAATCGAATGGTTCAACCATTGTTCACGCAAAGCAGCATCCAAACGTGGAGCCGGCCCCTCCTTCGTCAAGTTAGCCCGCACAAACAACTCCATCTCCTTCATCCAGTCTTCAGGCTCTTCCAGTTCTTCACCACGGGCGGCCTTGATGCCAAGTTCCAAAGAGCGCACCACTTGAAGCTCCAAGAACTCGGTGAAAGGTTCAAGGTTTCCAGCATCAGCAGCGCTGAGAGCGCCAAGATAAGCTTTCTTGTCCTCCGTGCGAATCACGATGGGCATCCAGCCTTTGCGCATGAGGGCGTAGTTCACGATCAAACGCATGGTGCGTCCGTTGCCATCGTCGAAGGGATGAGTGACGCTAAAGCGGTGATGAAAGACGGCCAGCACACGGATGAGGTTAACATCCTCGTTCTCCAATTGATCACGGAACCAAGATACAAGTTCCTGCATCTGCCTCGGAGTCTCTTCTGGAGTGGCAAACTCAAAAATCTCTCCTGTGGCCGTACGAACGTTGTTCGGTGTCGCCTTGTAGTCTCCAGGAATGATCTGCTTGCGCGAGGCAGCGCCTGAAGGCGTGATCGCCTCCTTCCAGAAAGGTTCTTTGAGAAGGATTCTGTTCAAATCGCGAACATCTCCTTCCGTCAGTTGGCGTGACGCATCGGCGGCGAGATCGCGAACATGCTGGATGGCAACATCATGCGCCTTCATCTCCTCAAACTCGCGGATGTCGTGCTGTCCCGTCGTTTTGCCAGAGATAAGGAGCAACTCAGTCTCACCGTAAGTAAGCGTGTTTCCTTCGATGTGGTTGGAATGGTAGTTCCAGTCCAGCCGCAGCTTCCGCCAGAGGCGTGCATCGTTCTCTGCGCTGAGGATGCGCACACGATCCCACTCAGATTTCAGCATTGAAATCTGAGTGAGGATGTCGGCAGATATCCCCGGAGAATCCATGAAATCAGACGTCGAGATTGCGGACGTTGAGAGCATTCTCTTCAATGAAATGCTTTCGTGGTTCCACCACATCACCCATCAGAATGGTGAACATGCGTTCGGCTTCGTGGGCGTTCGTTTCGTCGAGTTTGACCTGAAGGAGCGTGCGCTTGTTTGGGTCCATCGTGGTCTCGAAGAGCTGCTTGGCGTTCATTTCGCCCAGACCTTTGAAGCGCTTGATTTCCATGCCGCGCTTGCCGATCTCCATGACTTTGTCGAGGATGCCGGGGATGCTGAAGACGGGGTGCACCTTGGCGTGGTCGCCATCGCCTTCGATGACTTCGAAGAGCGGCTTGTCCTGGCTGCTGAAGTGGTCCACGTGCAAGCCGAGTTCATCAAGCTGCTGGAAGCGCTTCTTCATGCCGTGGGCTTCGTGGATCTCAATAAGACGCGCACGGCGGTGCGACTTCGGCAGTGCAGCGACGCCGTTGCCATTGGCTTCAACGACCGCTGGGTTTCCGAAGAGATGCAGATCGTGGTTCTCCCGCGCGAAGGCAGCCAGCTGCTCGTTGCTGTGGAAGTAATGGATCATGACCTCGTTCCCCTCACGAATCACGACGAGGTGATGCGGCAGGTTGCCGGTGGCTTCATCGCGGGCCTGGAGGTAGTGCTCAAAGTCAGCGCCGTGGCGGCGGATGATGTCGGCAAATTTGGCCACGGGCACCAGCAGATCGAGGATCGCCTTGAGGCGATCAGCGGCGAGCTTGCTGCCATCCGCAATGTTGCGCAGGCTGATTTCACCGGAGCCAAGTTCGAGCAGGATGGCGTCCATTTCGGCGTCGCTCTGCACATACTCTTCGCGCTTTTTACGTGTCACCTGATACAGCGGCGGCTGCGCGACGTAGATGTGCCCGCCCTTCATGAGTTCCGGCATCTGGCGGAAGAAGAAGGTCAGCAGCAGGGTGCGGATGTGGCTGCCGTCCACGTCAGCATCGGTCATGATGACGATCTTGTGGTAGCGGAGCTTCTCGATGTTGAAGGAGCCTTCCACCTCGCTGTCGCCACCGATGCCGGTGCCGATGGCGGTGATCATGGTCTGGACTTCCTTGTTTTGCAGCACCTTCTCAAGGCGGGCTTTTTCGGTATTAATGAGCTTTCCACGCAGCGGGAGAATCGCCTGATTGTGGCGATTGCGGCCCATCTTGGCGGAGCCACCGGCGGAGTCACCTTCGACAATAAACAGCTCAGTCTTCACCGGATCGCGCTCTGAGCAGTCAGCCAGTTTCCCCGGCAGACCGCCGCTGCTCATGGCATCCTTGCGGATCGCTTCACGGGCTTTGCGCGCAGCTTCACGGGACTTCGCGGCAATGATGATGTTCTTGATGATCTCGATCGCGGTGTCGGGATTCTCATCAAAGAAGCGCATCAGGCCTTCATAGACGATGGAGTTCACCACGCCTTCGACTTCGCCGTTCACCAGCTTCACCTTCGTCTGCGAATTGAAGCGCGGATTGGTAAGTTTGACGCTCAGCACGCAGATCATGCCTTCGCGGCAGTCATCGCCCTCGATGTCCGGCAGCTTGTCTTTGAAGCTCTTGGGATTGACGTTGATGTATTGCTTCACCGCCTTGGTCAGCGCGGTCTTGAGGCCGCTGTAATGCGCGCCGCCGTCCGGATTCGGAATGGCATTGGCAAAGCACAGCGTCTGCTCATTGAGCCCCTTGTTCCATTGCAGCACGCAATCGACGAGAATGAACTTCTTCTTGTCATCAATGGGCACCTCACGGCGACCTGCCAGTGCGACGGGATCAGGGTGGATCTTGTCCTTGTCCGCCCCCATCTCGCGCACGAACTGCTTCACGCCTTCCTGATAGAAAAGGATGTCCTGACGCACCGGATCGATGCGCTCATCGGTCAGCGTGATTTTGATGCCAGGGTTGAGGAAGGCCAGTTCGCGCAGACGCACGAGCAGACGATCAAAGACGTAGGTGGTCGTGATCGTGAAGATCGTGGCGTCCGGGAAGAATGAAATCTTCGTGCCGGTGGTCTTCGGATCATCGAGATCCCCGAGAACGCTCAGCGGCTCGGTCGTTTTGCCACGCTCAAAACCGATGGAGTAGATCTTGCCGTCGCGAAAGACTTCGCACTTAAACCAGTCGGACAGCGCATTCGTACACTTGGCACCCACGCCGTGCAGACCACCGGAGAATTCATACGCGCCATCGCCGAACTTGCCGCCGGCATGCAGGCTGGTGAGCACCAGTTCGACCGTAGGAATCCCTGCCTTGGGATGCATCTCAACCGGGATGCCTCGACCATCATCCTGAATGGTGATGGAGCCGTCCGTGTGGATGGTGATCCAGACGTTTTTGCAATAGCCCGCGAGATGCTCATCGATGGAGTTGTCCACCACTTCAAACACGCAGTGGTGCAGGCCGCGCTCATCAGGATCGCCGATGTACATTCCCGGCCGCAACCGGACGGCTTCGAGGCCTTCGAGTTTTTGAATTTGATCGGCACCGTAGGCCTGGTTTTCGGCCACACCGGTATTGAAAGCAGCATTCTGCTCAGGAGACTGTTCGGACATAGGATTTGAAGGGCTGAACCATCGACTGAATCCGTCCATGAAACCTCTACCGGAAACGTGCTCGATGATGACCCGTTGAGACTAGCAAGATGCAGGGGGGCGCAAAGGGATTTTTTGCTCCCAAACGAAGTCTTTTCCGGCCTCAAATCCCCGCTCAAACCACGTCCTGCAGCCCCAGCTTCTCGATGACCTCCGGCAAAACCCCGGGATAGGGGCCGCCCAGGCTGATATTGCCCACGTAGCCGAGGCTTTTCCAGGTCTTGCTGTGGCTGTAATAGCCGCCCACACAGAGCTGGCGGAAGCGCTTGAAAAAGACCGCCCCGACGTGGTGCTCTGGTTTGACCTGGGCCGCGCCGCAGATGTCGTCGGCGATCGCGGACTGCTGATCGACCCCAAGCTCCTCAAAACGCCCGGAAAAGCGCTTAAAGCTCTCCGTATTGAGCCATCCCAGGCCGCCACGGATGGTTTCCCGGTCCTCCTGATGCGCAGGATAATCGGCGCTGACCCATTCATTGATGAAGTCGGGCACGCCCACCTCGGAGGCAGCGGGCGAGGTTTCATCCTTCGGCAGGATCAAATCCGCCAGAGCCTGTGTGGTGGCCAGTTCCTCGGCAGACAGCAGCTTTTCCCACGGAAACTTCAGCGGCTGCATGAAGTCCGGGTCGTGAAAGACAAAACGGGTGGGGTGCGCTGGCGGCGCAGGCTCGGTCTCACGCGGTGCCGCAAGCACCGGCACAGCCGCTGCACCGGCGGCACTGCCAAAGAGGCCTTTCAGGGCGTGGCGGCGGGAGATGGGAGAGGGATCGCTGTTCATGGGGAAGTTGAAATGACCTGTTTCGAGAAAAATTCATGGCGGGCCCAGGCGAGACACCAAAACCACCACACGCCAAAAACGGTTCCACTGACGGGCAGCCAGACAAGCACCAGGGCGAGACTCAACATGGCCCAAAAAAACCAGCGCCCCCGGTACTCCCCCCACTGAAAGGCGTAAGTGACCCCCATAGCGCCGATGACCTGCAGCCAGTCTCCAGCACTCAGAATGGTTCCCGCACTGGCCAGCGCTGACAAAAACGGAGCCAGTGCTCCGGCGAGGTCCTTCTGGTCATTCATCTTCCCGAGATCCAGCGTCGCCGCGCCGTGAGAAAGCATGACAAGCCCAATACCCTTGAGCACCAAGGCCAAAAGGACAAGGATCACGCCCGTAAGAGCCAGCGATTGAGCCCGCCTCGGGTTTGATTTTGCGCGAGGTGACCGCTCGGCCACCCCACGACGTCGCTTTTTGTAGGAACGATTCATCACATGGGCATTCATTAAACCAACCTCACACATTCCCCCGTTTCATCTCTTCCATCAGCCATTCGCTGGAACGCCAGGCGAGAGCAAGGATAGTCAGCGTGGGGTTTTTGTCGGGGTTGCTGGGCAGGACGGAGCCGTCCATGAGGAAGAGATTCTTCACGTCCCAGGTCTGGCAGTATTGATTGGTCACGCTCTCAGCCGCCTTGTCCCCCATACGGGCGGTGCCGACTTCGTGGATGATCTCGCCGGGCCTCTGAATGGCATCCGCGCCGCTGAGCGGTTTGGCCTTGCCACCCATGCCTTCGATCATCGCCGCAAAGGTCTGCTGCATGTGCTCGGCCTGCTTGATCTCATGGTCGCTCCATTTCCAGTGGAAACGCAGCACGGGGATGCCCCACTGATCCACCACATGGGGGTCTAGCTCGCTGTAGCAGTCCTTGTTCGGGAGCATCTCGCCGCGACCTGAAAAGCCGAACTGAGCGCCGTAGTAGCGGCGGGCTTCGTCCTTGAGTTTGCGGCCATAGACACCCGGCGAGGTCGAGTCCAAATAGCCAAAGCTCTTCGCCTCCGGCATCTGCCGACCTCCGCCCATCTCAATATGATAGCCACGGGCAAAGCCGAGCTTGGCATGATCATGCACCAGCCACCACGGCACGTAGGTGTGCAGCCCGCCCGCACCATCCTCATTCATCGGCGGCAGATCCTCCATGGCGGGAATGTGTGCCCCCAGGCGCGTGCCGACGCTGTCCATGAGATTGCGCCCCACCTGCCCAGACGAGTTGGCGAGCCCCGCCTTGTCGCGTGACTTCGAGTTCATCAAAATGCGCGAAGTTTCACAGGTGCTCGCGGCGAGAATGACCACGCGCGCTTTCGCAATTGCATCCCGCCGCGTGACCTTGTCGATGTAATGCACCCCCGTGGCCTTGCCGCTGCCATCCAGCACCACCTCGCGCACCATCGCGTCCGTGATGATGTCGAGATTCCCCGTGGCAAGTGCGGGCGGCAGCAGCACCGTCGTGCTTTGAAAATTCGCGCGGATGCTGCAGCCCCGAATGCAGTTCGTGGCCCAGAAGCACGCCGCGCGGGACATCATATCTTTGCCGAGAATCTCCTGCGCTTTGGGGTTGTTTGGAAACAGCACCTTCGGCAAATTCTTCCAATCCAGCGGCTGACTCATCACCGCACGATGCGCAGCCACCACCGGCACGCCAATCTTCCGCCCCGACTTCTTTGCGAGCAACTCCCCTACCCTCGGCTTCGGCGGCGGCATCAGCACTCCGGGCGATGAATGCGGTGCATTCGCGATGCCATCGTTCTCGCCATAGACACCGATCAACTGCTCCACGCGATCATACCACGGAGCCATGTCTTCGTAGTTCATCGGCCAGTCCACGCCGAGGCCATCCCGCGCTTTCGGTTTGAAATCAAACTCGCCAAACCGCAGCGAAATGCGTCCCCAGTGATTGGTGCGACCGCCGAGCATGCGCGCACGCCACCACCAGAAATCTCCCTCCGTGCCCTGCTTGTTCGTGTACGGCTCACCCGGCACCTGCCAGCCGCCGATGTTCGAATCATAAAAGCCAAAGGGCCGATCTGGCGTGGCCGCACCACGCAGCGGCGCCATCTCCGGCGTATGAAACATCGGCGTCTCCTTCACCGGCTCGTAATTGCGCCCGGCCTCGATCATGAGCACCTTCACCCCATTCAAGGCCAGAATCATCGCCGCCATGCCACCACCGGCTCCTGAGCCGACGACAATGACATCATACTGCGGCTGCGTTTTGCGTTCGGTGAGGACAGGCATGGCGCGACTATAGCCATGACAGGATGGCGACAAGTCCTGTTACGTTTTTTCCAGATTGGAGACGACGAAAGCCGGGGCCTTGCAGCCGCAATGTGTCGGGACTGCCACAAGGCGAAATCGTCACCCCGCGTCTTTCGACAGCCGCTGCCATAGCACGGATAGGCGCGCGCTTTCGCCCCCTCCTTCCGACATGAAAAACCAGCATCGCAACCTCTCCGCAGCCGCCCTCGCGCTTGCCAGCATCCTTTCCGCAGCCTCGCTTCAAGCGGCCACCTTCATCATCAGTTCAAACTCCACCACCGCTCAGACATTGGGCAGCGGCTCGGGCCAAACCGGCACCGTCAACAGCGGCGTCGCACTGACCGTCAGCGGCAGCACGGTGGCCGTCACGGTCACAGGCAACAATGCCAGCATCACCAACAATGGCACTATCAGCCAGACGGGCACCGGAAGGACGATTGATCTCAACACGGCCAGCGTCACCATGGCCATCACCAACAATGCAGGGGCGCTGATCCAGTCCGCTGATTCCGACACCATCCGCGTCAACAAGGCCTCAGACAATGTCACGATCAACAACTACGGCAGCATCATCTCCCTCAATGCCTCAGCCGGTGGCGCGCAGGCACTGGATCTTGCCACGATCGCTTCCGGAACGAACACCGTCACCAACTACGCCACGGGTTTGATCAAATCCACGGCGGCGGATGCCGTGCGTCCGGGCGTCAACGGTACCATCATCAACAATGGATCAATCCTCGCCGCACCCATCGTCGATCCCACCATCACAGCACGGAATGAAGCCACCAGCAGCGATGGCATTGATGCCCAGAACAACACGGGAGTTCAGGTCACCAACAACAACGGCGGCACCATCTCCGGCCGCCACGGCATCACCGGGGGTGCCGCCACAGACACCGTCGGCTCATTCAGGATGACCGTGACGAACAACGTCGGCGGCACGATCACAGGCGTGAACGGTTCCGGCATCAACATCGACAACAACAGCACCGCCGCCGCCTCATCTTCCGCCACCGTCACCAACTACGGCAGCATCCTCGGCAATTACGACAGCGCTCATTATGACGTCGGCGATGGAGACGGTGTCGATGTGGACGGCATCACCACTCTTTACAACTATGGCATCATCCGTGGCCTCGGTGCCAATGGCACTGGCTCGGACACCTTGACCAACCACCCCGAAGGCGTCTCGATTGGTGGCGGCACCATCGTGAACTACTCCGGCGCGGAGATCACCGGTGGAGCCTTGGACGGCACCGGCATCGAAGGTCACGGCATCCTGGTGGACAACTCCAGCAAGGGAAATGCTTTCGCAGCCGCCAGCATCACCAACAGCGGCCTCATCCGCGGTACCACCGGCTACGCGATCCAGATGATCAGCACCTTTGACAACACCGTCACCAACAATGCAGGCGGCGTCATCCGTGGCGCAGGTGACGCCACCACCGAGGGAGCTGCCATCCAGACCGGCAATGGCAACGACACCCTCAGCAACGCAGGCACCATCACGGGCGACAACGGCAAGGCGATCAACCTGCAAGGCGGCAATGACACACTCACCGTCACCGGCGGCTCCATCACCGGAGACATCGACGGCGGCACCGGCACCAACACCGCCACTTTCAATCCAGGCGAAGGCAACACCTTCAGCTATGCCGGGTCGATCTCCAATTTCAGCAGCGTGGACATCTCCAGCGGCAACGTCATCCTTTCCGGTGCCAGCACCTACAGCGGCAACACCACCGTCAGCGGCACGCTCAGCGTCACCAACGCCACCGGCAGCGCGACAGGCTCCGGCAACGTCCTCATCAGCTCGACCGGCACGCTGAAAGGCACGGGAGACATTGCAGGAAATGTCTCGGTCGCCAGCGGCGGCACCATTGCCCCCGGCCTCAGTCCGGGCACGCTGAACATTGATGGAAATCTCGACCTCGTGGGCGGGTCTCATCTTGTCTTCGAACTCGGCACCACCTCCGATCTGCTGAACATCGGCGGCGCGCTGAATTTCACGGGAGGCGGCACCACGCTGTTCGACATCCTGAACACCGGCAGCCTCACCAGCGGCACGGACTACACGCTGATGAACTACAGCTCCGTCTCTGGCCTGACTCTCTCAAATCTCGCCTTCGGCACCACGCCACTTGGCTTCGCCGGTCAGTTCACCATCGGTGCCAATGCGCTCACACTGCATGTGGACGCCGTGCCAGAGCCCTCCCGCGCAGTGCTCGGCGGCCTGGGCCTCGCGTTCCTCACCCTCCGCCGTCGGCGCAGGGCTCGCACGAAAGACGCAGCCTATTGAATCTCGCGCAGCAACGTGACGCAGTTCTTCAGAAATCTTGCGATTTGCCCAGTGGCGGCCGTGCTTGGTGCTCCCGGAGAGCCGTAGCGAAGCGGAGGTAGCCGAAGGCAAAGCAGAGAGACAAGCCGGTGGTGAAGCGAAACCGCGCAGCGGGAACCACCCGGCTAGTCCGTGTTTGAAACGCCCCCAAGATCGGGTGGCCCTGACGGGATTGCACCCGTCAGGGCTCCCACACCACCGGAC
>NZ_JAQSEA010000274.1 GCF_029946185.1 Prosthecobacter sp.
CATATCGGCCAGCGCGTGATTCACGAAGGGCAGAATGTGAGGCGTGAATGGACGCTGCTGCTTTTGGCGCTGACGGCCGTGGGCATCCTGGTCGCGCTGGGCGTGGCAGGGTTCCTGCCCATTGATGCCATCAAGTTTGCGCATAGCACGGCGTGGTTCATCTCCGGTGTGGCGCTGCTGTTCTTCCTGTGGGCGTTTTTCCTGGCCAAACTGGATGGAGTCGAGAAAAGGCGGATGGTGGTCATCCTCGTGTTGTTTCTGGCGTCGGCCATGTTCTGGGCGGGCTTCGAGCAGGTGGGGTCGTCCTTCAGCATCTTTGCCGAACGATATACCATTCGGAAATTCGGCGGCTGGGAAGTGCCTGCGAGCTGGATTCAGGCGCTCAATCCGCTGTGTGTGATCGCTCTCGCTCCGCTCGTCGCGCTGCTGTGGTCACGGCTGGCGCGCATTGACCGCGCACCTTCTCTGACGACCAAGATGTCCTGGGCGCTGCTCATGCTGGCGCTGGGGTTTGTGGTCGCGGGCTGGGCGGCGCAGCGTGCGCTGAGCACGGGGCCTGTGTGGCCGACGTGGCTGATGTCCGTGGTCCTGCTGCACACTCTTGGAGAGCTCTTTCTCAGTCCCGTGGGTTTGAGCGCGGTGACCAAGCTTTCGCCTCCGCGACTCACTGGGCAGATGATGGGCATCTGGTTTCTTGGCAGTTCCTTGGGTGACATCTTGGCAGGAATCCTCGCTGGCGGTGTGACCGGCGATGCCACCGCGCAAATGCCGGAACGCTTCATCCATGTGGCGGTCATCGCGGGGATTTCCGGGGTCGTGCTGCTGCTCCTGGCGCGCTGGATTACGAAGCTGATGCCGGGGATTAAGTGAGGGGGAAGAGAGTTCTATACCCCGCGAAAGCGGTGTCGCCGATGCAGGCTTGCGCCGTGCATCTCTGCCACCGCAGTCCAAGACGCTGCCGCGCACGGAGGAGGTCAGGCGTCTCGCCTGACGGCGGACTGAGGCGTCTCGCCTTGGTTCGGAATCAGACGGAGGCGGGACGCCTCGATCCGTGGACAGGCTGGAAGCCTGTCCTCCACGGATAGCCGGGACGGCTATCCTCCTGCATCAATGGTTGAAGTAAAACTCCTTGGAGTTCAGCAGGGCCCAGAACAAATCCTCGAGGACGTTTTGGCGGGCACCGGCGTCGTCGGTGATGGCTTGCTGCACATTGTTCCATTCCTTGTCCATAGGCATGCGGCCAAAGACGCGGAGGAAGAGGTCTTCCACGATTTCGCGGTCGTTCTTCTTTTCTTGAATCATCTTGGCAACGACGCGGCCCTGCTTGATGCGGTCATTCACGGCGTCGCCGTTCATGAGATGCAGTGCTTGGGAAAGAGTGGGTTCCATCTTCACTTCGCAGGAGCAGACGGATTCACGGGTGGCACGGCCAAAGGTGGTGAGGAAGTAGTTGGAGACAGCACCATCGGCGATCTGCACGGCACGGGCACCCAGAGGCAGGCCCTGGAACTTGTTGGGCGTGCCGGTGATCTGGGAGATGGCGTCGAGCAGCACCTCAGCGCGCACACGGCGGACCTGGGCGTGGGAGAAGTTGCGTTTGTCGCCTGCATTGGTCTCATTGACCTGCGTGCTACGCTGGTAGGTCTGCGAATTGCAGACGTCGCGAACGAACTTGCGCATGTCGAAGTTGTACTCGGTCAGGTGCTCGGCCATGGCGGCAATGAGAGCTGGATTGGAGGGCGGATTGGAGACACGCACGTCATCGACAGGCTCCACGACGCCGACACCGTTGAAGTGAGACCAGACGATGTTGGCGATGTTGCGCGCAAAGAAGGGATTCTGCGGTGAGGCCATCCATTCGGCGAGCACTTTACGGCGGTCCTGACCCGGCTTCATTTCGGGAATGTCGCCACCGAGGAACTTGGGCTTCATCACGGCCTGAGTGAGGAAGTGTTTCGATTCACCGCCCTTGCTGTTGTAGATGATGACTTCCGCCGGATCGTCGGTCGCTTTGCGGCCGATCTGGGAGAAGAAGGCCTTGAAGCTATAATAGTCATCCATGGTCCAGCGGTCGAAGGGATGGTTGTGGCACTGGGCGCACTGGATGCGCATGCCCATGAAAACTTGGGCGACGTTTTCGGTGAGCTTGAGCTGGTCGAGCTCCGTTTGATAAAAGTTCACCGCAGGATTGGAGACGGTGCCGCCGGAGGAAGAGAGCAGTTCCTGAACAATCTCGTTGATGGGGATGTTCTTGCCGATGCGCTCGGAGAGCCAGTTGTAATACAGCAGCGCGTTCTTGTAGAAGGGCGGAACGTTGTTGTTGCCAGCGATGCCGGAGCGGATTTGCAGCAGTTCGGCCCACTTCATCACCCACAGTTCGGTGAACTCCTTGCGCTCCAGCAGGCTGTCCACCAAGGCGGCGCGCTTGTTGGGGTTTTTGTCGGCGAGGAAGGTGCGCATGTCCTGAGCCTCGGGATAAACCCCGGCGATGTCGATGAAGGCACGGCGCACGAATTCCGCGTCCGTGCAGATGCCGGAGGGCAGGATGCGCAGCTTGTGGAGGTTCTCATCGACCAGGGTGTCGATGTAATTGGTCTCAGCGAGGTTCGGCCGCTCATACTTGAGCTGCGCAGGGATCACGAGTACCTGGGAGGTGACGGAGTAAACGTCAAAGCGGGCGAGCATGAAGGCAGCGCCACGATCAGCAGAGGTCACGAGACCCAGCTTGTCGATGGTCGCGGTGGGATCGTTGTTGGACATGAAGAGCGCGAGGTTCGTCACATCGCGGTCGGTGCCGTCGGAGTAGGTGGCGCGCACGGTGATCTGCTGCGTGGCGTTTTTGCCTTCCATGACGATCTGGCTGGGAAAGACTTCGATGCCGGTGACCTTCGCCACATCGGCGCGGTCATCAGGCGCACCGGCGGTGATCCACTCGATCAGCGCCTTGTTGTACACGGAGTCCGGCTCGAAGCACTGGTTGCCGGAGTGCGGCACCGCGCCCACGGCTTTTTCAATCAGCGAGCTTTCTTCCGGAATGGCGAGATTGATACGGCGGCCTGGCATCTCACGGGTGATGCGGAGGAAGTCCCCGGCAGGGTCCATGCCGAAAAGGGAGGTGCGGAAGCCGTCCTTGCCGCGTGCGGCACCGTGGCAGCCGCCCTGATTGCAGCCGCCGCGCATGAACACCGGCATGCAGTCGAGACGGAAGGAGATGGCGCGATCCTTGGTGCCATCTTTGACATTGATAGCGGCTTTGACCGTCTGGCCGCCGATGGAGGCGATGAGTTCGGTGCTGCCTGCGTCTGCGACTGGCTTCAGGGTGAGACCATCAAGCGCGGCGACCTTGCTGTCGGCGACGCTGAGGTCGCAGACGCTGGTGACGTCCTTGGTGGTGGCATCCTGAAAGGTGGCCAGCACGACGACGCGGTGGAAGTCGCGCTTGGTTTCCAGCGAGTATTTGTCTGGGAGAATCTGCAGCGACTTCAGCGTGGGCAGCTTCTTCTGCAACTCGGCCAGGGCCTGGCGCTGCTCCGGTGTTTTGTACTGGAGCGTGAGATTCTGCGGCCACTGCGCGCCTGCGGCGATCCAGCGCTTGAGCACATCGATCTCATTGGCAGCGAGCGGTCCGCCTTTCGGTGGCATGATGTCATCGTGATCTTTGGGCAGGATGACGCGCTTGATCATCTCGCTGTCATCAGGCTTGCCCGCGACGAGGGCAGGGCCGTCGGCACCGCCTTTGAGCAGAGCGGCGGCGGAGTCCATCAGCAGCTTGCCTTTGATCTTGTTGGGGTTGTGGCACTCCAGGCACTTGTTTTCCAAGATGTGCTGTACATCACGTGCAAAATCGACTCCGGGCGCAGCGGCAGGGGCCGCAGTAGGGGCTGCTGCTACAGTGGGTGCAGCGGCAGGCGCTGCGGGGGCAGCAGCAAAACCAGAGGAGGTAAGGGCGAGGACAAAGAGACAAGCTCGCACGGGGCTTTTCATAAAGGGTAGGATCAAGGGGTTAATGAAGCTACGGGCCAGAGGTGATGCATTTATCAAAGGTGCGAAAAAACACTGTGAATAACGCCGCTCATGCCTCCAATGCCGCCAGCCGCTGACCAATGGGCGGGTGGGAATAGTGCAGCCAGACCGTCAGCGCATGAGGGTTGGGGTGCGTGAGGTGGTCGAGCGAGAGCTTTTGCAAACCTGCGATCAAAGGCGTACTGCCGCAAGCGGCGCGGGCGAAGGCGTCGGCTTGGAATTCATGTCTGCGGCTGAGGGCACTGCTCAACAGACCCAGCAGCAGGCTGGCAGGCTGATAGAGGATGCTGAAGAGCACCAGTCCCAGACCCAGCGGCTGCCCCGTGACTCCGAATGCCTGGAAAAACGCGGGCGACTGCAAGGCGGCATGCAGCAGGTAAAACATCAGCCCGCTTTCCAGCAGGCCAAGGATAAGCTGCTGCGGCACATGGCGGCATTTGTGGTGCCCGATCTCGTGGGCCAGGATGGCCTCCAGCTCCTCTTGCGAGTGTTTTTCGATCAAGGTGTCAAACAGGGCGATGCGCTTGTTCTTGCCGAAGCCGCTGAGAAACGCGTTGGCCTTGCTGGAACGGCGCGAGCCATCCACCACGGACACATCGACCACCGGGAATTCGAGCCGTGCCGCCAGTGCCAGCAGCGCCTCCCGCAGCGGGCCATCGGTCAGCGGCTTGAACTTGAGAAACAAGGGCATTAGCAGCCGTGGCGAGAGCCAGGCCATGACCAGACTGAAACCGGCGACGGTGAGCCAAGTGTAGAGCACCGCATGCACTTGGGTCTGGAAGAACCACAGGATCAGCGCCAGCAACGGTCCGCCGAGAAGGGCGGTGAGCAGCAGCCCCTTGAGGCGGTCTTTGATGAAGGTGCCCGGTGTGGTGCGGTTGAAGCCGTACTCGGCTTCGATCTTGAAGGTGTCATAGGCATCGAAGGGCAGGGACAGAATGTTCTGCACCAGCATCAGCAGACCGATGACGCCCACGCCAGTCTGCACGGAATTCCAGCCCCAGCCCGCGCTCCAGCGCTGCAGCCAGTCAAAGCCACCGCTCCACCAGACCAAAATCAACGCGCCCACGGAGATGGTGCTGCGGAGGAGATCAAGGTGCGCGGACTTGCCCGCATATTCACCGGCTTTCTGCACGGTTTCGTCGGTGAAAATCGCTTTCAAACGCTGCGGCAAAGCATGGCGGAACTGCCCGAGATTTAAAAACGTGGCGATGATTTCGAGATGAAACACACCGAGCACGCCGACAAGGGCGGCGATGAACCAGGGATTGGATAGGGTCATGGGAAGGAAAAGAGGGCTTGGCGCTTCAATGCGTGGCCTTGGGCAGCTTTTGGTAAGGCTTGGGGAAATAGGACTCAAGCACGAATGGCACTCAGTTACGCGTCGTTGTCGTCTTTGGGTAGCCTTTCTTCAGCAGTCCTTCAGCCCCAACGGGAGTGCATCAGAGCCCCGGCGGAGCGAAGAATGGGCCTCAGTCATGCGCGCCGTTGCACAAACACTGCCTCAAGCCTTGGCTGGCCACTGCTCTGAACCCCAACGGGGTGGTGAAATGGGCCTGGGAATCCAGAGGGGGGGATGCGGGACTTGGCAAGTCCTGCTCCTTGGGGGGGAGGCAAAAAGTACTCGTGTGCTTTAGCTCGTGCTGGAGGTCATGGAGCGTTCCAGAACGAGCTAAAGCTCGGTACTACTTTCTACTGCGGACTCTTCTGCATGCGTCGCCTGGTCATGCCCATGCTCGGCCTGATGCACGAGGTAGGCGGCAAAGATGTCCTCCAGCTCCATCACGCTGCCGATTTGTGAAAAGCGCTGGCGCAGCCATTTGCCGCCGGGGATGGACTTGGTGTAGTTCATGAGGCGGTTGCGCATGGAGCGAATCGTGGGCAGTTCGCCCATGTGGGCGTTGCGTTCGATGGCCAGTTTGCAATGGCGGCGCATGAAGTTGAAGCGCTCCTCCACACTTGCGTGCGGGGCATGCGTGCCGGTGGCGAGGTAGTGCTTCGCTTCTTTAAACACCCATGGATTCGCCATGGCGGCGCGACCGATCATGACGCCCTTCACGTTGGTTTGCGCGCGGCGGATTTCCACATCGACGCCGCTGGAAATGTCGCCATTGCCGATGACAGGAATCTTCACGGCATCGGCCACCTGACCGATGACATCCCAGTCAGCGAGACCGGTATAGCCTTGGGCACGGGTGCGGCCATGCACGGCGATGGCCTGCATGCCGCAGTCTTCAAGAATGCGGGCGACTTCGATGGCATTGACGAGGCTCGAGTCCCAGCCGATGCGCATCTTGGCAGTCACGGGAATCGGCACTGCCTTGGCGACTTCGCGTGCTACGCTGGCGAGCAGGGGGCAGTCTTTGAGCAGGGAGGAGCCGCCATTTTTGGAGACGACCTTGTTCACCGGGCAGCCGAAATTGATGTCGATGAAGTCCGGCTGCTTCCAGTCGATGATTTTGCGTGCGGCTTCGCCCATGCGTACGCCGTCAGAGCCGAAGAGCTGCACGCCGAGCGGGCGCTGCGCATCGTCAAAGTCCACGTAGTGCCGCGTGCGGTCATCGCGCTGGAGGATGCCCTCGGCGCTGACAAACTCCGTCATCATCACATCTGCGCCCTGTTCCTTGCACAAATGGCGGAAGATCACGTCCGTGACCCCGGCCATGGGGGCCAGATACAGGGGAAAGCGGTCATTTTCGAACCATGGAAGCATCTTTAGAGCATAGCCGCACTGGCACAGTGCGGCAAGTCGTGTCACATTTGGCGATGGCAAGACGCCGACGCTACCGCAAACCACTCCTCCCCGGCCTCTGGACGGTGATGGTCGCGTTTGCCCTGATCGGCAGCATCGGCGGGCTGTTCTGGGTGCTGGGTAAGAAGACGAAGATCAGCCGGGTGGGACCCACGCCGACGGCGACTGTGGGCGCTGTGGCGAAGGGGAAGTAGCACAAGCGTCCGCTTGTTTCGGGCAATCGAGACGATTGCCCTACACCGCTGGACGCACCACCACAATGTCTCCCAGCATCTGCTCCTGCTCCACTTGCAGGTGGTTGAGCTTGATGAGTTCCAGCATGGCAAGGAAGGTCACGATCACTTCGCCACGGCTTGCAGCGCTGGTGAAGAGGTCTTCAAACCTTACCTTGGTGCCAACGAGTACGATCTGGAGCAGGTGCTCGATCTTGTCCGCCACGGTGTAGCGGTCATTGACGATTTCGCGGAAGTCGCTGGCGTTTTCAAAGCGCTTCAGGATGCGCTGGAAGGCGCGGATGAGGTCAAAGATACCCACCTGGCCGATGGTCTCCACCGGGGCGTCGAGGTCGGGCAGTTCCGGTGTGGTGACGAACAATTCATCGCTCTTCACCTCCTGCGCACCGAGGAAATGGGCGGCTTCCTTGAACTTCTTGTACTCCATGAGCTGACGGATCAGCTCCCAGCGCGGGTCATTCTCTTCTGCATCCTCTTCCGGTGGCTGCACCGCCTGCGGCAGGAGTTCGCGGCTCTTGATGTACATCAGATTGGCGGCCATGACGATGAACTCGCTGGCCAGCTCGATGTTGAGAGCCTTGAACGTGTCGATGTAATCCAGGTACTGCCGCGTGATGCGCTCCAGCGACACGTTGTAAATGTCGATCTCCTCCTTTTTGATGAGGTAAAGCAACAGGTCCAGCGGGCCTTCAAAAATCTCGAGTCTAACTTTGTAATCGGTGTCTTCCACCCGCCGAGATAGAGCGGGGAATCGGTCCTGGCAACTCAGGAGCGCGGGTATTCAGATCCTTCGCTGGGTAGCGATACAGTCTAAGGCCACCTTATTCTTCACGGTATTGGATGCACGCGGACAAAGGCGATGCGTGTGGTCACCACGCCGCCGCCGTGAGAAGGGGAGAGGAGGCAGTGAAACTTGCCGGGGATGATGCGAATTTTTTCGGTCCATTCGTCGAACTCGTGTTTCGCACCGGGATAGACATCCTTGCCGCTGGTGTAGATTTGGAGTGTTTCTTCCAGACCCGGCTCAACGGGCCTGGCCGTGGAGTGCTTGAGAGAGATTCCCAACTGAGAAGTCCCGTTAGGAGAGGCTATCACTTCGACCTTCAGTTGCAAGCCTACCGGCAGCGTCATCAGCGCAGTGGGCCGCATGCGGTAGGGCGCATCACGATTGGGGGGATCAAACTCTGTGGCTGTCATGTACTCCTCGGTCACGTTCAAGGTGCTGCGGACTGAGGCCTGAGTGCGCTGCATGGTGTATGACTGAAGCGTGGCCGCACCTTGTTTGAGGTTCTGCTGGGTGAAGGCCATCAAGTCATCGCTCTTCACTGCCTGCCATTCCTTGGCGTCTTTCGCCGGGATCTCGAAGATCAAAGTTTCGACCTCGAAGTCACCCGAAGCGGTTTTGGGCGCTGGCCCCTTGGCTGACCGCTGCGCAAACAGGAACACGGTCTCATGCTCTGGAATGTCACCGCCGGATATGACCGCAGGGATGTTGGTGACGGCGCAGAGATAGGTGCCGGATTGGGTGAAGGCGGAGGTTTCGCTATTGAGGAAAAGACTGCGAAAACGTGGCTCCCACATGATGGCTTCGGGCATGTCGCGGGCGAGTTTCCACTCGGTGCGTGCAGGCGGTGCCAGATCCTGCTGGAGTGCCACGTTCCCGCCCTCCTGTTCGAGTCGGGTGCCAACCGTGCGTTCATTCCAGGCCGAAGGAATGCTGGGCATTTCCGTGGGGTAGGCATGCATTCGTGCGCTGACTTGGGTTTTTCGACCGTTTTGGAATTGGTTGGCCGAGGCCGAACAGGCCACCACCTGGGCCTTGCCAGTCTTCACCTGCGACACCAATTCTCGCAGCAGGTCTTCATCTTTCCCCTGCTGGCGTGTGGTGAGCAATGCCTGCGCCTGATCAGAGTCCAGCGCGATGCCAAGCATTAGCAGAGGCGGCGGGGTGGCAGGTGCAAAGGATGGCTGTTGCGCAGGGGAGATGGGATCTGGAGCGAAGGGGTCGGCCGGCTGTTTGGCTTCGTCTGGAGATAGGGCCTGAGACTTGCCTGGCTGCCTGTCCCCGCCTAGCTGCCGCTGCGCTATCGTGACATCCAGCCAGCGCCCTTTCCGTTCGGTGCCCCAGGTCTGATCCGCAGGGGGCATCATGGAAATGAGATGGGGTGATGCATCGTGGAAAGCCACTTCTCCCAGGGTCGTTTCTTCAAAGCGGTCATACCAGTCCATCCAGCCGTGGATGGCCTTGCCGGTGGACTTTCCTTGGGCTCGGTCATGCACACGCAGCCAGGAAGTGGGCCACTTCACCGCGAGAGGAGGACACGGCGCATAATGACTTTTCCAAGCTGCCTGCGGCCCCCCGATGTCACCCTCCAGCCGGGTGCCTGCCTGCACCGTTGCAAAGCTGACGGGCAGTTGATACAGCCTGTCCAAATCCTGATCGACCTCCTTGGGAACGCAGCATTCATCACCGGCCTGGGCCTGAGTGGGAGCGTTCAGGGAAGTGGTGGTGCTCAGGTTGGAGACGACGCTTGCCTGCCCGGCGGCCACGGCTTCTTGCAGCCGTTTTTCCAGTGCCGCATCGCTCTGCGGGCCATTCATCAGCCACTCAATCATGTCCATCTCGGGCACGCGATAAATAGTCTGCCGGAGTGTGGTTGGCGGCGGTGGATTGCCACGGCTGCCCTGAAGGGTGCCTTGGATAAATACAGCGATGCGCATGCTGGCATCCTTCTCCAAGGTAAAGCTGGTGATCAGGCGCTCGTCCTTGCAGGCCAATACCTCGCCCTGCCAGCGCAGGCGGTTGAAGCGCGGGGCCGTCACGCTCTTTTCATCACGCTCAACTCCTGTGGCTGCCGTGGCGTAGGTCATGGGCTGCATCTGCGGGGGCTGCAGGTCATGAGTTAAGCTGATGCTCAGACGTGTGGCTCGGTTGGGATCCAGATCCAGTGTCTTATTCACCACTTTGATTTCGGTGCCAATAAACTCCGGCAGCATTTTCTTGGCGACAACGCCGTTGCGATCCGGTGTGATGGCCCATTCGGTGACGATGTCACGCGCTTTGCCAGACCGCAGGACCAGCTCTTCTTCATCATTGCGCAGTTCGCCGGAAAGTTCCACCAGCGTCCTCGCCTGCAAGCGCTGGCGCAGTCCCACCGGGTTTGTTTCCTGCGCCCTTTCATGCTGCCAGTCGCTTTCTTTGACGGTTGCGATGGTGATGACCACCGTGTTGGCCGCATCCTGCGCCCATGCGGGGTGACCGCACACAAACAGGGCCAACGGCATGATCCAAATCAGCAGAGGGTTGCGCATGCTTGCTTTTTATCTGAAAAGCTGAGGGCGTTGCAATGGGAATCGCCATGCCCCTCGCTTTTTCGAGGCTTTTCGTTTAAGAACCTATCCAACAGACCCATGCCCGCGAAGAAGAAACCCAGCACCAAGCCGCTCAGCGGTGCCGCCTTGATCAAGGAGGTGTGCCGCCGTATCCGCGTGGCGCGGGGCTACTGGGATGCGCACAACAACCGTGCCTGCCGGGGCGAGCGTGAGAAGGCGATGGCTCTCTATGAAACCCTGAGCGAGGCGGAGCGGGAGAAGGTGCCGCAGGTGCTGCGCGTGTGGCTGCGCTATCGCAGCGAGAAATACTTTGGCGATGACCGCACGCCGCCGGGAGGTGGGAAGTGAGAATGAATTGGCCGCAAAAAGACGCAAAAAATGCGCAAAAAAGCATGCCTGTTTCTACCATTCATTCGGTGAATTTTTCTGTCTGGTTCCTTTTTGCGAGCTTTGCGTTTCTTTGCGGCCAACCTTATTTCTGCTGCTGACATGAACAGCGCCCCCAAAGCAGGATTGCACCCGCGCAATCGCTTCAACATGCGGTATGACTTTCCGCAGCTCATCGCGTCCTGCCCGGCCCTGGCGGCATTTGTGAAACCGAATGCGTATGGCGATGACAGCATCGACTACGCGGACGCGCTGGCGGTGAAGGCGCTGAATCAGGCGCTGCTAAGACAGGCGTATGGTTTGCAGCACTGGGAGATTCCGCCCGGTTATCTCTGCCCGCCCATTCCGGGGCGGAGTGATTACATTCATCATCTGGCGGATCTGATCGCGCTGCGGCGTGGGCCGTCGGTGCGGGTGCTGGACATTGGCACGGGGGCGAACTGCATTTATCCGCTGATTGGCGCGAGTGAGTACGGCTGGAGCTTTGTGGGTGCGGAGGTGGATGCCGCCGCATGGCGCTGGGCACAAAAGATCGTATCGGCGAATGCGAGTGTGACGGGATTGATCGAGTGCCGGTTGCAGAAGTCGGTGACGCAGTGCTTTCGGGGTGTCATTCAACCGGGGGAGCGCTTTGAGCTGACGATGTGCAATCCGCCATTTCACACTTCCGCAGCCGAGGCTGCAGCGGGCACGCAGCGGAAGCTGCGGAATCTTGGCGGGAAGAAGGCTGGGCTGAACTTCGGTGGCAAGGCCAACGAGCTTTGGTGTGAGGGCGGCGAACTGGGATTCATCCGCCGGATGATCGAGGAGAGTGTGGACTTTGCACCTCAGTGCGGATGGTTCACCACGCTCGTTTCCAAGAGCGAGCATCTGCCGCGACTTGAGCAGGCGCTGCGCAAGGTGAAGGCGGCGGAGGTGAAGATCATCGACATGGCGCAGGGGCAGAAGAAGAGCCGCATCCTCGCGTGGACGTTTGCGGAGGTCAGGCATCCTGCCTGACTGCGGACTGGGGCGTCTCGCCTTGGTCCGGAATCAGACGAAGGCGGGACGCCTCGATCCGTTGTCAGGCCGGAGGCCTAACCTCCTGGGCGCATTGCGCGGAAGAATGGGCTGAGGTGTTCGTATTGCCTCTCCTCATGAAATTATCGTTCGCATTCTGTTCCGTCCTCCTGCTGGCCTCTGCGCTGCATGCCGAGGTGAAATTGTCCAAGGTCTTCACGCCGCACATGGTGCTGCAGCGTGGCATGGCGGTGCCGGTGTGGGGCTCGGCGGCTCCGGGTGAGAAGGTGACGGTGGATTTTGCAGGACAGAGCAAGACGGCCACGGCGGATGCCAAGGGTGCGTGGAGCGTGAAGCTGGATGCGCTGAAGGCCAGCGCGGAGCCACGTACGCTGACGATTGGCAGCCAGAAGATTGATGACGTACTGGTGGGCGATGTGTGGATCGGCTCCGGTCAGTCGAACATGGACATGGTGGTCACCAGCTACACTGCGGGAGATCCCGTGCTGGCGGAAGCGGCGAAGCAGACGTATCCGCAACTGCGCCTGCTGAGGAAAGAGGCGGGTGCTACTTGGGAGCTGTCCACGCCAGAGACGAATCCGAAGTTCAGCGCGCTGCTGTTCTCGTTTGGTTTCCCGTTGCAGAAAGAGCTTGGTGTCCCGGTGGGGCTGATGGTGGGCGCAGTCGGTGGCACGCCTTCGGGCTTCTGGCTGAGCGAAGAGATGTATCGCAGCGATGCCGCGAGTGCTGCGGCGGTGAAGGCTTTCGCGCCGACTTATAAGTATGACGAACTTGTGGCGAAGTATGCCGTGGACAAGGCCAAGTACGATGCGGAATTCGCCACCTGGAAGCCGCTGGCCGATGCTGCGAGGAAAGAGGGCAAGCCACTCCCTCCCGCGCCGCGTGCGCCGCAGGGTGTGGGCAAGGCGGGCGAGACCAACTCGGGCAAAGTCGGGCAGCTTTTTGAAGCCTACATCCGTCCCTATGTCGGCTATGCCATCAAAGGCGTGCTGTGGGATCAGGGCGAGAGCCGTACGAACATCGTGGGGGTGGATCAGGTGACGCTCATGGGCGCACTCATTGGTGGCTGGCGCAAGGCATGGGGCCAGGGCGATTTCCCCTTTCTCTACGTGCAGAAGCCGAGCGGCGGTGGCTGTGCGTTTGATTACTCACAGCCGATGAACCGGCTCGCGGAGAAGTTTGCGCCATTGCCGAAGACGATCCCGAACAACCCGGATGCGCAGTACTCGCACGTCGCCTTTGAGCAGATCATGAAGTATCCGAACACGCACATGGTCATCAGCAGCGATCTCGGCAACGGCATTCATCCGCCGAACAAGTCGGGCTACGGTGCGCGTGCCGTGCAGGTGGCGCTGGCCGTGGCGTATGACAAAGGCACTGAGTACCTCGGCCCGCAGCTTGCCTCGCACAGCGTCCAAGGGGATAAGGTCATGCTGACCTTCAAGCATACGGGCAAAGGTCTGGCCTTTAAAAATGGCGACAAATTGCAGGGCTTCATGATCGCCGGTGCCGATAAGAAATTCTTCTGGGCTGACGCACGCGTTGATTGGGCCAGTGTCTTTGTCTCCAGCAAAGATGTCCCCAATCCCGTCGCCGTGCGCTACGCCTGGAGCAGTGCTTTCCCATGGGCGAATTTGTTCAATCAAGATGGTCTGCCCGCGCAGCCGTTTCGGACGGATACGTGGTAAATGCCGGAGGTCAGGCATCTTGCCTGACTGCGGACTGGGGCGTCTCGCCTAAGTTCAATGCCGTTAAGCAATCTGGATGACTTGATACAGAGGGTCGGCAGTGATGGAAG
>NZ_JAQSEA010000275.1 GCF_029946185.1 Prosthecobacter sp.
GATCATGGGCTTCGACGGCGGCTGGCTGAGGACAGCCAGCCCTACCTTCGCTGGGCATGCGCATGCCCGGTGCGAGTAGTCCTCCAAGCGCCGTCGAACGTCGCAATACGCCTCTATCCGGAAATCTGTTTTGGAAAACGCTATAGAGGCTTCGCTTCCGGGGGCTGCGTGGAATAGATTGGTTCTCGGATAGCAGGGCCATTCGAGTCGCAGCGTGTTTGCCACACGCTCATAGACGGGCGGGCTTTCGCCACACCCATCCTACGGCCTGCAAGCAGCTTCCGCGCTTGGGATTGCTATTCGAGAACAAGTCTGATGAAAGGACGGAGTGATCTAAGTTTGGGTGATTAGAAGTGATCGCGGATGACGACTTCGTCGTAGGAGAGTTGACCGGGTTTTGGCCATGCTGGCTGGGTGCCTTTGCCGACGGCGATCATGAAGGAGATGACGTGGTCTTCGGGGAGTTTGATGATTTTGGCGACGGCGTCGAAGTCGAAGCCGTCCATGGGGCAGGAGTCGTAGCCCATGGCTTTGGCGGCGAGCATGATGGTCATGCCAGCGAGTCCGCAGGAGCGCATGCATTCGTCGCGCTGGACCTGATCTCGGCCTTCATAGTACTGACCGATGGCGGGGACGAGGAAGTCCTGCACGGGCTGGGGTGCATTCTTCCAGTAGCGGGCGGGGTCTTTCTTCCATGAGTCTTTGTCGGCGCACATGACGATGAGGAGCGAGGACTCGGTGACCTGGGCCTGATCCCAGGCGGAGGCGCGGATTTCTTTGCGCACTTCAGGATCGAGGACGGTGACGAAGCGGCAGTTCTGAATGTTGAAGGCGCTGGGGGCCTGCATGGCGGCTTCGAGAAGCTGGTGGATTTCAGCATCGGTCATGCGGTGGGTGGGATCGTAGTGCTTGATGGCGCGGCGGGAGTTGATGGCTTCGAGGGTGTTCATGGGAGAGTTACAAGTTTAAGGTTTCAAGTTTCAAGTTATGCGCGGGTGGCGTGGAGTTTGATGTGGAGGTGGACGTGGTCGTTGACGACGTGTTTGCCGAGGAAGGCGAAGAGTCTGCCGGAGCCGTAGTGGCTGCCGAACTGGGTGCGGTCGAGTTCAAACTGCGCCTGACCGGTCAAATGATCTGAATCTGCGGCAGCGATGACGGCGGGGAAGCTCAGGGGCTGGGTGACGCCGCGCAGGGTCATGGTGCCATGGAGGGTGTAGTTTGGCGTGCCGGGTGTGCATGACTGCAAAGGCTCTGCGCGGTCGCAGAGGAACTCTGCTGTGGGGAAGCGGTCCACGGCGAAGAAGTCGTCGTCGCGGAGGTGGCGGATGAGCATGGCATTGTAGGCGGTGTCCACGAGGTCTTCGCAAGCGATGCTGTTCATGTCGAGGGTGAAGCGTGCGGATTGGAGGGTGCCGTTTTCTACTTCGATCTGGCCGCCGGAGAGCTTAAGCGTGCCTTGATGATGATTGAAGAGATTTCGGCCGGTCCAGCGGACGACGCTGGTTTCGGTGTCGAGTTCGAAGTGGCTCTGGAGAATTGCGGAGGAGGCTTCAGCTTGAGTGCCTTCGAGCGGGAGATTATTCTGCTGCCACTCGACGATGCCGCCAGGGAAAACGGTCACGTTGGTGTAGCCGGCTTTGGTCAGTTTTTCGGCGGCGGTGGTGGCGTCCAATGAATCGCCGCCTGCGCCGTAGACGATCAGTGGCGCGCTTTTGTCGGGGACGAGTTCGGCCACCTTGGAGAGAAAGATGGTTTCATACACGCAGGCATTGATGGCACCCGGCAGATGACCGCAAGCGAAGTGCTCCTCTGGCAGGACGTGGATGAGGGTGGCGCTGCCTTGCAGCGTCTTGAGTTCGGCAGCGGTGATCGTTTTCATGATTTGAGGGGTGGCTCTGCCAGCAGGGCATCGAGGTCGAATGGGTCGCTGGTCATTGTGAGTTCGCCTTGGGCATCGCGCGGCCATGCGGAGGGATCGCGATCCACGTAGAGTTCGAGGCCGTTGCCGTCGGGATCGCGGAGGTAGAGGGCTTCGCTGACGCCGTGGTCGGAAGCGCCGTCGAGAGGGATCTTGTTTTTGATGAGGCGGCGAAGGGCATCGGCGAGGGAGGCGCGGTCGGGATAGAGGATGGCGACGTGGTATAATCCGGTGGTGCCATGAGGCGGGGCTTTGCCACCACGACTTTCCCAAGTGTTTAGGCCGATGTGATGGTGGTAGCCACCTGCGGAGACGAAGGCGGCTTGGGTGCCGTAGCGCTGAGTGAGCTCGAAACCGAGGACGCCGCAGTAAAAAGCGAGGGCCTTTTCCAGATCAGACACTTTCAAATGAACGTGGCCGATGCGGACGGCGGGATGGATGGGGGTGGTCATTTCAAGCGGCGCTGAGCACGGGATAGTCGGTGTAACCTTCGGCACCGGGCGAGTAAAACTTGGCGGCATTCGGCGCATTGAGTGTGGCTTTTGCGGCGATGCGGGCGGGGAGATCGGGATTGGCGAGGAAGCTGGTGCCAAATGCGACAGCGTCGAGTTTACCGTCATTGATGGCCTGCTCTGCCTCTTCGGCGGTGTAGCCCATGTTGCCAATGAGGACGCCGTGGAAGGCGGCGCGGGCGGGCGTCATCACATCGCCTTGCTGCGCCTGGAAGAAGTCGCTACGCATGACGTGGAGGAAGGCGATCTTGCGCTCGTTGAATTGGTGTGCCAGATAGGTCGTGATGCCGACTGGGTCGCTGTCGATCATGGTGTTGTAGCTGTTGAGCGGTGAGATGCGGATGCCGACGCGATCTGCGCCCCAGACGCTGATGGTGACATCGAGTACTTCGAGCATCAAACGGGCGCGATTTTCGATGGAGCCGCCGTAAGAGCCGGTGCGCTTGTTCGAGCCATCGCGCAGGAACTCATCAAGGAGGTAGCCATTGGCACCATGAATTTCCACGCCATCAAACCCGGCGGCTTTGGCATTTTCGGCGGCGTGTTTGAAGCCTGCAACGATGCCGGGGATTTCGTCGTCACGCAGTTCACGTGGAGTGACGTAGGGTTTCTTGCCTTCGGGAGTGTGAACTTCATCTCCCAGAATGGGAAGGGCGCTCGGAGCGACAGGCTGGGCACCGGCATTGAGCAATGGATGGCAGGCGCGGCCACCGTGCCAGATTTGGAGTACGATCTGACCGCCTTTGGCATGGACGGCATCGGTAACGAGTTTCCAACCTTGAACCTGGACATCGGAGTAAATGCCTGGCTCCATCCAGAAGGAGGAGTTGCCTTCGATGGCCATGGTGGCCTCGGCAATGATGAGTCCGGCGCTGGCGCGCTGTGCATAGTATTCTGCCATCAAGGGAGTCGGGACGTGATCGGCATCGGCGCGGCAGCGTGTGAGCGGAGCCATGAGGATGCGATTGGGCAACGTGAGAGCGCCGGCTTGAAGAGGAGAGAAGAGTTTGGTGTGGGACATGGCGAGGAAGTGGTGGAGGGTCTTAAAAAAACGAGCCGGATTCAGTGACGAATCCGGCTCGCGGGAGGACTCATTATTTTGCAGCGAAGAGAGTGCTCAGGTAATCTTTGCGGCCGGAGAGGGCCACGAGTGAGAGTGTACCGAGAACGACGGGCATTTCATAGCCGCCTTTGACGAGGAAGAAGTGGTAGAGGGCGATGTTTACCACGACTGGACCGACGAGGGTGAGGGCCAGATTAGTGAAGCGGCCGCTGAGGAGCAGGAGGCCGCCGGTGACTTCCAAGACCTTCACCACGGTGAGGTAGCCGCTGCCGTAGATGGCGAACATGAAGTTGGCGGCAGGACCTTCCGGGGGTGGAGGAATCGGGATGAAGTGGAGCCACATGTTGGCACCGAAGACGGTGAAGATGAGGCCGAGGAGGAGGCGGGCGATGGTGGGGATGTGTTTCATATGGGGTGGGGAGTGGCCGGTTGTTGGCGCTGGTTTGCAGTTGTTGGCGGTTGTTTTTAGAGGAGGTCGAATAGGAGGGCTTCGGCGTCTTGGGAGGCGGTGAGGGTTAGGGTGCCGGGGTCGTCGGTGCTGATGGCGTCGCCGGGATTGAGGGTGGTGCTGTTGGCGGTGAGGGTGCCTTTGATGAGCTGGAGCCAGGCGCCGCGACCGGCGGTGACTTCGTGGGTGGTGGATTTGCCGGCTTCAAGACGGACGCGGTAGATGTCGGCGTCTTGATGGATGGTGGCGGAGCCGTCGCGACCGTCGGAGGAGATGACGAGGACCATTGCGGCGGTTTCGTGCTCGGGCTTGGGATGCCATTCGGTGTAGCTGGGTTTGAGGCCGGTTTGACGCGGGCGAATCCAGATTTGGAGGAGGCTGCCGGGTTCAGTCGGGGAGGGATTGAACTCGCTGTGGGTGACACCGCTGCCTGCGCTCATGAGCTGGATCTGGCCGGGGAGGAGTGTGCGGGCGGTGCCCATGCTGTCCTTGTGAGCGAGAGCGCCGTAGAGGATGTAGCTGAAGATTTCCATGTCTCGATGCGGATGGGTGGGGAATCCAGCGCCGCCGGTGATGACGTCCTGATTGATGACACGCAGGCTGCGATAGCCCATGTGCGCCGGATCATAGTAGTCGGCAAAGCTGAAGGTGTGGTAGCTGTCGAGCCAGCCGTGCTCGGCGTGCCCGCGTTCATTGGAGAGGCGAAGTTTGAGTTTCATAACGACGCTGCATTCGCGCAGATGCCGTGAGTCCTCCAATGCCAGTTGCTTTACAAGTTCATGCCTTGAGGTAATGATTACTCCCGCCAAGGAAGGCCTGTGAGGTAAGCCTTTCTCTCGTTTAGAATTTGCTGTGCCAAACCCGCGTTGCCCTGAGCATTGGCGGTGGTTGCCGCGTGCAGGGCGACCTGAGCGGCCTTGTCATATTGGCCGGTTTCGGCATAGGCGGCAGCGAGTGTGTGCCAGAGATGGACTTTGCTGCCGCCGGGCAATTGCAATGAGTACTCCGCCAAAGTCACGGCCTGAGCGCCATTGCGCAGGGAGTCCTGTTTGCTGGTGGCCAGCAGCCACGCAAGGTTGTTGATGGCGGGCAGATGCTGGGGGCTTTCTGCGAGGACTTTTTTATAAAACGTGACTGCAGCTTCCATCTGCCCAAGTCTGGTATAGGCCATGCCGAGGCCGACCTTGGCATCCAGGTTTTTGGAGTCTGCGGCAAGCGCGCGCTGATAGCTTTCTATCGCCTTGGAAAGTTCACCCGACTGCAGCAAGGCATTGCCCAAACCGCAGTAGTTTGAGGCGTCCGGGGCGATGCTCACAGCCGTGCCATAATGGGAGACCGCCTGCTGCAGTTCGCTTTTGCAAAGGAGCACATAGGCGAGGGCGCTGTGAGCTTCAGCCGTTTGTGGCTCGGCAATCAATGCGCGATGCAAATAATTTTCGGCTTCGTTTAACCGCCCCTTTTGAACCAACTGGATCCCCACCACCAAGTTGGCTCTGACGAGGGTGGGATTAATTTCCAGAGCACGCTGATAGGTGGATACTGCATCGTCCAAACGACCGGCATCGACCAAGGTATTGCCCAAGCCGGAATGCGAAGCGTAGTCGCCGGGATTGCATTCGACGACATGAGACCAAAGGCTGACGCTGTCGCGCCAGTGTGTGGCTTGTTTATTTGCAACGACTGTCAAGATGATGACGACAGCCACTGCTGAAGCACCGATGACGCGCCTGCGTGAAAGAGACGCTCCGGCCCATTGCGCGGCGGGCCATGCAACCATCAAACTAAGACCGATCATCGAGAGATAGGTGTAGCGATCCGCATGGGCTTGATCACCCGCCTGAGTGAACAAACCAATCACAGGTGCGAGCATGCCCAAATACCAGAACCAACCGACGACGAGATATGATTTCTTGCGCTGCCAGGCAACGATGGCCGTGATGGAAAGCAAGGCGATGAACGACACAAGGACCTGCCCGAAGTTCAAGGTGGTGCTGGCATGAGAATCAAAGTGACTCAGTCCTGGATAGGGGTAGAAGCAGGTGAGACAGGCCGGCCATAAGGTCTGCCAGATATAAGTGCCGTAGGACAGCACTGCATTGCCAGGACGATAGTACCAAGGCAGCGTGGCCCACAGCGCATCGTTTTTGGCACCGGGACATGTGAGGGTGAAGGCGACCACCATGGCCGCCATGGCAAAGAGGGGAGCTTTCTCCAGCAGAAGACGTTTCAAGGGCACCGAACCGCGGCGGTTCAGCGGCCATAGATCCACGAGCAGCAGCACGCAGGGCAACGTCACGAGCATCGGTTTGCTCATCATCGCCAGCGCGGACATGAGCAGCATGAGCAGATAGCGGCCCCAGCGAAAGGAGCTGAGGGTGTAGAAACGGTAGGCACCTAGCGCGAGGACAAAAAACAAACCGCTGAGCACATCCTTTCGCTCCGCCACCCAGGCGACGGACTCGACATGCAGGGGATGCACGGCAAAGAGCGCCGCCACGAATGCTGAGCGCCACAGCGTGGCCGTCATCCCACGCAGCACCAGAAACAAGGCCATGGCCGTCAAGGCATGCAAGGCCACGCTCATGAGATGATGCCCCCCGGCATTGAGGCCGAAGAGGCTCACATCCAGCATGTGAGACATGAAGCTCACGGGCCGCCAGTAATCGGCATCTGTGGCGTCTTTGCCGATCCCCGCAGTGAATGACCACTGCACATTTTCCCAGGTCAGCCCGCGCAGCACATGGCTGTTCTTGTAGACGAAGGTATTGTCATCAAAGTTCACGAAGGAGAAGCCGCGTGTCTGCCAGTATATCACGAGCACCAGCAAAAGGAGCAGCGCGCAAACCAGCATCACCGGCCCATGACGCCTGACAAAGCCGTGGTGTGTTTTTACAGGATGGCTGGCGGAGAGGCTCATTGAGGGGAGGGTCTCTTCAACCAGAGCTTTACCCCGTCTTCGTGATTCGCGGTGCGCCATGGATGGACAAACTAGAAGCATCCATTATACAATGAAACAGATCGCCGCAATTTGTTTGTCTATGCGGTCTTGACTGACCGAACTGCCTAAGCGTGAAAGAACAGCACAACCTTGAGATTCATCGCAACCGGGAGGCGTGGCAGCGGAAGCCACTGCTGCAGCAGGTGTATGCGGGTTTTCACAGGCTCATTGCGTCTCACCTTATTCGCGAGGTCAAGGGATTGACGGTCGAACTGGGCTCAGGCATCGGCAGCATCAAGCAAACGGTGCCCGAATGCATCACGTCCGATCTGTTCCCGAATCCGTGGCTGGACCGGCAGGAGAACGCCTACCGACTGAGTTTTGCGGATGATGCAGTCGGGAACTTGATACTCTTTGATGTGTGGCACCATCTCGAATTTCCCGGGACGGCTCTGGAGGAATTCCGCCGCGTATTGTGCCCGAGCGGACGGCTGATCGTCTTTGAACCTGCTATGGGTCTGCTGGGACGGCTGGTTTACTCGCTGGGACACCACGAGCCGGTGGCTTTTCAGCAGCCAGTCGAATGGTTTGCGCCCGCTGATTTCCCAGCGGCAGATCCGCCGTACTTTGCCGCGCAGTCACGCGCGCACCGCGTTTTCGTCCAAGGAGAACAGCGGGAACAATTGAAGGGATGGCGAGTGCTCAAGGTGGTGCGACTGGCTTCGCTGGCCTATCTGAGTTCGGGCGGATTTTCCAAACCGCAGCTATGCCCGACCGCGCTGCACCCCTGCCTGCGGCTGCTGGATTCTTTGCTTTCGCGGGTGCCTTCTTTGTTTGCCGTGCGCCTGCTGGTGGTGCTGGAGAAAGAATCGGACTGAACGTTCAACACGCCTCGGCCAGCACATCGATCCCACCACGGTGGGTGAGTCTTGCAAGAGCCCTTTCGTCAAAAGGACTGCCGGTGCGCAGGTCAGTCATGCGGTAGCCGGGGCCGAGAACGTCCACGTAGTCTTTGAGGGTGAGGCGATTTTCTTCGAGAAGATAGGGGCACATTTCCAGCACGATGCGGGGGCGGCTGTTGGCGATGAGTTTTTGCGCTCCGGCGAGCACTTCAAACTCATGGCCGTCGGTGTCGATCTTGATGAGGTGAACCTGTGGGATCTCCTTGGCGGCCATGTAGTCGTCCAAACTGATGCGTGTCACTGTGGCCTCCATCTTGAGGCCGAAATGGGTGTCGTGAACTTCGTTGCCGGTGGTGTCGTCCAAACGCCAACTGGCGTAGGCCTGCGCTTCGTGTGTGGTGCCCGAGGTGCTGCCGACGAAGCAGGGGTTTACGGTCACTCTTGCTGCGAGTGTGGGATTCAGCTCCAGATTGCGCCGGAATTTTTCCAGCGCAAAATACGTTGGCTCGAAACTGTGGAGCTGAGCACAGGGATGCCGCCGGGCGAGAGGCAGTGTGATGGCACCGATGTTTGCTCCGACATCAAAGATAACGGCGTCAGGCACGCCGGGCGAGACCGACACGACGTGATTTTGAAAGCCGCCGAACAGAAATATCGAGAGGTCAATGCCCTCGCGCAGATCGAGCTGAAAACGCACACCTGCACGCGTAACGAGCTGATTGTCCTGAAATCCTGCCAGTTTCAGCAGGCGATAGAGCACACGCGCGAGCTTGATTTTGGATTCTGTGGCGAGCAAAAGAAGCAGAGGGTGGAAGCTCAGACGAACTTCAGTTTTTTGGCGGCGAAGACAACCATACGCAAGAGCAGCCAGCCGTGCGACCAGCGGTGGATGTTCGTGGAGCCGTAGGTGCGGTCACCGTAATGAATGGGGACGTCCATGATGCGCAAACCGAGCTTTTCAGCACCGAAGAGCAGATCGAAATCGCCAAAGGGATCGAAGTCACCGAAATAGGCGCGGCCTGCGGCGAGACGCTCGTAGTTTTGCCGCAGCATGGCTTTGGAACCGCAGAGAGTGTCCTTCACCGACTGGCCGAGCAGCCAGGAAAAGATCAGGCCGAAGGCCTTGTTGGCGCAGAGATTGAGAAAACGCATGGCCTCCTGCTGCATGGGGTAGACGAGTCTGACGCCATTGGCGAACTCTGCTCTTCCTGAAGCGATGGCGGTGTAGAATTTGGGCAGTTCCTCCGGCTGCACGGTGAGGTCTGCGTCCAAGATCATGACGACATCTCCGGTGGCGACTGCGAAACCTGCGCGCACGGCGTCCCCCTTCCCTTTGCCAGATTGCTGAAGGCAGGTGATGCGCTTGTCAGGGAATGCGTGCTTCACGCGCTGGATTTCCGCCCAGGTGTTGTCTGTGGAATGGCCTTCCACGAAGATGATCTCGGTGGCTGCGCCCATCATGGGTGTGCGAGACACAGCCGCTTCGATATTGCCGGCTTCATTGCGTGCAGGAATGATGACGGATACGGTCAACGGCTTGATGATGGCTGGCGGCAGAGGGCGTGCGGTGGAAAAGATGGCGAGACAGAAGGGGCGCATCAAGGGAGCCAGCCAGCGATTGAATAAAATCTCCAAACCGAGTGCTCGAAACGGGAAAAGAATCCGGCAGGAACTGCCGACCTCCTCCCAGCCAGAGAGTGCCAGCAGATTGTGCACGTCTGCATACGAGAGCCAGTTGGTCTCAGGCTGCTGAGTGCGCATGCCAGTCAGTGCGGCCAGCGCGGAAAGAGGCCGCCAAAGGTTGTTGCAAAAATTGATGATGAGCCGGGTGCGAGCATGACTCACTTGATGAAGGCGCTCGAAGATCAGCTGCACATCGGCGGCATGATTGATGGTTTCCGAAATGACGATGATGTCGAACTGCTGATCGAGAGAGAGCGCTTCACCGGACTGAACATGAAACTCGCCCTCGGGCAGGCGCTGGCGTGCCTTTTGGATCTGCCGCTCTGACACATCCACGCCGACACGTTTTTGCCCATGCAGCAGTGCGAGCAGTCTGCCGTCACCACAGCCGATCTCAAGAACGCTGGCGTCAGGAGGGATCTGAAGATTGTAGTAACGTGCCAGCATTTCATGATACGACTGCGCGGCCCAGCCTCGCTTGAGCGCGGGATCATCGTAGAACGCCGCCAAGGATTGCAGCCGCGCACCGACCAGAGGCGGAAGGGTGTCAAGGTTTGGCAAACGAGCCGCGGCGGGTCTCTGGAAATTCATGGATGGCAACCATGACATCATCTTTTCAAAAGTGCATGATTTTCATGCACTGAAGAATTTGCGGCTGCGGCAGATTTCAGGCAAGCCGTGGTCACTCGTGACCTTTGACCACTTTTACCAGCGGACGGTAGCCGTACTCGTTGAGCAGGGCGATGGCACCGCGATCGGTGGAGTCGCGGGCGACGTCGGACCAGGAGTTGAGTGAGTTGTAGATGCTGTCCATGGCGGCTTCGAGGGATTCGGCGCGGGCGGTGGCATCGTGAGATTTGTAGAGGGCCTCGATGGCGCTGATGAAGTGGAAGGTGAACTCAAGGCGCTTGGCGTTGTAGAGTGTGAAGGTACGGGAGCCTTCGCGGGCGCGGGTGTTGGCGCGGTACATTTCGTTCATGGCCGTGGCGTAGGCGGTTTTGACCTCGGTGAGCCAGTCGGGCAGGCTTTTCTTTGAATGCAAATGGCGCAGCAGCATGTCGGGTGCGGGAACGCCGAGGGTGGGGTCGTTTTGGGCGATGAGTTGTGATGCCTTGTCGATGGCTTGGAAGCCGAGCCACATGCGCTCGGCGACACCTTCACCGCACATGGGCGTGATGAAATCGCTCAGGGCTTTTTCGCTGGCGAAGTCGTTTTTGGGCAGGACAGAAACGGCCACGGGTTCGGCGGCGACGATTTCAAAACCGAGTTTGGCGGCGTGCTCACGGAAACGAGCGGTGATGGCGGTGACGTCGGGATTTTCAAAGACGGAGGAGCCGTGGAAGGCTTTGCGGCCGCCGGTGTCGCCATCGACGCGGATGGGTGTGAAGGGCGCGATTTTTGCGGGGATGGCGATGGTTGTGTATTTTAACTTTTGGAGGCGCTGGAGAAGCTGTTCGAGTTCGTCCTGGGTCCAGGATTCCTGGCCCATGGCGTTGCCGGTGTAGCCATTCCATACACGCGAGCCATGCGGAGGCTGTGCGGTGATGATTTCGATGGTGTCCGACGTGGTGGTCCCCTTCCCTGCGAGTGCGAGCGCAGGTGCGGAGGTGGTGGCGGAGACGCAGATGAGGCTTTCGCGAGTGCGGACGAAGAGGCGACCATCGGCGATGGCGGGGGTGGCGATGATTTCCTCGCCCATGTCGTGCTTGGCGAGAACTTTGAGCTGGGGTGCGTCTTCGAGTTCGACGATGAAGCCGTTTTTGGCAGCGATGTAGACTTTGCCAGCTGCGGCGATGGGCGAGGCGAAGTAGTCGCCGAAATTGCCGAGGCGGCTGCGATCCCAGAGGGATTTGCCGTCCTTGGCGTCGTAGCAGCTCGACATGCCGCCGCTTTTGACAACGTAGAGGCGGTTATTGAAGAAGAGGGGTGAAGAGAGGTTTGAGGGGGTCTTGGGGTCGATGTTCCAGAGGAGGTGGGTCTTGGTCACATCGCCGCTGCCGCCGCCTTTGATGGCCTGGATGATGTTGCCGCCGGCGGCCATGTTGTCGGGGGATTGGAAGGCGGTGTCGATCTCCTCGGGGCCGATGACTTTGTCGTGGTTTTTGTCGGAGGCATCAAAGCGCTCGTGAAATTCCTTGGGAGTTTCTTCGCGGGAGAGAATTTTGTCCTGGTTGGTGTCCAGCCATTCGAGCAGGGCGTGCTTCAAGGTGCGGGTGGCATCTCCGTAGCTTTGCACGGCGACGTAGATGACGCCGTCATGCACGACGGGAGAGGTCATGATGGTGCGCAGGAGGGTGTTGCAGGTCCAGATCTCCTTGCCGGTGGCGGGATCGTAGCCCTTCAATTTGCCGCTGCCGGCGATGACGAGATCGGTGCGGCCATTGGCCTCACACAGGACAGGCAGCGAATAACCGGCGAGCATTTCTTTGCGCAGGGTCTTCCACTTTTCTTTGCCCGTTTTCGCATCCACCGCGACGACGAAGGGGGCGAGGTCGTCGTCCTGGCAGAAGATGACGGTGTCGTTGTAAACGATGGGTGATGAAGCTGCGCCCCAGTCCATCAAGTAGGCGGGGCGTGTCATGGTGTGCCGCCAGACTTCCTTGCCGGTGGCGAAGTCGAAGGCGAGCAGGCCGATGGTGCTGAAATAGACGTAGACACGTTCGCCATCGGTGGCCGGAGTCGAGGAGGCGTGGCTGTTTGGCGGGGTGATGCGCGGGAGGGTGCCGGTGTCGAAATCGCTGCGCCAGAGCTGCTTTCCAGTGGAGGCGTCAAAGCTGAAGAGGCCGAGCTTTTGGTCTCCGAGCATGGCGGTGGTGAAGACACGTCCGTTCTTCACGATGGGTGAGCCGATGCCGTCTCCGATCTTCGCTTTCCAAGCGATGTTTTTTTCGGCGGAGAAGTCTTGGGGCAGACTTTTTGAGGAGGAGACGCCGGTGCCATTGGTGCCACGGAACTGGGGCCAGTCTTCGGCGTGGAGGGTGATGGAGAGGGACAGGGCGGCGAGGAGGATGCGATGCATGAAGGGTGCTCGGTTAAGGATGTTCATCGTGGCTGGTGATGGTGTTGCGAGCGCTGTGCGGCAGGCGTGTGGCGGAGCGGGGTGCAGACGCTGCTGGTGGGCGTGGGGGAGGCGGAGTTCTGGGTTTGCTTTCCGGTTGCTTGCGGCCATACCCAGGGTCGCCTCGCTGAGGCTCGGCTGACCCTGGGCTATATTCCGCAGCCCCTTTGGGGCTGATGCCAGTGCGGAGTGTGGTGACGAAAGAGAGTGGTGTCCTCTTCGGAAAACGCAGAGTGCAGGCATCATGGAACAAACGACAGCCCGCCTTAACCGAGTGGCATTCATGTGATGCATCATGTGAATCAGCCGAAGAGTTCGGTGAGGGGCTTGCCTTCATCGAGGAGGTTGTAGGCGCGGCCGAGTTTGTCTTTGGCTTCGAGGTCTTGGATGCCCATGGCGTAATAGACGGTCTTGGTGATGTCTTCGGGACGAATGGGGCGGTCTTTCGGCAGTTCGGCGCGTGCGTCGGTTTCGCCAATGACCTGGCCGCCGCGAACGCCAGCACCGGCCATGAGGACGCTCATGCAACTGGTCCAGTGATCGCGGCCAGCGCCGAGAGGGCCGCCGGAGCGGCGGTCCCCAACTTTGGGCATGCGCCCCATCTCGCTGGTGACCATGACGAGCGTTTCCTCGAGCAGCCCGCGCGTTGACAAATCTTCGAGGAAGGCGGAGAAGCAGCGATCAAACTGCGGCAGCAGATTGTCACGCAGGCAGTTGAAGTTGTTGCCGTGCGTATCCCAACTGCCCGCGCTTTTGCATTTCTTTGCGAGGTTTTCATCGCCCATCCAAAAGACGGTGATGAACGGTACCCCGGCCTCCACCATGCGCCGCGCCATGAGCAGGCTGGTGCCGTTGATGTCCTGGCCGTAACGTTCGCGCAGCGCCAGCGGCTCGGACTCGATATCGAACGCATTCGTGGTGCTGCTGGATGAAAGCAGGTCA
>NZ_JAQSEA010000276.1 GCF_029946185.1 Prosthecobacter sp.
CTGCGTGACCTTTACAGGGGTAAGCGCCTGGGACTCGATTTTCCGAAACGCTTCCGCACGTGATCCCACCGTGATGGAGCCATTGACGGTCTGGCCGGTGGTGGTGAGGGCGGTATAGGTGAAGGCGGGCATCTTTTGAGGTATTAGCGGCTGTTAAGCTGGCGGCGTATCCAGCGAGGACTGCGGCGGCAGTCGAGAACGGCGTACACTTTCACAGTCTCGCTACTGATTCGATAATAAAAGCCATGGGGAAAACGTCTTGCAGGGCAGAAATGAAAACCATGACGTTGGCGATGAACCCCGGCACAGTCGGCCAGTTCCAAAATCTCTTCGCGGATTTTGGTCAGGAAATACTCTCCCACGCCGGGCTCCTGATCTTCATAGAACCAGAATCCATTGAGCAGATCCCGCTCCGCACATTCCTCAATTTTTACGACCATGAGCGATCTGGGCACGGATTCGGTCAAAGGTTTCGTCCACACTGCGCCAGACTGCCTCACCCCTCTCCTCGCGTTCTAGGCGTTCACGCAGAACGTCCGCATGCCAGTCGGGCGAGCGGGCCTCATCGTCCATGTGGGGACTTATATCTTCCCAAAGCGTCTGAAACAATTCCCACTTCTGCGGGCCGGTCAGACGTTCCAAAGGAATCTCAATGGGCGGATTGGCGGCAAGAGTCATGGCTAAAGTATATGCTCAGGAGGAGTCTTCGCAACCGTGCTACTCGGTCGCGGCCGTCACGGTCATGACTTCTTCGAGGGTGGTCACGCCCTGGGAGGCTTTGCGGAAGCCGTACTGGCGCATGGGGATCATGCCGTCTTTGAGGGCCTGGACTTTGAGCTCCATGGTGTTGGCACGTTTGTTGATCTGCTCCTGCAGGGCTTCTGTCATGAGGCAGATTTCCATGATGGCGAGACGTCCGGTGAAGCCGGTATTGCGGCAGGCACGGCAGCCGACGGGCTTGAAGAGCTGGCTCTTCCATTCCATGGGGAAACCCGTGGTGCGCAGGTGATTGTCTTCGTAATGCGCGGGCTGCTTGCACAAGCTGCACAGGGTGCGTACGAGGCGCTGGGCCTGGAAGGCGCGCACGGAGGAGGAAATCATGAACGGCTCGATGCCCATGTCGATGAGACGCGAGATGCCGCCGACGGCGTCGTTGGTGTGGAGGGTGGAGAAGACCAAGTGACCGGTCAAAGCGCCACGGATGGCGATTTCAACCGTTTCTTGGTCACGCATTTCCCCGACCATGATCACATTGGGGTCACCGCGTAGAATGCTGCGCAGGCCGGCAGCGAAGGTGAGGTCGATTTCCGGCTTCACGGCGATCTGGATGATGCCGTCGAGCTTGTTTTCCACCGGGTCTTCGATGGTGACGATGCGGCGCTCCTTGGTGTTGAGCTCCTTGAGGAAGGTGTAGAGCGTGGAGGATTTGCCGGAACCGGTGGGGCCGGTGACGAGGATGATGCCGTTCGGTGCGGCGAGGAGCTTGCGAATGGTGGCCTCGGTGGCGGGATCCAAGCCGAGTGCCATCAGGTCGAATTTTTTGCGGGTGAGCAAGCGGAGGGCGACGGATTCGCCGTTCACGCTGGGAATGGTGGCCACGCGGACGTCGATGGGTTCGCCGTCGAGTTCGAGGTTGATACGGCCATCCTGCGGCATGCGGCGCTCGGCGATGTCGAGGTGAGCCATGATTTTGAGGCGGGAAATAAGAGAGGCCTGAAGCAGGCGCATGTTGGGCGGTACAGGGACTTCCAGCAGCTTGCCGTCCACACGGTAGCGGATGCGCAGATCGCGCTCCAACGGCTCCATATGGATGTCCGTGGCGCGTTCCTTGAGGGCTTCGCGGAAGATTTGATTTACGAAATTCAGCACGGTGGCCTCTTCATCCGCCTCATCTAGGACGGTGGTTTCCTGCTTCATGTCGTCGTGCTCGTCGCCTCCTTCGCGGCCTTCGAGCAGCTCTTCGAAGTTTTCTGCTCCCACGCCGTAGCCTTGGTGCAGGGCTTCGAGGATGCGGTGGCGGGGGGCGATCTGCCAGTGGACGCGTTTGCGCAGTTCCTGGCCCACGGCCTGACGTGCGCTGAGGTCGAAAGGATTGTAGGTCAGGAGCGTCGCTTCACCACTGGCCACATGCAGCGGGCAGATGCGGTGGCGCAGCGCCAGCTTGGCGGGGAAGTTGTTGCGCAGGCCTTCAGCGGCCTCGCCGGCGCCTTCCTCGGCATACGGCATGCCGAGGCCGGTCGCGAGTTCGGCGAAGAAGCGGTCTTCATCCACCATGGTGCTGTCCACCACGGCATCCATGAGCGGCTGGCGGTTGTCGGAGGCCACTTCGAGGACGTGGCGCAGCCGTGTGGGTTCCTCGCATCCGGCGCTGGCGGCAGTACGTACGAGGACGTCGATCAAAGAAGGGGTGGGCATGTGGGGCGATAGAACGTTGGAACGAGGACAAAGTTTCGCGCACTGCAAGCTTATCATCCATAAAGAAAAACGGTGGAGTGAGGGCAATCGTGTGCTAAATGCCCAGCCTCTATGAATTCGCACCTCTCCATACTCCGCGGTTCCCTGAAGGCGCTTGCCTTTGCCGGACTCGCCCTCGCTCTCAGCAACTGTGCCGCCGTGAAAACAGGAGGTCAATCCTCCCTGAGCTATGACCCCGTGACGAAGCCGGTGAAAAATCCTGCCAATGTGCGGGTGAAGATGAGCACTGGCGCCCAGCGCGTGTATGTGATGGAAGGTAATGAAGTGCTGCTCGCAACGCCATGCTCGGTCGGCACCGCCAGCACCCCGACGCCCAAGGGCAACTTCACCATTTACAGCAAAGTGGCCAACCGTCGCCGTCAAAGCAGCCCTGGTGCCGGTTACCCGATGACCTTCTGGATGGAATTCAAGTCCGCCTACGGCATGCACTGGGGCTGGGTGAAGCCTTATCCCTGCACCCACGGCTGCGTCCGTCTGCCGATCAAGTCTGCGCAGAAGATTTTCAGCATGGTCCGCACCGGCACCCCCCTCAACATCGCAACTTCCCAGCCAGAAGACGCCACCATTGGCAGAACTCTGCCAGTGCTTGATGATAGCAAGCTCGCCGACCCGCCAGATTCGTATATGAATAGCAGCAAGGTCTTTGAAGACGCTGCCAAAGGCAAAATGTACTACTGAGTTATTTGAACTCCCCTCTCATGTCTGCACCCGCTCCAGCCGCCCGTCGTGTGAATGTTCGCACCCCGGAGGTGATGGAGCGCGTGCAGGCCGAGGTGGAGACGCATTACCGAAGCCGCATTGTTGAACAAATCCGCTCCAAAGGCAGCGTGATTCAGATCGGTGCCACCACGGTGAGGCTGGCCCGAGATTTTGGTTTTTGTTACGGCGTGGAACGCGCCATCGACCTGGCCTACGCCGCCCGCAAAGTCTTTGCCGACCGCCGCGTTTTTCTGCTGGGCGAGATCATCCACAATCAGGAGGTGAACCGCCAGCTCACCGAAATGGGCGTCGTCAGCATTCCCAATGTCGATCATGAGGCCATGGTCGCCACCATGACGGCGGAGGATGTGGTGATTGTGCCGGCCTTCGGCGCGGAAACACGGCTCATGAAACTGATCGCCGCGCGCGGCTGCATGGTGGTCGATACCACCTGTGGCGACGTGATGAGCGTCTGGAAGCGTGTGCGGCAGTATGCCAAGACGGGCTTTACCTCCATCATTCACGGCAAAGCCAGCCATGAGGAAACCCGCGCCACGTCCTCCCGTGCCATGGGTGACGACGGCATGGGCAACTACCTGGTGGTGCTCACTCTGGCCGATGTCGATTATGTCTGTGACTACGTCCGCAACGGCGGCGACAAAGAAGCCTTCCTGAAGCGCTTTCCAGCGACCGCTCATTCCGATGGCTTTGATCCAGATTTGCACCTTACGCGCATTGGCGTGGCCAATCAGACGACCATGCTCAAGTCGGAGACGGAGGAAGTACAGCGACGTCTGCGTCAGGCCGTGCTGGATCGCCACGGACCCGAAGCTGGTGTCGCAAATTTCCAGGTCTTTGACACCATCTGCGGTGCCACCCAGGAGCGGCAGGATTCGCTCTTTGGCCTGCTGAAGCAGCCGCTTGATGTGCTGCTCGTGGTCGGCGGCTACAATAGTTCCAACACGACGCATCTGGTCGAAATCGGCGAGCAGCAGCTCCCGACCTTTTTCATTCGCACGGCCGACTGCCTCAAATCGCTGGAGGAGATTGTCCATTTTGATCTTCACCTCAAAGCGGAGAAGGAAAGCTACTCCAACAAGCTGGCTGGCGATGGCCCCGTGACTGTAGGCATTACTGCTGGCGCTTCCTGCCCGAACAATCTCATCGAAGACACCGTGCTGCGTGTGTTTGGACTGCGTGGGGTCGATGAAGCTGCGGTGCGTGCCGCTTTAGATTTGAACTGACATGCAAGAGACGCCGACGATCGAGACCCGGGAAGAGGTGATGTTTTTTGACACTGACTGCGGTGGAGTGGTGCACAACATCGCCTACCTCCGCATGATTGAGACGGCACGTACGCGCCTTGCCGGATTGATGGGCATGAAGCTGCGCGAAATGGCGCAGACCCAGCTCTTCCCCGTCGTGGTGCGCACGGAGATCGATTATAAAAAGCCAGCCAGGCTGGGGGACGAACTCGTCATTTATGGCAAGCTCGAAACTGTCGAGCGCGTGCGCTTCTGGTGCTCGTTTGAAGTGCGGCGTGCGGAAGACAACGCGCTGCTCATCACCTGCCGCCAGTCATTGGCGATGGTGCAGATGCCGGATGGCAGGCCTGCCCGTCTTCCTGAGGACTGGAAGACGAAGTATGCGCATCTGGCAAAGGTGAAGTAGTCTAGTTGCGCCGCAACTGGAGCTTCCAGCTCTCCCAAAAGATGTAGGCACTCCAGCCTGCACCCGAGCATCTCAAGTCCTTTTCGACATCCGAGAAGAGCCCCCACAGTAAAACGCGCGCCTCAGTCATCCAAGACAACGGTGAGTCATGATATTGGAAATGAGTTATTTGCACATCTGACAATTCAACGGTGTCCAAAGCCTGGAGGCCGAAAAGCTCTCATGGAGATGATTACGGGGGCATCGCAGCACCTTGAGCGAGTTTGGTTTTGCCTGCGTGCAGGGGATTGAGCGCACACAGTAGAAGCGCCCCAGAGTCGCGCAAATCGCCCACATATAAGATGCCACACATGCATAATGTCTGGCAACTTATTGGCGCTATCTTGCGGTGGGCGAGAGGGGACCGGAGCCGGTTAAAAACCGGCGCTCCCAGTGGAGGGCTGGGTTGTTTTTGCCTTACCGGGAGTCTCTGAGTGAGGAGATGGGCATGATGCCGAGGTCGCGGGCGTCGGGTATGCTGATGATCTGGATGTCGGGGTCGGCATCTTCGGAATCGTCGGCGAGCTCGGTTTTGTACTTTTTAAGGTTGGCGTTGCCGGTTTTGACGGCGGCGGTGAAGGTCTTGTAGGAGGATTTGAACTCGGTGAGCTTGGCGGTCTGGGTGAGATGGGCGATTTCTTCGACGGATTTGATTTCGTCGTTGCCGAGCATGGTGGTCTCTATGCCGACGCGCTTGGCGTCGTCGCCATCGCCGAGGTCGAAGGCGAGGAAGCAGTGGCCGGGGATCATGACGAGGTAGGAGGTGATGCCGATCTTGCTGAGGACGGAGGCCATGAGGACGGTGCCGTCAACGCAGTTGGCCTGGGTGGCGCGGACGGAGTCATCAAGGAAACGGACGGACTGGCTGACGACGAGCTTGCTGGGGGTGGTGTGGGAGACGTCGCTGTATTTGATGCCGCGGCGCTGGAGGGCATTCCAGACGGCGAAGACTTGCATCATGACAGCTTTGTGGTCGTCGTCCTGATAGCCGTCGAAGTCTGAGACGATGCCGCTTTGGAGGGCTTCTTTGAGGATCATGTCCACTTCGGGGTGGTTCTCGTTGACGTAGGCGGCGAAGAGCCAGGAGAAGTCGTCGAAGTCTTCGCTGTCTTCGTCGTAGAGGACGTAGAACATGCAGTCGTTGAGGGAGCGCATGACGTAGGTTTCGTAGTCGATGGGCAGGGGGGTGCCGTTGACGGTGGTCTGGAAGGTGACGTTGACGGGGCGCTGCTGGCGGACTCTGAGGAGGGCATCGTAATCCCAGATGGCTTTGGGGAAGACGCGGGCTTCGCCGTCTTTGGTGACGCGGGTGACGGTGCCTTTCCAGGTGGAGGGCTTGAGGAAGCCGTCGATGGAGATGGTGACTTCGACCTGGGCGTTTTTTGGGAGGCCGGCGAGATCGACGGCGAGCCAGGCGTTTTCGTCGCCGTAGATGGGGATGTCTTTTTTCTTGGGCTTGGCGGCACCTGCGGTTTTTTTGTCTTCGGCGTCCTGGTCGTCGCCATTCCAGTCAACGGTGGCGGTGGAGACGATGGCGCTGGGGTAGAGATCTCCTTCGGTGTAGGACCAGGGATCCATGGTGATCTCGGTGCTCTTCTTCTTCTGTTGCGGCTTTTTCTTGGTGGTGCTGGTGCCTGTGGTGCCGGGGATGTCGAAGGCGAGCAGGTGGGCGGGGAGCGTGGCGCAGAGCAGGAGGAGGACGAGTGGGCGCATGAAGAGGAGGGGGATGCCGGTGTAGCTGGGGTAGATTAGCATGGGCTGCGCGGGTGGCTGAGGATTTTTCTACAAAAAAGATGCCAGGCATTTAGTTGATTGACTCCACTCGATTTTCGCTCACCTTCCGCCCATGAAAGCCGCCCAATCCTCTGATCTCCAGTCTCTTCCGCTTGAGGAGCAACTTGTTGGGGTGAATGCCAAAACGGGGCTCTATCCTGCCGCGCGTTCATGGTCCGGCGGGCGGCGGCGCATCCTGGGAAAGGGGCCGCTGGAGTCTTACTGCTACCACGTCATGTCCCGCACTTGCGGCGTGGAGATCTGGTTTGATGAGGTGGAGAAGGAGGCTCTGCGGCGTGTGATCTGGCGCATGGCGGAGTTCTCCGGTATCAAGATTGTGACTTATTGCCTCATGGGGAATCATTTCCATCTGCTGGCCGAGGTGCCTCATCGGGCGACCTGGCTGGAGCGTTTTGAGGGGCCGCAGGGGGAAATGAAGCTGTTTGAGCATCTGAGCATCCTCTATAGCAAAGCCTATCTGGGGCTGCTGCGCGATGAGTTGGCGGACTTCCGTGCACGCGGCATGGCCGTGCTGGCGGAGCAGAGGCTGGAGACGATTAAGAAACGTTTTTGCGATCTCTCCCTCTTCGTGAAGGAAATTAAAGAGCGCTTCAGCCGCTGGTTCAATAAACGGCGCGGCAGGCGTGGAACGCTGTGGATGGATCGCTTCAAGAGCGTGCTGGTGGAGGGCAAGGGCGAGCCGTTGCGGACGATGGCGGCCTATATTGATCTGAATCCGGTGCGGGCGGGCGGGGTGAAGGACCCGAAGGACTACCGCTGGTGCGGCTACGCGGAGGCCATGGGCGGCAGCCGCAGGGCGCAGCGCGGCCTGTGCAAAGCGCTAAGTAAACCCGTCGATGGCTGGCGAAGTGCCGGTGCCGCAGAGGCCTATCGCTGCCTGCTGCATGCGGAGGGGCGGGAGATCAAGGATGCGCAGAATGAGAAGGTGGTGCAGCGCGGCGTGAGCGCAGAGAGTGCCCGAGCAGTGCTGGCGGAGAAAGGCAGGCTGAGCCCTGCGGAACTCGTTCGGCTGCGGGTGCGCTACTTCACCGATGGCGTGGTGCTGGGAAGCCGAGAGTTTGTGGAAGGGATCTTCGAGGCGCAGCGGGAACTTTTTGGCCCGAGGCGCAAAAACGGGGCGCGGCGCATGGCGGAATCTGAGGCGGCCTTTTACACGCTGCGGCAACTGCGAGTGAGCGCGGTGGGGTGACGAATTCTCGCCCTTGGTACTGGTGACGCAGGGCAGGGGAGACCTGCCTCCAGAGGTCTGGAAGGGGAATCGTTGAATCAGGCCGGGGCTTGAAGTCATGCAGGCATGACCTCGTTGCACCCGCACTGCGGTTAGCCCGCCGTTGGCTGTCTTCACTTCACCACTTCACCACTTCACCAAAGTTCCCTTCTGCAGGATGAGAGCTACAAGGACATTGTTGCAGGATATACTGCCTACAACGGTCCTTACCTTACCGCCCGCTCACTCCTGCAGGCTTCTTCGCCTTCTTTTCGGCCTTCGGTTTGGCTTCACGGGGTGGGAACTCCCAGCCCATGATGCGCTTCTCGCCGGGGGTACAGACGAGGAAGGTGCTGAAGGGGCGGCCGCGCTTGGAGATCATGCCGGTGATGAGCGAGGTCTTGCCATCGGCGAAGAACTCACGTGCATTTTCAGGGGTGATGTCCTTCTGGCAAAGCTTCTTGGGCAGGCGGGCGTTGCACTTGGATGTCTCAGCGGCGTTGATTTTGCACTGATAGGCATCGGCCGTTTCGTAGATCTTTTCACCCTTGCGGCCTTTCTTGGCGCAGACGGGGCAGTCGGTGATCACTGGGCATTCGTCCCAATTGATGCTGTCGGGGTCGGTGCCGTCGCCAAAGACGAAGGCGATTTTCATGTCGTCCTTGATCTGCAGGGCGGCGCTGAAGTCCTTGCCCTTCTTGCTGCGGAAGCCTTCGAGCGGACCGAGGATGCGTGTCTCGATGAGCGTGCGAATTTCATCTTCGGTGAGCGTTCGGCTGGCCACGGTTTTGAAAACGCGCACCTTGCACTTCGGATTTTTGCAGCCGTAAAATTCCTCCGTCTGCTTGTAGCCTTCCGTGCTGCCGCACACGCCGCAGGTGGCGCGGAAGTCAGGAAACACCTTGTCCTTGGCTGCTTTGGAGTAGGCCTTCGTTTTCTCCACGACCTCCTTGGTCAGGTGGCGGATGTCACGCATGAAGCTGGCACGGTCCAGCTCACGTTGCTCCATCTGGCGCAGCTTGTACTCCCACTGGCCGGTCATTTCAGGAGAGCTGAGAGCGTCGATGCCGATGGCGCTGATCTGCTCAATGAGTGCGAGACCCTTGGCGGTGACGTGGAAGTCACGCTGCACTCGCTCGATATAGCGGTCCATGATCAGACCTTCGATGATTGCCGCGCGTGTCGCGGGGGTGCCGAGACCGCGTTCGCTCATGGCTTCGGCGATTTCTTCGTCGTCCACGAGCTTGCCAGCACCTTCCATCATGGAAAGAATGGTGGCTTCCGTGAAGCGCGGTGGCGGCTTGGTTTGATGCTCGTTGACCTCGACATCCAAAGTTTCGGCTTTGTCGCCGGTATTCGCGGCTACGAGGAGTTTGGCGGCGTCTTCGCCACCTTCAGCGGCTTCTTCAGCTGCTTTTTTGCCATAGACACTCAGCCAGCCCGGCTCTCTGAGCACCTTGCCGTTGCTCTGGAAGGCATCCTGGCCCACGCGGGTGATGCGTGTGGTCACTTCAAATTCAGCCGCAGGGAAGAACACGGCGACGAAACGTCGTGCCACCATGTCGAACAGCTTCTGCTCGGCTTCGGGGAGTTCCTTCGGTGGAATCTGGCCGGTGGGGATGATGGCAAAGTGATCGCTGACCTTGCTGCTGTCGAAGATGCGCTTGTTGAGCTTCACCCACTTCTTGTCCAGCGCGGTCGCGGCATGCGTGCCCAGCTCATGCGGCAGGGCGTCCTGCTTGCGGCTGTCATGGCTGGCAAAGGTTTGCAGAGTCTCGGTCACGGTGCCGAGGTAATCTTCCGGCAGGTGGCGTGAATCCGTTCGTGGGTAGGTCAGTACCTTGAACTTTTCATAGAGCGCCTGGGCAATCTGAAGGGTGCGGCGTGCGGAGAAGCCGAAGCGATTGCTCGCTTCACGCTGCAGGCTGGTGAGATCGTAGAGCAGGGGTGGTGCCTGACGGGTCGGCTTGGTGATCTGCTCGACGATCCCTGGCTTGCCTTTGCAGCGGTCGGCGATGGCCTGTGCGGTTTTTTCGTCCCAGAGACGCTCGGCTTTCTTGTGCTCGTCGTTCTCGTCCTTCTTGAAGCCTTCATTGATCCAGCGGCCGGAATACTGGCCTGCTTTCACCTCAAACAATGCGATGGCTTCAAAATAGGTGCGCGGCACGAAGGCGGCAATGTCATGCTCACGATGAGCCAGCACGGACAGCGTTGGCGTTTGCACACGGCCCACCGGTGTGAGGCGGAAGCCGCCATGGCGTGAGTTTAGCGCAGTGAGGGCGCGGGTGCCGTTGATGCCCACGAGCCAGTCGCTTTCGCTGCGGCACTTTGCCGCGTCTGCCAGCGGCAGCATTTGCTCGTTGGTGCGCAGGTTCTTATAGGCATCGAGAATGGAGCCCTGGGTCATGGACTGCATCCACAGGCGCTGCACCGGCTTCTTGCAGCCGCTGGCGTCCATGATGTAGCGGAAAATCAGCTCACCCTCGCGCCCGGCATCGCAGGCATTGATGACACTGTCCACGTCCTTGCGCTTGAGCAGCTTGGTCAGGAGCTTGTAGCGGTCCGCGCTTTGCTCGATGGGATTAAGCTCAAACTGCTCCGGCATGATCGGCAGGCTGGTGAAGCCCCAGCCGATTTTTTTCCCGTCCACCATTGGCATGCCGAGCTCCAGCAGATGGCCCACGGCAGAGGAGATCACGTGTGTTTCATTTTCATACCAGTCCTTTTCTTTGGCGAAGGACTTCATGCCGGGGGCTTTGGCAAGTGCGCGGGCAAGATCGGCAGCGACACTGGGCTTTTCAGCAATGATCAGGACTTTGGGCATGTGCGTATGAACAGGTTGTATCGGAAAAAGGAGGCTACTTAGGGCATGCTTTCACACCCGATGTCAAGATGTGCGCACTTTAGACCGCAAATGGGTTACGCTGTTCAGCCCGCTTCAGACTGCCATTCATGAGGGAACAGATCAACGTGCAGGTCGAGTTCATGCCGGAAAATCTCATTAGAACCTCCCTTATTCAGAGGGGGTTGGATTTAAATTTTCGCTTAGAACGAGCTGAGGTCGCGGCTAAATATATAAAACTTAATTTAGCGGCAAGGTGAAGCTTCTTGCATAAACATACAGACTATAAAAATCATAATAACTGTTTAAAGCGTAAAGCGTAAAGCGGAGAGCTTTCTACCATCAACCGATTCACCACAATGCCCCTTCCTACTAAAAAAATCATGCTTGTTGATGATCACGCTATGTTCGCAGAGACCCTGGGACATTATCTGCAGCTGATCTTTAAGGATTTTGAAATTACCGTGGTAACAAGCGCGGAAAAAGCACGTGAACAGTCGTCAAGACAAAGCTTTGATGTCGTGCTTCTTGATTTGGAGATGGCTGACTGCTCAGGTTTGACGCTGCTGGCGGATTTTGCCAACGAGATGCCGCCTCCAGCCTGCATCGTTGTGAGCATGCACATTCAGGCTTTGTGGATTGAACGGGCGCTGAAGGCTGGGGCCTGTGGCTATGTGGCCAAGGATTCCCCCCCCGGTGAGATCGTCACAGCCATCAACCACGCCCTCCAAGGAAAAAAATACCTTTCGCGCAGTGTGGCGCAGTCCTTTGCAGAAAATGCTGTGAGAATGCCCGTGGGTGGGAAAGAACTGCACACGATGCTGAGCAGCCGTGAATTTGAAATTTTTCTCCAGCTTGCTCACGGCAAAAGTCTGAAAGTGATTTCGTTGGATCTCAGCCTTTCCATCAAGACAGTCTCCGTCCACAAACACAATATTTGGAAGAAGACCGGCATTGATTCAGGGGCGAAGATTGCCCGCTATTGCGTTGAGCATGGGCTGCTGGCAGGCGGCAGCGAGGCTTTCCTGGCTGCGTGAGGCAGGTCCCCAAAGGCACTGCCCGAAATGACTGCGGCGAGGACACGCTTCTCAAGGCAGGCCAGGGGCGTCCCAGCCTGCGCGTGTGCCGAGTTTTGTGAAGCGGTATTCTCTTATGCGGTCACCTCTTGAGGCAGCGCCTTGCCGATGCTGTACACTTTGAAGCCGATTTGACGGAGCTTCGCGTGGTCCAGCAGGCTGCGGCCGTCAAAAATCCAGGCGGGTTTCACCATGGACTGATAGATGGCTTCAAAGTCGAGCTGGCGGAATTCATCCCACTCGGTCAGCACGAGAAGCGCATGCGCACCTGCGGCGGCCTGGGTTGCGCTGGTGGCGAACTCGACATTCGGATGATCACTTTCGAGAGCGAGATCTTTGAGCATTTGAGCGGTGCCGACTTTCGGATCGTAGATGGAGAGCAGGGCGCGCTCTTCGATGAGATCTTTGCACACGTAAATGGCGGCGGATTCGCGGGTGTCGTTGGTGTCCTTCTTGAAGGCGAAACCGAGGACGCCGATGCGCTTGCCGGTGACGGTGTTGAAGAGGGTGCGGAGCACGCGCTCGGCAAAGCGATGCTTTTGCCAGTCGTTCATGATGATGACCTGATCCCAATAGGCGGCGACTTCAGGCAGGCCGAAATGGCCGCAGAGATAGACGAGATTGAGCACGTCTTTCTGGAAGCAGGAGCCGCCGAAGCCGACTGAGGCCTTGAGGAATTTTGGCCCGATGCGGGAGTCGGTGCCAATGGCGCGGGCGACTTCATCCACATCGGCACCGGTCTTTTCGCAAAGAGCGGAGATGCTGTTGATGGAGGAGATGCGCTGAGCGAGGAAGGCGTTGGCGACGAGTTTGGAGAGCTCGGAGGACCAGAGGTTCGTCGTGAGGATGCGTTCGCGGGGGACCCAGTTGGCATAAACGCTGACCAGTGACTCGATGGCGGCGAGACCGCCTTCTGTCTGCTCGCCGCCGATGAGGATGCGGTCAGGGCTGGTCAGGTCAACGACGGCGGTGCCTTCCGCGAGGAACTCCGGATTGGAGAGCACCTGATGCTGCAGGCCTTTTTCGCTGGAAGCGAGAATGGTCTTGATGGCTTCCGCCGTGCGAACTGGAATGGTGCTTTTTTCGACAATAATTTTGGGGGTGTCCGCCACTTCGGCGATGGTGCGGGCCACGGCCTCGACGAAGCGCAGATCTGCCGCTTTGTGCGCCCCGACGCCGAAGGTCTTGGTGGGGGTGTTCACGCTGACAAAGATGATGTCGGCGGCGTGGATGCTGGCTTTGACCTCGGTGGAGAAGAAGAGGTTTTTCCCACGGGAGCCACTCACGAGGTCATCAAGGCCTGGCTCATAGACGGGCAGTTCGTCGGAGTTCCAGGCGGCGATGCGCTCGGCATTGAGATCCACCACATCGACACGGATGTGCGGGCATTTGGCGGCGATCATCGCCATGGTGGGGCCGCCGACATAGCCGGCGCCGATGCAACAAATTCTCATAGGTGTTTTAAGTCAGCTAAATCAGTTGAGAGTCAATTTTTTCAGAGGTGCCTTCATGGGGCGCGGCTGTTTTGCGGCAGGGCCTGCGAGCAGTTGGGCGAAATAAGCAATGGTGCGGTCTAGACCCTCAGATAACGGAATTTTCGGCTCCCAGTCGAGGCGCTTTTTCGCGAGACTGATGTCCGGCTGGCGC
>NZ_JAQSEA010000277.1 GCF_029946185.1 Prosthecobacter sp.
CTCCCTGTAGGTCAGACCGAGCTGACGGCGAATGATTTGGGACGCGAACCAAGCAAAATCGCCTTCCCTGTGACCGAAAGAGGCGTGGCAACTCCGAAGTTCTACGTCCTTTCCGCCTCCGCCATCCGCTTCGACATCACCGACGAATCCGGCAAGCCCATCCCCTGCAAAGCACACTTTGCCCCGCTCGCCCCAGACGCCCCCAAGCTCAATTTCGGCCCGAAACATCGTGCGCACGGCTGCGTGGACCAGTACATGAGCGAGAACGGCCAGTTCACCCAGCAACTGCCACCCGGGCAATATCGCGTCGTCGTCGTGCGTGGCCCGGAGTACTCGCATCTGGAGCAGGAAGTGAACGTCGAGCCTGGCAAAGAGTCCGTCTTCAAGGGCACGCTCAAACGCGTGGTCGATACCAAGGGCTGGATCAGCGCCGACTTCCACAATCACAGCACCCCCAGCGGCGACAACGTCTGCGACACAGATGGCCGCATCATCAACATCGCTGCCGAGCATCTGGAGTTCACCCCCACCACCGAGCACAACCGCATTTACGACTGGGAGCCCACGATCAAAGCCCTCGGCCTCGAATCCCACATCAAGACCGTCAAGGGCATCGAACTCACCGGCAGCCGTCAGCACTTCAACGCCTTTCCGTTTGAGCCGGAACCACTCAAACAGGACGGCGGTGCCCCAGTGTGGAATGACGATCCGCGCATCACGGCCATCACCCTGCGCCGCTGGCAGGGCGAGCGTGCAGACCGCTGGATTCAGTTCAACCACCCCGATCTCTCCAACATGTTCGTCGATCGTGACAATGACGGCATTGCAGACGGCGGTTTCGTCGGCGTTGGCAGCATGATCGACGGCGCAGAATCGCAAAACGGCGCAGGGGCGGACATCCTCGCAGAGGCACCGTTTCGCCTGAGCCGCCCGAAGGGTTCGCTGGCCATGAAGGTCTCGGCAGTTCGCGAATTCGTCTGGCTTCAGCTCCTCAATCAAGGCCTGCGCGTCACCGCCGTTGGCGTGGCGGATGCCCACTCCGTGTATGGCAACGGTGTCGGCTGCTGGCGCTGCTACCTGCCCAGCAGCACCGATGAACCCGCGAAGATCGACTGGGCGGAACTCGCCCCGCATGCCAAGGCAGGCCACATCGTTCTGAGCACCGGCCCCTTCCTTGAAGTCACCACGCAGAACGGCAAGATCGCTGGCGACGATGACCGCGCCACCGGCGGCATTGACCTGAAGGTACGTGTGCAATGCACCGACTGGATGGACATCGACCGCGTGCAGGTGCTCGTGAACAGCCGCCCTGATCCCAAACTCAATTTCACCCGCGCCACACACCCACAGATGTTCAAGGACGGCGTGGGGAAGTTTGACGAAAAAATCCACGTTCCACTGCAGCACGACGCCCATCTCATCGTCGTCGCCATCGACGAAGACGGCGATGAAAAAATCGGCTACGGCACCAGCGACTACGCCCGCATCCGTCCCTGCGCCTACAACAACCCCATCTACGTCGATGCCGACGGCCACGGCTTCACCCCAAACGGCGACACCCTCGACTTCGATCTCCCCACCGGCGGCCTCAAAGTGGATGCCGCCAAGGAAAAGCTCACCCGCGCCGGCCTGCTCCAGTCCGCACCGCCTGCGCCTACCGCGCCTGCTGTTGAACCGAAGAAAGAAAAGAAAAAATGAAACTGGATGCCTCATGTCTCTGGTATGAGAGAGCATCTGGCGACAGGTGCGAATGGGGAAGGTTGAGTTTCACCGACAATGATTAATGATCAGACCATGAGCACGCTGACTGGACCCCAGCCCACCGATCCCAAAGAACTGCGCCCACTGCTGCATGCAGAGCTGGACCGCCTGCCTGACGAGCACTTGGAGACAGCCCATCGCTTCCTCTTGGAAATGGAGGTTCAGCATGCTCTTGAATCGCTCGGGACTGCGACAGAGCAGGCCTGGTCTCGTGGTGACTTGAGCGATGAAAAAATCGCTGAAACCGTTCGTGAGCACCGGCAGCGCCACTGCGGTTCCCTTGAGCATGGCCGCCGCGTCATTCTTCACGTCTTGTTCTTTGCCCAACTCATGGTACACTCAATCCCATGAGCACGCTCACGCTGGAACTCAATGATTCGCTCTTTGCCCGCTTGGTGACTGCCAGCAAGGCACGCAATCTCCCACCAGCGGAACTCGCGCTCGAAACGCTCGAACACACACTGGCGGCGACACCGGCTTTTTCAGAGGACAGCGTCAGACCGAGTGCCTATGACCTCATGAAAGACGGCTTCGGCATTGTGGATAGCGGCCGAACGGATCTCGCCAGCAATTCTAAGCATTTGGAGGGATTGGGCCAGTGGCGCAGATAGTCCTGCTGGACGCAGGGCCGCTCGTGGCTGTTTTGGACAGACGGGAGCAGTGGCATGAGTGGGCTATCGCGCAGATGAGCAAGGTGCAGGCTCCGCTGTTGACCTGTGAAGCCGTCATCACCGAAGCCTGCTTTCTGCTCAGGCAACAACCCTTCCGCGCTTCGCCAGCTCCATCATTGGGCGGAACAAGGGCTGCTCAAGCCTCTGACTCTCTCGGAAGGCAGCCTCGCCCCGACGTTCGCTCTCATGCAACGTTATGCGAACGTCCCCATGTCTTTTGCAGACGCCTCTCTCATGATGCACGCTGAGGCCCTGCCGCAGACATGCATCTTCACTTTGGACAAAGACTTCACCATCTACCGCCACGCTGATGGTAAGCCGCCCAAGTTACTGGCCCCTTTCGTCGAATGACCACTGACCTCCTCGCACACGCCACCGCCGCCGCTGCAAAGGCCTATGCCCCCTACTCACACTTCCAGGTCGGCTGTGCGCTGCTGACGGCGCAGGGGAACCTCTTCACCGGCTGCAATGTCGAAAATGCCAGCTACGGCTTGACCATCTGCGCGGAGCGCAGCACCATCTTCCATGCCGTGGCGCAAGAGGGCCCCGGCATGAAAATCGCCGAACTGGCGGTGATTGCCCTTGGGCATGAATTTCCGCCCTGCGGTGCCTGCCGGCAGGTGATCGCGGAGTTTGCGGAGGCGGAGACGCTCGTGGGGTTTCTGCGCGATGGAAAACCGGTGTCGATGACAATGGCGGAGTTGCTGCCAGCGAGCTTCAGGTTATGAGTGCGCACGCATGACACTCCCTCCTTCCGTCACCCTCATCGAAGAACCCGCCGGTTATCCCATCCTCGTCATCGAGCACGCCGCTGCAACCGCTCGCATCGCACTGAACGGAGCGCATGTGACGGACTGGATTCCCGAAGGGCATGATCCCGTGCTGTACATGAGCACCGACGCGCTGCTGGAGCCGGGTAAAGCAATTCGCGGCGGCATCCCCGTTTGCTGGCCTTGGTTTGGCCCGCATCCGACCGACAGCACCCAGGCTGCGCATGGCTTTGTCCGCACGATGATGTGGGAAGTCGATGTGGCGCGTGAAACCACAGCGGATGTCGAAATTGTGCTGAAGCTGCAAGATTCTGCGGCGACGAAAGCCCTCTGGCCGCATGCCTTTGCCGCACGGGTGCACGTGCACATTGGGGCATCCCTGCAGATCACCCTGATCGCCGCGAATACTGGCACCACCGCCTGGACCATGACCGGCGCGCTGCACTCTTACTTCAACGTGGAGGACGTGCGTAAAATCGCCATTCACGGCCTGCACGGCACGCAGTACGTCGAAGGCCGCCTGTCTCCCGACAAGTGCGCACAGCAGGGCACCATTGTCATCGATCAAGAAGTGGACCGCATGTACATCTCTGATTCCACCGTCATCGTGCATGATCCGCTCTGGAAACGTGAACTCGTCATCGAAAAAGCTGGCAGCCTGGCCACCGTGGTGTGGAATCCGTGGATCGAAAAATCCAAGCGCCTCGCCGATCTTCCCGACGAAGCCTATCCCGAGTTCATCTGCATCGAAGCCGCCAATGCGGGAGAAGATGTGATCACCGTGCAGCCGGGGCATGAACATTTGCTGATGCAGCGGATTGAGGTCCGGAAACTGTGATCCTCAAGGAATGACGAGAGGCATTCGGCATTCGTCATTTTTTGAGTGACCCCGCCCCATGCCTCGCCATGTCTAACATCATGTCCGACGGACCTCCATTGATCGACCGGGTTCGTTTGCGCTCCAATCAGTGGCGCAAGCTGCGTTCCATCGTGCTCAATCTCGCCACGACGGACAGTTTCTACGGTAAACGAATCCGCGAGTGGGGGCTGAAAGTGAGCCGCCTCAATCGCGTGGATGATTTCATCGCGCAGGTGCCCTTCACCACCAAGGCGGACATTCAGGCAGACCGCCTCGCGCACCCTCCTTTTGGCACCAATCTGACACGGGCCATTGGCCAGTACACCCGCTTCTGCCAGACCAGCGGCACCAGCTCTGGCGTACCGATGGCCTGGGTGGACACCCCCGAGAGCTGGGATGCCATGCTCAAGTGCTGGCAGCGCGTGCTTGATGCCGCAGGGTTGGTCAAAGGGAGTGATCGCATTTTTTTCGCGTTTTCATTCGGGCCGTTTTTGGGTTTTTGGACCGCCTATGAGGCGGCCGCGAAAGATTACCTCATCCTTCCCAGCGGCGGCATGTCCAGCCAGGCGCGACTGGAGGCCATGGCACGCTACGGCGCGACGGTGCTCTGCTGCACGCCGACGTATGCGCTGCGGCTGGGCGAGTTGATCGGCAGTCCCTCCGGCTTGGAGCGCACGGACCTGCGCATCAGCAAGATCATCGTCGCAGGTGAAACGGGTGGCAGCGTGCCTGAGGTGCGCCAGCGGCTGGAGGAGCTGTGGGGAGCCCGCGTGTTTGACCATCACGGCATGACTGAGGTCGGCCCCGTCAGCTACGAAACAGAAGACATGCCGCGGCAGCTTATCGTCATTGAGGAGGCGTACCTCGCTGAGATCGTCGATCCGCAAACAGGCGTGGAAGTGGCCGAGGGCGAGTGCGGCGAATTGATTCTCACCACGCTGGACCGCACCGCCTGCCCCCTGCTGCGCTACCGCACGGGCGACTGGGTGAAGAAGAAACTCCATCGCGGACGGCTGATGCTCGACGGCGGCATCCTCAGCCGTGTGGACGACATGATCGTGGTGCGCGGCGTGAACATTTACCCCAGCGCCATCGAAGCGGTGGTGCGCCAGTTCCCCGAAGTCGTCGAATACATGGTCGAACAGCGCAAGGTGGATGCGATGGACGAGATCGAGCTGGTCATCGAAATGGACGGCAATGTGGCAAAGCAGCAATTGAAGAGCATCGAGTCCAAGCTCAAAGACACTTTTTCCCTGCGCATCACTGTGCGGCTCGCCGAACCCAACAGCCTGCCCCGCCACGAATTCAAAGCAAAGCGCTGGCGCATCGTGCCAGCCGCATAAAACACCGCCGCCCTAGGAATGGCGTATGAAGTCCCCATGAACTAACGAGTCACACCTTCGTTCATTCGTCATTTTCCCGCTGTTCAATTCCCACCGCATGCCTACGCTTCCCCCATGCCTCTCATCCAGCTAACCAACGTTTCCAAATCCTACACCGACCCTGGCAGTGGCGCGCAGGTGCCGGTGCTGCGCGGCATCAATCTCAGCATTGAAGCCGGTGAATCCGTCGCCGTCGTCGGCCCCTCGGGCTGCGGCAAGAGCACCCTGCTGAACATTCTCGGCACGCTCGATCTGCCCGACACAGGTGACATCCTGTTTGATGGTGAAGCCCTGGCGAAAATGACGGCCAAGCAGCTTGCCGCTGTGCGCAGTCAAAAAATCGGCTTCATCTTTCAGCTTCACCATCTCATGCCGCAGTGCTCCGTGCTGGAGAACGTGCTGCTGCCCACGCTCGCCCTGAAATCACCGCCCAAAGACGCTTTGCAGCGGGCTGAATCTCTGCTCGAACAGGTCGGGCTCAAGGAGCGGATGAACTGGAAGCCCGCCCAACTCTCCGGCGGCGAACGCCAGCGCGTGGCCTTTGTACGCGCGCTCATCAACCAGCCCCAGCTCATCCTCGCCGATGAGCCCACGGGCGCTCTCGATGAGACCAGCGCCGACACTTTGACCGACCTGCTGCTTCAGCTTCAGAAGAGCAGCGGCGTCACCCTCATCATGGTCACCCACCATCGCGCCCAAGCAGACCGCATGGGCCGTGTGCTGACGATTCACGAAGGCGTCCTGCAATGAAATTCACGGATTACGTTCTCCAGTCCGCACGTCATTACTGGCGTGGTCATCTGGGCCTGCTCTTCGGCACCTTTCTCGCCGCCACGATTCTGACCGGCTCCATGCTCGTCGGTGATTCCGTGCGTGCCAGCCTGGAACGCGTGGCGACCCTGCGCCTCGGCAAAGTGGAAGGCGGCGTACTCGGCGGTGACCACTGGTTCACCGAAACCCTGGCGCGCAAAACCGAATCCGCGCCCGTCATCATCGCCATCGGCGCAGCGAGTGCTGCCAGTGGCAAGGTGCGTGTGAACGGAACTCAGGTGCTTGGCGTGGACGCCAGTTTCTGGAAGCTCAGCACCAGTTCCAAGAACGTCGCCTTTGATAAATCCGCCGTCGCCATCAATGAACCTCTCGCGCGCAAACTCGGCGTGAAGGTGGGAGACACCATTCTCGTGCGGTTGGAGCGCCCCAGCGCCATCTCACGCGATGCCCCACTCTCCGGCAGCACCAATGAAGACATCTCGCTGCGGCGCACCGTCGCGGCGGTGGTCAGCGCCGAAGACTTCGGCACCTTTCAACTCATCGCCTCGCAGGTGCCACCCGACACGGTGTTTGTTAATCTCGCCGATCTGCAGACCCAGCTCGAAATGGACGGACGGGTGAACGCCCTGCTCAGTTCAGAATTCAATGCCCTGCGTGCGAATTTGGAAAAAAACCGCACCCTCGAAGATTTTGCGCTCAAGCTCAAACGCATCGAAGGCGCGAAGAAGGAATGGGAGATCAGCACCAGCCGCGTGTTTTTGGAGGGCAGTCTCGCGGACAAACTCATCGACTTCAAAGGTGCCTACGGCGTGCTGACTTATCTCGTCAACGGCATCACCTCCAAGCAGGGCGGCACCCCCTACTCCATGGTCACGGCCACAGGCCAAGGCAACGATGATGAAATCACCATCACCCAATGGCTGGCGGATGATCAAAAGCTCGCCATTGGCGATGAACTGGAAGTCAAATACTTCGTGGTAGGTCTTGGCCGCGATCTCAAACAGCAGTCCGCCAAGTTCAAAGTGGCCTCGATTCTCCCGATGAACCACCCCCGTGTCACCAAGGCATGGACACCCGATTTCCCCGGCGTTTCAGACGTGGACAACTGCCGTGACTGGGAGCCCGGCATCCCGATGGACATGAAGGCCATTCGAGACCAGGACGAAGCCTATTGGGATGAATTCAAAGGCACCCCCAAGGGCTTCATCACACTGGCGGCGGGCCAGAAACTCTGGGCCAATCGTTTTGGCAAACTTACCGCCATTCGTTTGCCCAATGAAGGCCAGACGGTGGAGGCAAAGGGAAACGCACTCGCGCTGCGCCTGCAGCTTGCCGACATCGGTCTGGTGCCACGAGATTTCAAACACGATGCCACTAGCGCCGCCAAAGGCAGCGTGGACTTCGGCGGCCTCTTCATCGGCCTGAGCATGTTCTTGATCGCGGCCGCGCTCGTCTTTGCCGCACTGCTGTTCCTCTTCACACTGGAGCGCCGTGCCCCGCAGATCGGCCTCCTGCTGGCCGTGGGGTGGACGCGCAGCATGGTGCGCCGCGCCTGGCTGCTGGAGGCGGGCGTCATCGCCATCGCAGGCGTATTGCTCGGCGTGTTCGGCGGCATGCTTTACACACAGACCGCGCTGCACGGACTCTCCGCCATCTGGACGGGAGCCACACAGGGGCTGCCGCTCGTGTTCAGCGCCAGCTTCGGTACCCTCTTCAATGCAGCACTCGCCACGCTGATCGTCGTGCTGCTCACTCTGGGCTGGGCCAGCCGAAAGCTCTTCAAAGTCAAAGCACGTGACCTGCTGGCAGGCTCCTGGAGTGATGATCTCAGGCCGGCGCAGAAAAAGCCCGGCCACAAAACCATGCTGATCATCGCAGTCGTTGCATTGGCACTTCTCGCAGCCGGGTTTGTGATGACAAATCCGGAAGCCGTGGCGGGCATGTTCTTCGGCTCCGGCATGCTGATGATGATCGCTGGCCTGCTCTTTCTGCGCGGCTGGATGCGAAGCGACAGCGGCACCCTCGCACGCTCACTCCGGCAGATCGGCATGCGCAACATTTCACGCCGCCCTTCCCGCAGCCTCGCGGTCATCGGCATGATGGCAGGCGGCATTTTCCTCGTCGTCGCAGTAAACGCCTTCCGCATGAGCGCGGGAGACACCACCGCGCGCGACTCCGGCACCGGCGGCTTCGCCCTCATCGGTGAATCCTCCCTACCCGTGTATGAAGACCTGAATGTGAAGGCGGGCTGGGATGCCTTTGGCCTCGATGAAAAGCTCATGCCACAGGCCCGCGTGGTGCCCTTCCGCGTGCGCGATGGCGATGACGCAAGCTGCTTGAATCTCAACCGTGCCCAAAAGCCCGTGCTCGTGGCTGCTGACCCCGCCAAGCTGACCGGCACCTTTGCCTTTGCGTCTGGCTCGTGGGAGAACATGAAACAGTCGTCCTCCGACATTGGGGGTGTCGTTGATATACCTGTATTGCAGCCCATCCCCGCCATCGCCGATCAAGCCACCGCCATGTGGGGCCTCGGCAAAGGCATGGGCGATACGCTGGACTATCAGGACAGCGCCGGGAAAACCTTTCAGGTGAAAATCGTCGGCTTGCTGGCCGGTTCTATCCTGCAGGGCAAGATGATCATCAGTGAAAAAGACTTCCTCGCGAAGTATCCTGATGCTGCTGGCTATCGCTTCTTTTTGATCGACGCGAAACCCGAACAGTCGGCTGAAGTCGCCGAGCATCTCACGCGCCAGCTTGAGCAGCGCGGATTGGCGCTGGAGCCCGCACGGCAGCGCCTGGAGCTGTTCCTCAGCGTGCAGAATACCTACATCGGCATCTTCACCATCCTCGGCGGTCTCGGCGTGCTTCTGGGCACCGCCGGTATCGGCGTCCTCATAGCTCGCCATGTGCTCGAACGCCGTGGCGAACTTGGCCTCATGCAGGCGCTGGGATTCCGTGCCGGAGCGCTGCGGAGCATGATCATGGGAGAGCACAGCGTGCTGCTCGTGCTGGGCCTCATCCTCGGCGTAGCGACCGCAGCACTCGCCGTGCTCCCTCAATTGATCGCACGCGGCGGCAACCTCCCGGTTGTTTTCCTGGTCGTGCTCATCATCGCCGTTCTGGTCTTCGGCCTCGTCGTGTGTGCAATCGCCGTAGCCACCGCCGTGCGTGGTCGCCTGACAGATTCCATCCGCCGGGAGTGACCGCAAGGAGAGGCACTTGCCAAGTGCCGTGGTTGTTGGGGTGAGTGGCTCACAGCTCAAGCCGTGACTTGGCAAGTCACGCTCCTAGCTCACGCCGCTAGGCGGATACAAGATTTTGAGTCTAGTGCGTTTGCACTCCTTCCCGACCCACGCTCCTATGTAGGCAGTGAATCCCACGCTCAACGACCCCGACTCTCCCTTTGATCTCGCCCTCCGCCCGGCGGATTTTTCCGAGTTCCACGGCCAGACCAAGGTCAAAGAACAACTCCTCGTCATGGTCGAAGCCGCCAAGATGCGCGGGGAATCGCTGGATCACGTGCTGCTCTGCGGCCCACCCGGCCTGGGAAAAACCACCCTCGCCAATCTCATTGCCAACGCCATCGGCACCAAGCTGCACACCACCAGCGGCCCGCAGATTGATCGCGCCGGAGATCTCGCCGGCATCCTCACCAATCTTCAGGAGCGGGACGTCCTCTTCATCGACGAAATCCACCGCCTGCATCCCAGCATCGAGGAATACTTGTATCCCGCCATCGAGGACTATCGCCTCGACATCATCATCGATCAGGGTCCCAAGGCGCGCACCATCCGCATCGACCTCCCACCCTTCACGCTCGTCGGTGCCACCACCCGCGCCGGCATGCTCACCTCGCCGATGCGTTCACGCTTCGGCATTCCGAACCGCCTCGACTACTACACCGCCGAAGAGATCCAGCACATCCTCATCCGCTCCGCGCGTTTGATGAATGTCGCCATCGAGCCCGGAGGCGCGCACGAAATCGCCCGCCGCTCCCGTGGCACGCCGCGCATCGCCAATCACCTGCTCCGCTGGGTGCGCGACTTCGCCCAGGTGAAGGCGCAAAACATCGTCACTGAAGACGTCGCCCGTCAGGCGCTCACCATGCGCGACATCGACGAATCCGGCCTCGATGAAATGGACACCCGCATCCTCGAAACCATCATTGGCAAGTTCGACGGCGGCCCCGTCGGCATGGGTAGCGTCGCCGTCGCCGTGGGTGAAGACACCAGCACTCTGGAAGACGTGCATGAGCCCTACCTCGTCATGCAAGGCTACCTCAAACGCACCCCACGTGGCCGTGTCGCCATGCCAGCCGCCTACCGCAAACTCGGCCTCATGCCTCCCGTCACCAGGCAGAACGATTTGTTCTGAAAAGTAGTCATGAGCTTCAGCTCGTTCTGGATTCTGGCTGCTTGCGGAGCTTTCCAGAACGAGCTGAAGCTCGAAAGTACTTTGTCATGCAAACACTCGCCGCCTACCGCAAGCTCGGCCTCATACCTCCGCTCATTTGAGCAGCATGTCATTGGACTTGATAAGATAGCTTTGCAGCAGGCAGAAGTCGCCAGAAACGATGTAGGTGAAGGTTTCGACTCCCTTGCCATGCTCAAACTCGGTATTCTGGGAGAGCACGACGGAGGTCTTTAGATTATAGCTGTTGATCCGCCACGCTCCGTCGATGGACTTCACCTGCCTGCCCAGTTTGCGGTGCACCGCTTCCAGCAGTTTCACAAAGTCGTCCTCGGCTTCAGATGCTTTCAAATCGGCGTGTCCTGCCGCGTAAAGCTCCTTGAACTTCTGCTCATTGAACTGCTTGTGAAAGTCCACGACGGCCGTTTCCGCCAGTCCTTTGCCTTTGGTCATGTCTTTGCACGAAGAGAGAGAGACAAGAATTAGGAGAAGTGCCAGCAGAGTTCTTAGGTTCATTGAGGTACGATACGCAACGGAGTGCCTCACTTGCAAGTGCTTTGCTGCAAGCAGCGGCGCTTGCATGGCCAATGATATAAATTCCGCCCCTGTTCACACGACGATCCTTGCACCCCGGTCGTTCAGCGTTCAGCATCCCCCCCACATGTGGCGCGAACTCACCACCCTCTGGCAGAGCATCTGCGACCCCGAATACCTCCATCTTCTGCTGGAGCCCCTGCCCTTGTACGGCCTGGGCATCGGGCTGACGTTTTTGATTGTGTCCTTCATGGTTGGCGAGCCGAAATGCCGCATGCTGGCGCTGGCCGTCATCTGCGTCTCCTGCGCTAGTGTGTGGCCCTACAATGATCTGCGCGCCAAGGCGACCCCCCGCATCCTCGCCACGCGTTCCCCGGATTTAGCACCGCTCATTCAGGATCAAACACAACGCCGCAAAGACTGGTCCTGGCCCTACTATGCGATGTCACTGGTCAGCTTCGCGGCCCTCGCCGCAGCGCGTTCTCCCAAAAGCCGGATGGTCGTATTTTTCGTGGTCGCCTTCGGCGCACTGCTGTTCTGGTTCAGCATCTGGATGCACAAGAAAGAGTGTGAGGTTTACCACCGCAACATCGTGCAGTTTGCCCCGGTCAGATGAGGGACTGCCCTTTGCCACATCCTCATTCGTCGATGTAGGAATCTCCCTCCGTGGGAACCACGAGCTGATTTTTGACGAGGTCAAAGTACTCCCCTTTGCCAGAGGAGTGAATGTAGAGCCGCTGCTTCCGGCGCTTCAAGTTGTCGAGCACCACGGAGAGCTGCTTGAAGTCCACGACGTCCTGAAAGTCGGAGAACCAGTAGAGACCGTCGGCATTGCGCACCTCATCACTCAGCAGCGCGAGCCAGGTGTAGCCCACCCCGACATTGTGGATAAAATAGGTCTGCGGGCGACGCGACAGCTTGAGGAAGAGATCCTTGATGGGGATGGGCTTCCTGGTGTCGATCTTATACTGCGCCGTCTCCATGAAGGTAGCCCCGCCAAGACGCCAGAATTTTCCAAACTCGACCGTTGAGGTGCGGAATATCTTCGTGCCCACCAGCGGCTTCGACGGTGCCTCCAGGCCACAGCCAAAATACAACACCACGACGCTGCCTTTCGCCACTTTGTCCACCTCATTGACCACGCGTTCCAGATGCGGCATCATTGAGGAGGAAACGTCGAGAACCACGGCCAGCTTTTTGGCCTTGATGGTCAGACCAAACAAGGGGCCGAACACCATGCCGCTCTTGGCGCCCAGTCCCACCCCGTTGCCAGAACCGCCTGCGGCACCCGCCAAGCCGAATCCTCCGCTGAACGCGCCAGCCCCCATGGGTTTGACGGTCTGGGGCAAGTCGAGCATGTCGGGCACATCCGTGAGCACCATCACATCCTTGAGGCTGTCAGCCACTGCCAGCTTGCGATTGGGCATCGCCTTTTTCAGCCAGGGATTTTTCTTCTGCTGAATCTTGTGCTGCAGCGCCTCCGCAGCCTGCGCGCCCTGGACCGAGCCGCCACCGGAGATGAAGTCGATCTGTTTGTCGATGACCTGATGCACCACAATCACCGCGCCAGCCCCCCATATCAGCGCATGGACGGCAAAACTCAGCGCGAGCGAACGTCCGCCCCATTTGTCCCAGCGTTGCCGCCAGGAATGCGCGGGAGGTGCTTCCGCGTCTGGTTGCATTCTGGATCGAATGGCGGGCCGTGGCTTGAACACGGAGGCGGGATGACTCTGCTGTTTCGGCGGAGAGCCCCCTGCATGTGCAGTCAGGGGGATTTTTTTAGTCGCCTTGTTTTTGTCTGCGGCCGGCCTCTGTGGCGGCGGAGAGGCAGGAGCCACAGGCTCACGCGCTTCGGCTTGGGTCGGTCCGCCCGACTCCGGTTTTTCCACAGCCTCTTCATCCACCTTGGGAAGGTGATCGAATTCCTCGGGAGTGGAGAACATGGCGGCTATGAATCAACTCAGCCAACGTTCCCGAGTTTTCAATCAACTGCGAGAGCGCATTGGGAAATATCTGGTCTTTACCCACAAAGTTGGAGACACCCTATCATAAGTCGTTGGAAACTGCGGGGCTATTGACCGGTGTGCGGGATGGCATGTGATCCTTGTTTGAATCGTGG
>NZ_JAQSEA010000278.1 GCF_029946185.1 Prosthecobacter sp.
GCAGCCCGTTGCAGCGCTTCATCAATGTCCGCCTGCGTATGCGCGAGACTGATAAACCACAGCCCGCGCTCGATCGCTCGCACGCCCTCTTCCAGCAAGCAGCGGCGCAGATGCGCCCAGCGCGGCGCATCCTGACGCAAAGCGTAGTCGCGGTAGTTCGTGATCTCCCCTTCAGGCGCACCCGGCTTGAGCATGGTGGAATGAAACACCAGACCAGGCCCCTGCGGCCGCAGCGGGATGTTATGCTCCGCTGCCAGTTTGCTCAAACCAGCCATCAACTGCTCGCCCAGCGCGATCGCGCCGGCAGGATGTTTGTCCCCCAGCGCGATCACTTCATCCAGGCACCACTTAGCCGCAGCAAGGCAGAGCGGATTCGCATTCAAAGTACCCGCATGCACCACCTCGCCGCTGATGATCTTGGCAAACATCTCCTTCTTGCCCGCGAGAGCCGCAAACGGCACCCCACCCCCGATGGCCTTGCCCAGAATCGTCAAATCAGGCGTGAATCCGTAATACGTCTGCGCACAGCCCGCGCCAAAGCGGAAGCCCGTGATGGTTTCATCCGCAATCATGACGATGCCGTTCTCATCGCACAATTCACGAATCGTAGCGAGCATGCCGTTCGCGGCAGGCATGCAGCCCGTGTTGCACAGCACCGGCTCAAAGATGATCGCGGCGATCTGATCGTGATGCTCCGCCACCCGCTGACGCAGATGCGCAGGATCATTCCAGCGCGCCACCACAAACGTGCTCAGCACCTCCGGGATCACCCCCTTGCTAGGGTGCAGTCGCGTCGGGTCATCCTCCGTCCCCCATTGGTCAGCCGGCGGCGCGTAGCCCACCAGGCCTTCATCTCCCCAGCCATGGTAATGCCCTTCAAACTTCAAAATCATCGACCTGCCCGTATGCGCACGTGCCAGCCGCAGCGCCGAGAGCACCACCTCCGTGGCGCTGTTGTTGAAGCGCACGCGTTCCGCACCCGGGATCATCTTCTGCAGCCTCTCCGCCACATCAATCTCCAGCTCACTCTGCGCCGCCCAGTGCGTCCCCTTATGCGCCTGCGTGCCGATGGCATCCGCCATTCCTTCCGGCGCGTGACCGTAGAGGATCGCCCCCTGCCCGATCTGGAAATCAATGTACTCATTGCCATCGACATCAAACAAGCGCGAGCCTTTGCCGTGGTCAAAATACAGAGGCACCGGCGCCTCCATCTTGCGGATGCCACTGTTGACGCCGCCAGCGATGCTGCCTTGCGCACGCGCGAAAAGCTCGGCGGATTTAGGGAAGGTGTAGGACATGAATTTAAAGGAAGAGAATCTTAGTGCAGCGGTGAACTGTCATAGATCACCACACGTTCCCAGAACGGCTTGCACACATCCACAAAGCGCAGGTGCTTCGGACACTCTTTCTGGTAAAAATCATGGTCCGCCATGTTTTTGAAATGCAGCGTCAGCGAGTAGCTGAAGGAGTGGTCCGTCACCGGCCGCTTTTCCGTCTCCGCCGGCTTGCCCACAAAAGCATGCACGAGGTAGTCGATCTCAAGCAGGTGCATCAGCTCCGTCTCGAAAGTGGTCAGTTGTTCCGCAGAAAGGTCAGGCTTGAGCCAAAAATAAACGTTGTGAATCATGGTGAACTCATTGGTACGCCGTCAGCACGCCTCTGCAATCGCCAAACTCTGGTTCCTGCATTGGACCAGCCGGTGGAGTGTGGTAGTTCCATGCATAGAAATTCCAAATACGCTTCAGTCGAATCGCACTTCTTCCTCCAGCAGACTCTCTCTTAAAGCCACTGCCTCGGCATCATTGATGCCCAGAACCTGAATCGTCGCCCGTGCCTTCGGGGTTTTGCCAAACAGCCAGGCCCCGCGCCATTCGAACTGCGACGGCCATTCATCCTCGCGTGGATGGAACAACGGCGTGATGCCCCCGCTTACCGGATCGATTCCCGCGATGTTCGGCCCTTTCGCGGAATTGCAGGGGTAACAGGAAAAAGCAAGATTCGATTCCTGCGTGGGACCGAGATGCTTCTGTGCGATGATGTGGTCCAGTTGAAACGGCAACTCCGCCACCACCTCAGGCAGGTGTCAGTACTCACAGCGGCCCGCGCCGCGTTCGCGCACGATACGGGCGGAGGCTAGATCAGGCCGGCTCACGCAGCATTAAGCGATTTCAGTGACAGCCGTGCGCGTGATTTCACCAATTCCAAAAAGCGGCCCACATGGCGGTAGCCCTCCATCTCACGCTGTTCATCCGCTGTCATCTCACCCGTGCCCGCTTTTTCAGCCAGTTCCGTCGCCCGGTTCAAGTCCGCCGGTGAAAATGACAACGCCAGAATGGATTGCGCCGCCTCAGCAGACCAGCCAGCACGCTGCGGGTCCACCACGCGACGCAGCAGTTCTCCTTCCGTATTGGGAAAGGTCGTTATCATATGGGAATATGCCAGTCAGCAGCAAAGGTGGCAAGCGGGAGATTGCTTGGGGGGATGGCAGCAGAGGAACCTTCCGCGCAAAACTTAGCGCAATGCGAAACGAACAGACCAGCGGAGCGCTCAAGCCAATCATTAGGCAGAGCATGCACACCAACACTCCAGCGATTTCAATTGCCAATGAAAGCCTCTCCCCCAGCAACAAAATCACCGAAATCACCAAATTCCTGCTAACCCCGCACCTCATGCGGCGTTAAATAGCATTGAAGACATCACCATGGCGTTCCAGCCCCGGTCGTTTTCACTCCGCGCAAAGGACCATGGCCCCACTGGGAACGACTTAAAGTCCGCGTTGCACGTCACCACGAACAATGCAAAACTATACCCATATGAACCCCTCATCCATCCTCGCTATCGGACCTCTCGGCACGCCCGAGATGATCATCATCGGCATTCTCATTCTCGTGCTCTTCGGCGCGAAAAAGCTCCCCACCTTCGCCCGCAGCCTCGGCAAGAGCATGGGCGAGTTCAAGAAGGCCCGCACGGAGTTCGAAAACGAACTCCACAACGCCCAGGAAGAAGTCGAGCGCCCGAAAATCCAGACTCCCCCGGCAGAAAAGCGCCAGCCTGTGGCCAACGTCGAAGACATCTAGTCGCATCCATCCGCTGGCATGCTGCCACCTTCACAGTTCACGCGGCGGGTCTTGGGACCCGCCGTTTTTTTTGCCCTGGCGGCGCTGCTGTCTGCCGCCGAGCCGCAGCGCCTCACCTTCTGCTCCTACAATCTGAAAAACTGGCTGACCATGGAGCGGTCCATCGGCAGGCCCGCCACCCCCAAGCCCGAAAACGAGCGCGCTCAAGTGGTGAAAATGCTCGCCGCCATCCACCCCGACATCCTCGGCATCTGTGAGATCGGCACCGCCGACGATCTGGCGGAACTGCAACACCACCTGCAAAAGGCGGGCGTGGACCTCCCCTACACCGAACTCGCGCATGGTGGCGATCCATCACGCCGTCTCGCCCTGCTCTCGCGACTGCCCATCAAGGCACGCAACTCGCAGACCACGCTCTCCTATCAAATCGGCGCACAAACCCTGCCGTTTCAGCGCGGCATTCTCGATGTCACCATAGCCATCACGCCCACCTTTGACCTCCATCTGCTCGGCGTGCATCTCAAGTCCATGCGTACGACTCCCGAGGCTGACCAAGCCGAGATGCGCCGCAACGAGGCTCGGCTCCTCCGCCTCCACATCGACTCAATCTTTGCCCGCGAGCCCTCTGCCTGCATCCTGGCCTACGGCGACTTCAACGCCCACCGCAACGAACCCTCCCTCGCGGAAATCATGGGCAGCCCCCGCACCGCCGACACCGCCCTGCGCGACGTCCTCCTCCGCGATGAAAACGGCGAGGTCTGGACGCATTTCTGGGACACGACAGACACCTACTCTCGCCTCGACTACTGCTTCACCAGCCGCCTGCTCCGCCCCCACATCGACACCCGCAATTCCTTCGTCCACTCCGACCGCGACTTTTACAAAGCCAGCGATCACCGCCCCCTCGTGCTCAAGATCAGCCCCGAGCCGATTTTGAAATAACGAAGGTCAAATGCGCCATCACATCCTCGGTTTCATGGACTTGAAACTTTAAACCTGAAACTTTAAACGGCTCCGAGTTACTGCCTCACAATCTTCAACACCCGGTTGTTGTAACTGTCCGTGATGTAAAGATCCCCCGTGTCCGGCTTGATGGTGACGCCATGCGGGCGTGAAAGCTGACACTGCCGTGGATCACCGCCCACTCCAGCACTGCCCTGCTTGCCCGTGCCCGCAATGCGCTCCATCATACCCGTCGTTGGAACATAGCGGCGCACCAGATGCGCCTCCGCATCAGCGATGATGACGCTGTCGTCCTTGTCCACGCACAGATGCTTGGGCCCGTTCATCGTCGCTTCCAGCGCCGGGCCGCCGTCCCCTTCTCCACCCTTCTTGCCACTGGCGTTCACCACCGTGCGAATGTGCCCGGTTTTATCCACCACACGCAGCGCGTTACCCCCACGCTCAAGGATATAAACATTCCCCTGCCGGTCAGGTGCCACCGCACGTGGATCAGACAGCGGCGCATCCACCGCCACCGCACCGTCCTCAGGTTTGCCCTTCTTGCCGTTGCCCGCGATCACCCGGCTCTGATGCGTCACCAGATCAAGCTCATGCACCTGACGCAAGTCCGCGATGTAGAGCTTCGTGCCCTCAAAATTCAGCGTAATGCAGTACGGCCCGCTCCCCTTCTCCTTCCCCGCCGCTGCCCGCCAGCCTTCCAACGGCGACACGATGCGCGCCTTCACATCCACCACCCGCACGCGCCCATTCCATGTGTCCGCAATCAGCACTTTGTCATCCGGCAGGATCGCCAGATTGTGCGGCCCATTGAACTGCGCACGGATCGCCTGCCCGCCATCGCCACTGTCGCCAGGTTTCAGTTGCCCCGCCACATGCTGGATCGTCCCGCCGCCATCCACCTGCAGCAGCCGGTTGCCCGACACCATCTCGATGATCCACATGTGCCCGCCCGAATCAAACGCCGTGCCAAACGGTTCCTTCAGCTCCGCATCCGTCGCCGCAATGTTATCGGCATCCTGCGTGCCGCCGCCAGCGACGAGCACGATTTGATCCGCGTGAGCGATGAAAGGCAAGAACAGGGCGAGGAAGCAGGAGCGGGGTGAAATCATGGTGGTATAGAGGGATACTTGATGAAACGCTGATTTTTTCCAAACGATATTCGCTCACTTAAAAGCACCCATTTTCAGAATTTTACCCATTCGGCACGGTGACTGCTTTAGCATGAGGATGCTCTCTCCCATCCAAGAGTACGTCGAACAATTGTATTCTCGCTACGCGTCCAGCATGGACGGCCAGGTGGCGGATTATATCCCAGAACTGGCCAAGGCCGACCCGCGCTGCTTTGGCATCTGCATCGCCACGCGTGACGGACACGTCTATGAAGTGGGGGATACCCGCCAGCCCTTCACCATTCAGTCCATCTCCAAAGCCCTCGTTTACGGCCTTGCGCTGGAGGACCGCGGTGAGGAGCACGTCTTGTCACGCATCGGCGTGGAGCCCTCAGGCGAAGCCTTCAATGCCATCAGCCTCAAGGAAGGTACAGGGGCGCCGTTCAATCCCATGATCAACGCCGGTGCCATCGCCACCGCCGGCCAGATTCTGAAAAAGGACGGCAAAAGCCGTATTGACCGCGTGGTGGAATATCTCAGCGGCTTTGCCGGGCGGGATCTGGACATCAACCAGTCCGTCTATCGCAGTGAAAGCGAGACCGGTCACCGCAACCGCGCCATCGGCTGGCTGCTCCGCAATTTTGGCATCCTCGATGAAGACCCGGATGAAACCTTGGAAACCTACTTCCAGCAATGCTCCGTGGAAGTCACCTGCCGGGATCTGGCCTTGATGGGGGCCACTCTCGCCAACCAAGGCATTCAGCCCGTCACACGCAAACGCGCCATCGCAGCCGAATACGTGGACAATGTCCTCGGCGTCATGGCCACCTGCGGCATGTATGACTGGTCCGGGGAATGGATCTACCGCGTGGGCCTCCCCGCCAAAAGCGGCGTGGGCGGAGGCATCCTCGCCGTCCTGCCCGGCCAGTTGGGCATCGGCATTTTCTCCCCTCCATTGGACAAGCAGGGCAACAGTGATCGCGGTATCAAAGTCTGCATGGATCTCTCGCGTGAACTCGCCCTTCACATGATGAATCCCACCGCCACTCCGCGCTCTGCCATCCGCCTGAAATACCATGGCGGTGAGGTCGTCTCCCGGCGCCGGCTGCCCCCTCAGGCACGTGAACTGCTGCGTGCAAACGGCTCCATGATTCAAATCATGGAACTCCAGGGCGGCCTCACCTTCACCACCATCGAGCCCGTGATTCGTCTCGCTACCGCTCTTGGGGCAGACTGCAGGCACATCATTTTTGACCTCCGCGCGGTCGTCAGTGCCAATTCAGTCAGCCTCATCCTCCTCGCAAATCTCGGCCCCCGCCTGGCATCCCTCGGTGTACGCGTGCTCTTCTGCCAGCCCGCCAAGTTCATGACAGCACTGCGCGCCGTCGGCATCGCCGAGGCCGACATCTTCACCACCATGGATGCCGCATTGGAGCATTGTGAAGATTCGCTCTTGCTGGAAGTTACCGGCGTTTCCTGGCGGCCTCACATGCCCTTGAGCCTCAAATCCTGCACCCTGTTTCGCCAGTGTTCGACCGAAGACATCGCCTTTCTTGAGCAGGAACTCCCCCGGCGTCATTACACCGGCGATCAATCCATCATCAACTGCGGAGACCTCGCCGCTGAAATGTTTGTCATCGTCAGCGGCACGGTGGAGGTGCAGATCCGCACGGAAGATCAAACCCGCAAACGCATTGACGTCCTCACCGCCGGAATGACCGTCGGCGAGATGGCGTTTCTGGACAGTTCGGCACGCTCAGCGGATGTCGTCGCCCTTGAGTCCGTCGAATGCGTCGTCATTTCCAAAGCCTGGTTCGATGCATTGAATGAACGCAATCCAGCGCTGAAGATCACCATGCTGCAGGAAATGACGCATGAAATCGCCGACCGCCTGCGGCAGGCAAATCTCTCGATCTCCGCGTTTCACCGTTCGTAGCAGTGCTACTTCCTCTTCAGCAACCGCACCCGATGCGCCTCACTGTCGCCTATATACACCGTGCCGTCTGCATCGCAGAAGATGCCATGCAGCCGCGCCATCTTGCATTGCAGCGGATCACCATCCGGCCCGTCGCCCTTCTCACCCGTTCCCGCGATGAGTTCAAGGTTGCCCGTCTTCGCATCAATCATCCGCACGCTGTGGCTTTCGGTATCCGCCAGCCACGCATTGCCCTCCGCATCGATCGCCACCCCCTTCGGCCCGCTCAGCGTCGCCAGCTTCGCCGGACCACCATTGCCAGCGAAGCCCTTGGCCCCGGTTCCAGCAATGTGATGTATCTTCCCCGCCTTGAGGTCGAATTTGAAGACCTGATTCCCCTCGCGCGTCACCAGCCACAGATTCCCCGCCTTGTCAAAATCCAGTGAGCGCGGCCCCTTCAGCGGCGTCCCCACAATCGGTGCTCCATCCGGCGTCGCACCCGGCTTCCCCGTCCCCGCAAACGTGCTGATCGTTCCGCTCTGCATGTCGATCTTCCGAATCACGTTGTTGCCGATGTCGCACACATACAGGCTGCCATCCGGACCAAACTGAATGCTGTGCGGCTGCTTGAACTGCGCCTGTGCCGCCTGTCCACCATCGCCGCTGTAGCCTGCCACTCCCGTACCCGCGAACGTCGTGATGACCTTCGTTTTCATGTCCACCTTGCGCACCACATGATTCGTCATATCGACGATATAGAGATCGCCCTTCGCATCAAACCGCAGCTCATGCGGAAGATTAAACGTCGCCTCCAATGCCGGACCACCATCGCCGCTGTATCCCTTCTTTCCCGTGCCCGCGATGGTGCTGATCGTCCCATCCGCAGCCACACGGCGAATGCGCTGGCCCGTGTACTCGCAGAACCAGATCGCCCCATCCGGCCCGCGCGTGACGCCAAAGGGATTGTCGATCTGCGCCGCAGTCGCAGGCCCGCCATCACCACTGCCGCCTTTGCTGCCATTTCCGGCAAAGGTGGAGATGGTCCACTCAGCAGCAGTGGCAGATTGAACAAGGAGAGCGAGGGTGAGAAGTAGGCGCATGATTGGAAATGGGAACGATGAAGGACTGCGAGGAAAATGCCAAGCAAGAAATCTATACGCAATCAGTCCGCCGTTTCAGAGACTCAATTCAGCATGCCAGCCAAAATCCGCCCACCAACCCCGCTCGGCAGTCACTCAGGCAGTCAATGCAGCACCACAAAATGAAGGAAGCCTCAAGCCTCTTTAAATGTCGATGCCTGACAATAAAAAGATGGCTTTGCAATCGCACGCCAGACTAAATTCGCTGTGCTGCATACACCCGCACGTTCATTGATCCAACGCTGCGCTTCGGACAATACCCACCCCCCAGCCAACCATGAAACTGACCTTCTGCGGTGCCGCCGGCACCACCACCGGCTCCAAGCATCTCATCACCGTCAACGGTCAGCGCATTCTCCTGGACTGCGGCCTGTACCAAGGCAGACGCAGCGAGGCCTTCGAGCGCAATCGCGACTTCCCTTTCAATCCAGAGGAAATCAACGTCGTCGTCCTCTCCCACGCGCACATCGACCACAGCGGCAATCTCCCCCACCTCTGCAAACGCGGCTTCACCGGCAACATCTTCGCCACCCCCGCCACCCGCGATCTCTGCAGCATCATGCTCCCGGACGCCGCGCACATTCACGAGTCCGACATCAACTGGCTCAACCGTCACCGCAAGCAGGACAGCCTGCCACTGCTGGAACTCTGCTACTCCATGGAAGATGCAGAGCGCTGCATGCGGCAGTTTGTATCCGTAGGCTACCACCGCCCCATGATCATCGCCGACGGCGTCACCATGACCTTCATCGACGCCGGCCACGTCCTCGGCTCTGCACAGGTCGTCCTCGACATCGACGACCGCGAGACCGGCAAAAAATCCCGCCTGCTCTTCTCCGGCGACATCGGCCGCCCCAACAATGACCTCCTCGCAGATCCCGAACCCTGCGAGAACGTCGATCACATCATCATGGAGAGCACCTATGGCGGGCGGCACCATGAACTCGCCACGGATTCCACCGACCACATCTGCCAGATCATCCGCCGCATCCTCCAGCAGAAAGGCAAGCTCATCATCCCCGCCTTTGCGCTCGAGCGCACCCAGCAGCTCCTCTACACCCTCGATCAACTGCGCCATGAGGGTTGCCTCCCCCTGATCCCCACCTTTGTGGACAGCCCCTTGGCGGTGAAGGCCACCGAAATCTTCCGCCTGCACGTCGATGAACTCAAGCCCTCCGTCCATGAAGCCGCCTTCATGCGCGCAGACCCCTTCGGCTTCGAAGGCCTGCAGCTCGTGCGCGATGTCAACGAATCCAAGAGCCTCAACAAGCTCAAAGGCGCCGCCATCATCATCTCCGCCTCCGGCATGGCCGAATCCGGCCGCATCCTCCACCACCTGCGCAACAACGTCGGCAACGATCACAACATCATCCTCTTCGTCGGCTACTGCGCACAAAACACCCTCGGCTGGAAGCTGCGCGAAGGCCACAAGCACGTGAAAATCCTCGGCGACGACTTCCAAGTAAACGCCGACATTGAGATCCTCGACTCCTTTTCCGGCCACGCCGACCACAACGAGCTCCTCGGCTGGTTTGACCGCGTCCAGGGCCCAAAAAGCAACATCTTCCTCGTCCACGGCGAACCCGACCGCGCCACCGCCCTCAAAGCCGCATTGGATGCGAAACACATCCAAGGCAGCGTCAAGATCGCAGTCATGAACCAAGCCGTGCAGCTCTAAGTAAAGTACTCATGAGCTTCAGCTCGTTCTGGAAGGGTCTGTAGCATTGCCAGCCCCTTCGCAATCCTGCCACGAAAAAAGGACATCTCCGGAATAGGCGCAAAGTTCCCCCCAGAAAGTACGACCACGAATCAACCCTCTGCAACCCTCACTCAGTTGTCCCCGCTCCTGAACAAGCGCTTGAAGAAATGCCCGACCTCAAGACCCGTGTCCCCGGTCCACTCCCAGGCATTACGGGCAGCACGCCTCACGTTCTCAGCAGCACGCTCGCCCTTGCCATCGTGATCCAGCTCAGAAACCGGCGCACCGGGCACATTGCTGGACAGACCATTGTTCCACTGCTGATGAATCACCGCGCCGGTTTCGGCGGAGATCACAATGAAACCCACTTCACGGCCATCAGTGCCATTCACCGCCACTCCCCATTGTGGGGCACCCGTGGTCGAATCAGAAGCCAGTTGGTAGGAGGCGGTCACGAAGTTGGTTTTAGCCAGCATCGAATTCCGCTGTGCAATTCTGAGCACGTCCAACGCACGAAATCTGATTCGGTTAAATGCGATTGGCTGCGGCGGCACGCGGCCCAGCAGCTTGGGACCGGCCCCCGTAGCCTTGGGGGCCCATGCACCGTTGACCACGGTAAGAGAAGCCCGCACCAGTTCCCCCGGGCGGAAGGGATCACGCGCAAAAACGGACCATTGCAGCGGTTCGGCAGCGCTGGCGCCGGATTGCATCAGAAGAATTCCCTCGGCGGTGGCTGCACCGTATTCCTGATCAATGACCGTGGCAATTTCAGGATTGGCGTGGCTCAGCGTAGCGCTGGCAAGAAGAAGGCTGAACAAGAGGGTGGTTTTCATAAATCGGGACAGGTTGGAGTTTGCTAAACAAGACATTGTTCAATCGCGGCTGCGCAGCTTGCCCAGCAGACGCAAAATTTCAAAGTACAGCCAGACCAAAGTAACCAGCAGGCCGAAAGCGGCATACCATTCCATATACTTCGGCGCACCGGCTGCACAGCCGTTTTCGATGAAGTCAAAATCGAGCACAAGGTTCAGCGCGGCGATCACCACCACGAAGCCGGAGAAAGCGATTCCGACCCAGCCGTTGCCAAACAAACCGGGAATCTGGATGCCAAACATGCCGAGCACTATCGTGGCGAGGTAAAAGATCGCGATACCCCCGGTGGCCGCAAAAATACCCAGTTTGAAATTCTCCGTCGGCTTGATCATCCCCGTCGAATAAGCAGCGAGCAGCGCAAACAAAATGCCGCAGGTCAGCATCACAGCGGTGAGGACGATTCCGCCAAACGCCTTCTCATACATCGCGGAGACAATGCCGACGATGACGCCATTGCTCAGCGCATACAACGGCGCCAGCACAGGTGCGGTCTTAGGCTTGAAGGAAATGATCAGCACAAGGGCCAATGGAACAATCCACCCAAAGGTCAGCGCGGAGCCGAACCATGCCGGAGCACTCCCGTCCATGAGAATCTTCCAGCTCCAACTCGCCGAGGTGACCAGCAGCAGCGTGAGGATCGCCGTTTTGAGAACCGTGCCGTTGAGCGTCATCACCCCATCAGCCGGATTCCCCGAACGTGTGTTTTCAAAAACTCTGTCGTTAAGCGTAGGATTCGAGGAGCGCATGATTTTCGAGTGCTAAGGTCAGCCCCAAACTACAAGCCGCCCCATAGGTTGGTCAATCGCCCTCTTTGACCCAATTCCCCCAATTCGATCATCCACCACACACTCTCTCATCACCTAGCGTCAACAGTTTGATGAGGACAGCTGTCCCACGACGGAACGCCTTGACTGCTTGACTGCTTGACTGCTTGCCCACCTTGACCGCCCCCTAACCCACCTCATTCACCACCGCATGGTGCTCCATAGCCGCTTTGACAAAGCCAAAGAACAGCGGATGCGGATTGTTCGGCTTGGAGAGGAACTCGGGATGGAACTGGCAGCCGACGAAGAACGGATGCGCAGGCAGTTCGATGATTTCCGCCAGATCACCCTTCGGTGACGTACCAGAGATCAGCATGCCCTTCTGCTCCATGATCTCCTTGTAGTCGGAGTTGAACTCGAAACGATGCCGGTGGCGCTCAGTGATGGTGGCGCTGCGGTAGAGTTCGAAGGCCTTGCTTTCAGGAACCAGATCCGTCACCCAGGAGCCCAGCCGCATCGTGCCACCGAGCTGCTTCACTTTCTTCTGCTCCTCCATGAGGCTGATGACCGGATGCGCAGTGCTCTTGTCAAACTCGGTGCTCGTAGCACCCACAAGACCACAGACATTGCGGGCAAACTCAATCACAGCAATCTGCATCCCCAGGCAAATGCCAAAGTAGGGAATGCCTTTTTCACGGGCGTAGCGCGCAGCCGCCACTTTTCCTTCCGTACCACGATCTCCAAAGCCACCAGGAATGAGGATTCCCTGCAAACCGGTGAGATAGAGCTCAGCCCCGGCTTTTTCGATGCTCTCCGCATCCACGCGGATGATGTCCACCTTGCAGTCGTGGGAAGCCCCTGCATGCGTGAGCGATTCGTAGATGCTCTTGTAGGCGTCCTGCAGTTCGATGTATTTGCCCACCACACCGATGCGCACGTGGTGCGTGGGGTGGATGACACGCTGCACAAAGTTGCGCCAGCGGCTGAGGTCAGGCTGTGGAGTAGTCAGATTAAGCAGGCGGCACACGTTGTCGTCCATCCGCTCTTCATGCAGCTTCAGCGGCACCTCATAAATCGTGTGCTTCACATCGCGCACTTCGACGACCGCCTCGATGGGAACGTTGCCGAACAAGGAAATTTTTTCGCGCACATCGAGATCCAGCGGATGCTCGGTACGACAGAGAATGATGTGCGGGGCGATGCCGATCTCGCGCAGCTTCGCGATGCTCTGCTGCGTGGGCTTCGTCTTCAGCTCCTGCGCCGCCTTGATGTACGGCACCAGCGTCGCATGGATGTAGAGCACATTGCCTGGGCCCACCTCATGCCCAAACTGACGAATGGCCTCCAGGAAGGGCAGACCTTCAATGTCACCCACGGTGCCGCCGATTTCGGTGATGATGACGTCTCCGCCCATCTTATCCGCGACCTCGTGCATGCGGGCCTTGATCTCATTGGTGACGTGCGGGATCACCTGCACCGTCCTCCCTTGGTATTTGCCTGCGCGTTCCTTGTCCAGCACGCTCTGGTACACCTGGCCGGAAGTCAGGTTGTTAAGCCGCGAGAGGTTCGTGTGCGTTAAGCGCTCGTAATG
>NZ_JAQSEA010000279.1 GCF_029946185.1 Prosthecobacter sp.
CCCCCTCCGTCCTCAGGCCCCTCTCCACCCCCCGCCTCTGCCTCGTCCCCGTCCTCCTCCTGGGGCTCGGCGCCTGCACCGTCGGGCCCGATTACAAGAAGCCCGACACCACCGACATCACCCCCGCCACCTGGCGTTGGCAGCCCAGCGCCCCGCGCGATGACGCCCCCAAAGGCGACTGGTGGAAAGTCTTCCATGACAGCGAGCTCGACCGCCTGGAAGCCCTCGCCATCGCCGACAATCAAAACCTCCGCGCCGCCTACGCCCGCATCCAGCAGTCACGCGCCAATGCCCGCGCCGCCGCCACCGACTGGTTCCCCAATTTCGAACTCAACTCACGCAACAAGCGCGAGCGCACCTCCGCCAATCTGCCCACGCCCGTCCCCGTCAACATCCCCTCCTCGCAGATCAACACCTTCAGCCAGGCCCTCGACCTCAGCTACGAGATCGATCTCTGGGGCAAGGTCCGCCGTTCCTTTGAATCCGCCCGCGCTCAGTCAGAATCCAGCGCTGCCGATTTCAACAACGTCCTCCTCACCCTCACCGGAGACGTCGCCGCCACCTACTTCCAGCTTCGTGCGCTGGATGCCGATCTCGCCTCCCTGCGCCGCACCATCGCCCTGCGTGACAAGAGCCTCGGCATCATCCAGCAGCGCTTCACCGCCGGCACCATTCAGGAGACCGACCTCGCCCGCTCCAAAACCGAAGTCGCCACCGCCAAGGCCGAACTCGCCGACATCAAACGCCAGCGTCAGGAAGCCTGCGACAATCTCTCCCTCCTCTGCGGCGTGCCCGCCACCAACTTCCTCATGACCGAGCGCCCCCTGCGCGGCTCACCGCCCACCATCCCAGCCGGGCTTCCCGCCAGCATCCTCGAGCGCCGTCCCGATGTCGCCTCAGCCGAGCGCCTCGTCGCCGCGCGCAATGCCGACATCGGCGTCGCCACCGCCGCCTACTTCCCCGCCATCAGCCTCACCGCCCAGGGCGGCTACCTCAGCAAAAACACCAGCGATCTCTTCACCGCAGACAGCCGCGTCTGGTCCTTCGGCCCCAGCCTCAGCCTGCCCATCACCGGCTTCGCCCTCATCCGCGCCAATGTGCGCCTCAAACGCGAAGCCCGTGAGGAAGCCATCGCCACCTATCGTCAGGCCGTGCTCACCGCCCTCAAAGACGTCGAGACCACCCTCGCCCAGACCCGCTACCGCGCCGAGCAATCCGCCGCCCAAAACGAAGCCCTCGCCGCCGCCTCCCAAGCCGCCGATCTCACCCGCGCCCGCTACGACAGCGGCGCCACCGGCTACATTGAATTCCTCGACGCCGAACGCACCCGCCTCCAAACCGAACGCCAGGCCAATCAAGTCACCGCCCAAAGATTCATCGCCACCGTGAAACTAGTCAAAGCCATGGGCGGCGGGTGGTGAGGCTCAAGCGGCGAAGGTTGCTTTGGCAGGATTCACAGCATTTCAGAATTTCAGGATCATTTCTTCTGAAAGGCGGCTCTGCCGCTATGGGACCGATGTGTTTTGGACGGTTTAAAACCCTGCTTCTGCGTGTGCAGAGTTCTCCTGCTAAAATCCTGAAATTCCGTCATCTTGTTCTTCCTGTCGAAATTGGGGGCCATTCGTGCACGCCCTTTTTTTCAAAGTTTCAAATGAGCTCCTTGATGGGCTGCGCGCCGTTTTCGACGAGGTAGTGGGGGCGGCCTTTGTTGTCTGTGACGGTCGTGGTGTTCACGTCGATGCCGAGGTTGCGGTAGAGCGTGGCAAAGACTTCGGGGAAGGTGACGGGGCGGCTGTCGGCTTCGCCGCCGAGGCGATCGGTGGAGCCGATGACCTGGCCATTGGGCATGCCGCCTCCGGCGAGCAGGGCCATGGCCACGCGCGGCCAGTGGTCACGCCCCCCCTGCGGACTGATGATGGGAGTGCGGCCAAATTCTCCCCAGACGAGCACTGTGCAGTCTTTGTCGAGCCCGCGCTGGTGCAGGTCTTCGATGAGGGCGGTGATGCCTTGATCAAAGATGGGGAAGTCTTCGCGTTCGCGGGTGAAAATGTCATTGCCGGCTCCGCCATGCCAGTCCCACTTGCTGTAGTTCACGGTGACGACGCGTGCTCCGGCCTCGACGAGGCGGCGTGCGGTGAGGAAGCTCTGCGGCACGCGCGGCGCACCGTTGCCGTCGATGCGTTTGACGGTGTCGCCGGTGCCATAGCGTGCGACGATGCGCGGGTCCTCTTTGGAGAGATCCAGCGCATCGGCGAGTTTGGATGAGGTAAGCACGCCCATGGCCTGCTGAGTGAAGGCATCCATGCCCTCCATGCGACCGCTGGAATCCACATCACGGCGGAAGCGGTCGATGCTGGAGAGCAGGCGGGCGCGATCGGAGAGGCGGTCATAGGTGATGCCTTGCAGGGTGAGGTCTCCGCGGCTGGGGCCCGTGTGACGAAAGGCCGCATTGGCGGAGCCGAGCATGCCGGGGCCGGGCTCGTTGTAGGGGCCGTGGGTGCAGTCGTAGCACATGCTGACGAAGGGCGGGACGGCGGGATCAAGCCCTCCCTGCACCTTGCTCACCACGCTGCCGAACTGCGGCCATCCGCCCGGCGGTGCCACTCCGGTGGGCACATGGCCGGTGTAGCACTGGGCGGCGTCGTGACCAGCCTGCGCACCGACGAGCGAACGGATGATGGTGAACTTGTCCATCATCTTCGCCATGCGTGGGAAGAGCTCGCAGATTTCAATGCCGGGCACATTGGTGCCGATGGGCTTGTGCGGGCCCGCGACCTCCCTGGGCGCATTCGGTTTGAGATCAAACATGTCCTGATGCGGCGGCCCGCCGACGAGGTAGATGAGAATGACCGACTTGTGCGAATTGCGAATGCCTGCCTGGGACTCAAGCGCGAGCAGCTTGGGCAAGGAGAGACCCACGGAGCCGAGCCCGCCGATCTTGAGGAAGTTCCGCCGCGACACACCGTCACAGAGCGGGCTGGCGTGATCCGATGGGGCGAGGATTTTGAGCATGAGGTGTGAGGGTTGCTTGCGACGCACTTGCGTTGTCCATCCTGGCGGGGTCGTTTGGAGCGCGGAAGGATACGCCGTGGCCAAGAACTCTCTTTCTCAGGGGAGATGCTGCTGGAAAAGTGAGAACCGTGCGAGAGCACCCCGCGTGCACTGGGTGGATGAACGCATCTCGCATTCCTCCGGCATGCGGCCCTGAATGGGGCATTCATGTTCATGGTCCGGTGGTTCTCGCTGCGCGGTACCGCTTCACAACCGGCTCATCTCTCTGCTCCCTGCCGGGATCCCATGACAGGCTTGACCAGCGTGATGAGGGAAGGCTGATCCTCCCCTTTGAGTGCGTCACACTATGACGCGAGCCTCACTGCCATGAGCCAGGCAGGCTGTATCCTATTATGAAATACTCTATCCAAACAGGCCCATGACCGGCTTGCCGGTGGAGAAGGGAGGGCGGGAGAGGCCGGTGTTCATGGTGAGATCGTTTAACGGCACGCCCAGGGCATGGAGCACGGTGGCGTGGAGATCCTGCACAGTGACGGGATCGCTCACGGGAGCGGAGGCGGTTTTGTCAGACTCGCCGTAAACCGCGCCGCCGCGAATGCCGCAGCCGGCCACGATGGCGGAGAAGCACTTGGGCCAGTGCTGGCGTCCGGGAGGCCCCTGCGTGAGGATGATGGGCGTGCGCCCGAATTCGCCGACGGCAACGACCAGCGTGTCCTCCAGCAGCCCGCGCTGCTTCAGATCAGTGAGCAGCGCGGAGAGCGCCTGATCGAGGCGTGGCAGGCAGAAGTTCATGCCGTAGGAGCCACCGCCGAAGGCGTTGCCCATGCCCATATTGCCGCCGTGCATGTCCCAGCTCGAACTCGGTGGGCCGCCGCCTTTTTCGTCCGACGCGGCACCGACCCAGCCATTGACGGTGATGAAGCGCACGCCTGCCTCGACCATGCGCCGGGCGAGCAGGAGATTCTGGCCGAGCGGGTGCATGCCGTAGCGTTCGCGCACGGCCAGCGGCTCGCTCTTCAAATCAAACGCCTGCCGGCCTTCCGGGCGGGTCATGGAGTCGTAGGCTTTCTCGCGCAGTTCGTTCCAGTCCTTGCCCTGCGGATTGTCCGCGAGGAGCTGGGATTCCAGATCGGCGAGCAGCTTGCGCCGTTCCCACAAGCGCTCGGGATCGCCCATGTCATAGATCTCCGGCGGCTTGAAATTCGGCATGGCGGGATGGTTGGTCTCGGAGCCGATGAACACCGGCGCGTGCGCAGAGCCCAGATAGCCGCCGGAGCCGATGTTTGGCGCGCAGAAGACCGGCGGCCCCACGCATTTGATGAGCCAGGCATTGGAGACGAGGTTGTGCTCACTCGGCAGATGGCTGGCCACCACGGAGCCGAGGTAGGGGAGTCCGTCGGGCTCGCCCTGCTTCACGCGCTCGATCAACTGCCCGCTGAGCAGGTTGTGCATCGCGTCGAAGTGGTTGTTGATCGGCCCCGTGTGCGTCATTGAGCGGATGAGGCAGAACTGATCGGTCACCTTGGCCAGCATGGGGTGCAGCTCGCTCAAGTGCATGCCCGGGACCTTGGTGCGGATGGGTTTGTAGGGGCCGCGAATCTCCGACGGTGCGTCCGGCTTCAGATCCCAGGTATCGAGCTGGCTCGGCCCGCCGCACAGCAGCAGAAAGATGCAGCGCTTCTTGGAAGCCACCGCCCTGCCTGAGGCGTCCAGCTTGTCCTTGCCGACGACGAGTCCCGGGATGGCGAGGTTCAGAGCGCCGAGGCCACCGGCTTGAAGAAACCGGCGGCGCGAGGTCGGGAGGATATTCATAAACAACAGGGGCTGGTAGGGACAAATGGAATGCCGCCGCAGGCAGCATGCCCCGTGCAGAGCCCAGGGCGGGATAGGTACGGTGCCACGCGCCGGGATTTCTCATCCCCGGCATGAAAGACCCAAGATGAGGGAAACCGCCCGCTTCGGGCAGCCTTGCCGCCGGAAAAGGGCGTTTGCGGGGCGCCGGGGCATACCGGCACCGGACGTGGCGAGTCTATAATAGAAGATACCATCAGATACGATGCCAGGCATGAACCGCGCCCCCCGCCTGCAAACCGAACGCCAGGCCAATCAGGTGACTGCGCAGCGCTTCATCGCCACCGTCCGCCTCGTGAAAGCCATGGGCGGCGGGTGGTAAAAGCCAACCGTAAAACGAACTTCCAGATTCGTTGCCTCAGTGGTCATGCGATGACTGTCTTTGACAGGATTAACAAAATTTCAGGATTTCAGGATTATGAAAAGATAACCCTGCACTCGACGAAGCGGGTTTAAAACCACCCAAAACACATCCGAAGCATTGCAGCCCTTCAGAATAAAAAATCCTGCATAATTCTGGCATCTTGTTAATCCTGTCAAAAACGGCCACCCAACCACCCACCAACAGGGGCATGCGATGACTGTCTTTGACAGGATTAACAAAATTTCAGAATTCCAGGATTATGAAAAGATAACCCTGCACTCGACGAAGCGGGTTTAAAACCACCCAAAACACATCCGAAGCATTGCAGCCCTTCAGAATAAAAAATCCTGCATAATTCTGGCATCTTGTTAATCCTGTCAAAAACGGCCACCAAACCACCTACCAACAGGGTCATGCGATGGCTGTCTTTGACAGGATTAAAAGGATGATAACAAGATGACTCCGTAGAATTGGCTAACTCGTCTTTACCCCGCTCCCACCGCACCTACCGCCCTGCCTTCGGCTTCATCAGCTCCCGCAAAATCAGATTCGGAAACCGCCGGCTCGGCGTGATCGCATAGAAGCTCTCCTTGATCTGCGGAAACTTGTGCCGCTCCACCAGCTCCCCGCTCTCCAGCTCATCCTTCACCACCACTGGCGGCACCAGCGTCACCCCGTGCGTCTCACGTGCCATCAGTCGCAGCATCGCCATGTCATCCACCTCTGCCGCGATGATCGGCCGCACGCCTGCCCGGTCCATCAGCACATCAAAGGCCACGCGCACACTGCTCTCCAGACTCGGCAGCACGATGGGTGTGTGCCTGAGGTCTTCAGGAAATTGAAACACCTTCCGCCCACGCGGCTTGTGACCCACAAGACTCACAGGCTGCGAATCCAGCAGGTGGCTGTACCAGCCGGTTTCCGCGTCCCGTCTCACGGGCGTATTTGACAGCACGACGTCGAGCGTATGGGCCTGCAACTGCGCCAGCAGTTCGCGCAAACTGCCGGAATGAATGATGAGTTCAACGTCCTCCCGCGACACCAGCGGACGCAGAAAGTTGAATTGAAAGTTGCGTGAGAGCGTGGCCACGGCCCCGACGCGCAGAAAGCTGCGACTCCGCGACGCACGGTTCCGCATGAGGTCCGTAAGCTCCTCCCCGCTGCGAAAGATGCTGTGCGCATACTCGAGAGCGATGCGCCCCGCCTCAGTGAGCACCAGCGCTTTGTGCTTACGCTCAAACAGCGGCTGGCCCAGATTCTCCTCCAACTGCCGCAACTGCACGCTGAGTGCCGACTGCGAAAGCTTCAGGTGCTGCGCCGCGCGAGTGAGACTGCCCTCCGTGGCGATGGCGCGGAAGTAGCGCAGGTGGTGGTAGTTTAGAAAAGCCATGGTCTCACATTTACCCAAACGAACGATGAATGACAAAACATGAATTGGAAAGAAGGGAACTTTTTCGGGATGAATGGCTCGCGCAAAGAATCCTCATCCGCATCCCCCATGTCTCCCGTCCTCGCACTCATTCCTCCGCAGATCATCACATCCCCCGGACTGCTCGCCCCGCTGGTGCTCGTCGTCGTCGCTTTTATCTATGGCACACTGGCACCGGGGCGGCAGGCGGCGATGAATGCTGCAAAGGCTGCGGTGGCCGGTTTGCTGGCGGCGGTGCTCGCTGCGCTCACCGTGCTCCTCACCGGTCCGGTGGAATTACTCCTGTTGGATCTGGGTGCGGTGAAGCTGGGTCTGTGCTTGGACGCGCTCTCGGTTCTCATGCTCGTTCTGGTGACCTTCCTCGGCATGGTGGTCACGCGCTACTCGGTGAACTACCTTGACGGCGATCCTGGTCAGGCGCGCTTCTCCAGCTGGCTTTGCCTCACCATCTTCGCGGTCGCCATGCTGGTCGTGTCGGGAAATTTGCTCATGTTTGCCATCGCCTGGGTGGCGACGAGCATGAGCCTGCACAAGTTGCTGACCTTTTACCCGGAGCGGCCGGGTGCCATGCTGGCGGCAAAGAAGAAATTCCTCATCAGCCGGCTGGGTGACCTCTGCCTTCTGGTCGCCCTCGCGCTGGTGTGGCATGAGTTTGGCAGCTTCGAGTTTCGCGAAATCTTCGCCGCCGCCAAGGGTGTCACTGGACCTGCCATCTCCTGGATCTGCGGCCTGCTGGTGGCCGGTGCCTTGATGAAGTCCGCGCAGTTTCCCTTCCACTCCTGGCTGCCGGACACAATGGAAACGCCCACGCCTGTCTCCGCGCTCATGCACGCTGGCATCATCAATGCGGGCGGCTTTCTGGTGGTGCGGCTCAGTCCGCTGCTCACTCAGTCGCCGGGTGCGCTGAATGCGCTGGCTCTCGTCGGTGCCTTCACCGCCCTCTTCGCCTCCGTCATCATGATGACGCAGACCAGCATCAAGCGCTCGCTGGCCTGGTCCACCGTCGCGCAGATGGGCTTCATGATGCTGCAATGCGGACTGGGTGCCTTCGCTCTCGCGATGCTCCACCTTGTCGCGCATTCACTCTACAAAGCGCATGCCTTTCTCAGCAGTGGCAGCATCGTCAACATCAGCAAGTCCGCCTGGACACCGTCGGGCAGGCCCGCTGCACACCCGGTCGTCGTGCTGAGTTCAGTCGTTGCGGCGCTGGCGGTCGGTTTCGGCATCGCGGCGGTGTTTGGGTTGGGAATCGATTCCGACCCGGGACACCTCCTGCTCGTAGCGGTCTTCATCATGGCCCTGGCGCACCTGCTCTGGACGCTCTGGAGCAGTTCACTGCGGACGGGCCTGCTGTTCTGGGGCCTGCTGATCATCACCGGTGCCACCGCCGCATGCTTCGCACTGCACAGCGGGTTCGAGCACCTGCTGGCCTCGGCGCTGCCGCAATACGCGCCGCTGCGCAGCGGATTCGAGCACGCAGTGCTGGCCTTCATCGGCCTGCTCTTCCTCGCCGTGCTCGTCTTTCAGTCACAGCTCCCGCTGTGGGCATCGCGGCCAGCCTTCGCACGACTCTACGTGCATGCCAGCAACGGCTTCTACCTCGGCACGCTCTTTGGCCGGCTCACCCGTAAAATCTCCGCCTGACCTTTTAAACCACCCCCTCACGACCATGACAACCCTCCCCACCCAAAACATGATGAACTCCTCACCTCCTCCACCCTGGCTGAACATCGCCCGCAATTCCTGCCTCCGCGTGCCACCCCTGTGGCCGTTGCATAGCTTCGTGGCCGTGAATCCCTTTGTGGGACTCGCTGGCAAACCCTTCGCAGAAGTCTGCAACCTCATGGCGCGCGTCACCCACGAAAGCATGCTGATGTCCAGCGACTACTTCCGCCAGCAATATGACAGCCAGCGCATCACCCTGGCAGACCTCAGCACGGCGGTGGCGCGGGCCAGGTCTGGGCTCACCCCCGCCGAGCTCATCGACTGGGTGGAAAGTCCCCCGCTGGAAGTGCCGACCCTCGTGCGGTCGGTCGCCGATATCGCCGCCGGTTCTGCTCTGGACCCTTGGCGCACGCTCATCACCGAGGAGATGTCGAAGTGGTGCGCGGCCTACTTTGACGAAGGCCAGTCCGCCTGGCGCATGCCCTGGAAGAAGCTCCCGCTCTACGCAGCATGGCAGCAGGCCGCCAGCATTGATGCCACCCCCGAACTGCTCGGCCTGACCGGGTTTCGCGCCAGGGTCGCCGCCTTGCCTGACACAGCGGCGGCAGCCATCCCCGCGCTGCTTGAAAAGCTGCAACTCAGCGAGCAGGGCGCGGAAGACTACCTTCACCGCCTGCTCATGACCTTGCCCGGCTGGAGCAGCTACGTGCAGTATCGGGTGCGGGACAAATCCATGCACGGCCAGCATGACGAATCATTGCTCGATCTGCTCACCGTGCGGCTGGTCTTCGAAGTCGCCTTGCTGGACAAAATCGCGCCTTCGGATCTGCATCGGCTCTGGACCGCCAATGAAGGCACCGCAGACGCCAAAACTTCTGCCTCCACGGCCAAGCTCCTCCTCTGGCACTCCGCGCTCGAAATCGGCTTCCAGCGCGATCTTTGCGGCAGACTGCTGGAGGCCGCTCGCACACCCTCTGCCACGGCGAAAGCCCGGCCAGCCTTGCAGGCCATCTTCTGCATCGATGTGCGCTCCGAGGTCATGCGCCGCGCGCTGGAGGCCACAGCGCCCGAGATCGAGACACTCGGCTTCGCGGGCTTTTTCGGCATGTTCATCGAGCATGTGCCCTTCGGCCAGCGCCATGGCATTTCGCAGGTGCCGGTGCTCTTCTCACCGAAATACCGCATACGCGAGCACCTCCCGCACGCCACCCCGGTGCAGGAAAAAACCGCGCTGAGGAAGCTTCAACTCGGCAGGCGGCTCAACCACTCCTGGAACGCCTTCAAGACCTCCGCCGTCAGTTGCTTCTCCTTTGTCGAAACCGCCGGCGTCGGCTTCGCCTGGAAACTCGTGAAGGACAGCTTCCAGCTCGACACGAAATCCCACAGCCACTCGTGCAGCACCTGTGCCACACCGAATTTGCAGCACCACCCACACGCTCCTCAGGACGCGCCCGATGCAGCCCGCATCGAGTCCGGCATCCCGCAGGACGACCAGGTGCAGATCGCCCTGGCAGCGCTGAAAAACATGGGGCTCACCAGCAACTTCGCACGACTCGTCATGGTCTGCGGCCACGGCAGCAGCACCACGAACAACCCCTACGCCGCCGGTCTCGACTGCGGTGCCTGCGGCGGTCATGCCGGTGACTCCAATGCCCGCGTCGCTGCTGCCATCCTTAATCAGCCCGCCGTCCGCGCAGGGCTTGCAGAGCAGGGCATTCACATCCCGGCAGACACCCACTTCCTGGCCGCCCTGCACGACACCACCACCGACCGCATCACCCTGTTCGGTGTGCCCCAGGTGCCCGCCACGCATCAGGCCGACCTCAAGCAGGTGCAGGTCTGGCTCCATGCGGCCACCCATGGCACCCGGAGTCTCCGCTCACCCACGCTCGGCCTCGGCGGCGTCACCGGAGAGCAGCTCGACGCCAGCGTCATCCAGCGCAGCCTCGACTGGGCGCAGGTCCGGCCGGAGTGGGGTCTGGCCGGAAACGCCGCCTTCATCGCCGCACCCCGTGAGCGCACCCGGAGCCTAGATCTGCAGGGCCGTGTCTTTCTGCACAACTACAACCACGCCGCCGACACGCAGAAGTCCACGCTCGAACTGATCATGATCGCCCCCATGGTCGTCGCCAACTGGATCAATCTGCAATACTACGCCAGCACGGTGAACAACCGCCTCTGGGGCAGTGGCAGCAAGGTCACGCACAACGTCGTCGGCACCTTCGGCATCCAGCAGGGCAACGCTGGCGACCTCCAGGCCGGGCTGCCGCTGCAAAGCGTCCACGATGGCAACAAGTGGATGCACGAGCCCATGCGCCTGAACGTCTTCATCGAGGCCCCGTGCCCTGACATTGACGCGGTCATCGCCAAACACACAAGCGTGCGCCAGCTCGTGGACAACGGCTGGCTTCACCTCCACGCCATCACCGACGAAGGTCGCTCCATCCATCGCTACATCGCCGGTGGCGGCTGGGAGGCCCATGCAGCGGCATAGCCCGGGGCACCAAGTCAGCCGCATGAAAAACCATCGCGCTCACCCAGTGAAGTGGGGCGCGGCCGCATGCCTGCAAAACGTCCAGACGCAGGCAGGTTTGACAATGGAAGCAGGCATTCTAGTTTCCTGCAATGCCCGAACGAAAAATCAGCAAATCCCACTCCCCCGCACAGGATTATCCGGATTTCGTCTCCCAGGGTTCGGCTTTTGACTCCACGCTGCTGCAGGATCACTCCCCCATCATCAGCCACGTCACCACCGCCGAGGAGCAGGCCCTCCTCACACCCGATGACGTGCTGCAGCAGTTCAAAGACGGCAACAAGCGCTTCCGCACCGGCAGGGTCACACGCCGCAATCACCGCGAGCAGGTGCGCAAATCCGCCCCCGGCCAGTTCCCCAAGGCCATGGTCCTCAGTTGCCTCGACAGCCGCGTCCCCGTGGAAGACGTTTTCGATCAGGGCATCGGCGATGTCTTCGTCGGCCGCGTCGCCGGAAACCTCGTCAACGAAGACCTCCTCGGCAGCATGGAGTTCGCCTGCAAACTGGCCGGAGCCAAGATGATCCTCGTCATGGGCCACCAGCACTGCGGTGCCATTCGCGGTGCCATCGACGACGTGAAATTCGGCAATCTCACCACCCTCATCGCCAAGATCAAACCCGCCGTGGCCATGAGCGAAGACTTCCAAGGCGAGAAGACCTCCGCCAATCCCCTCTACGTCAAATACGTCGCAGAAAACAACGTCCGCCTCTCACTCTCCAACATCCGCCTCCACAGCCCCATCCTCAAAGACATGGAAGACCAGGGCGAGATCAAAATCGTCGGCGCCTTCTACCGCCTCACCGACGGCACGCTGGAGTTCATCGAGTGAATGGGAGCATAGCGCTCTCTCGCCCCCCCGCCACCGGAGCACAGGCATGAATGGCACTCGGTTAAGACGGCCTTTCGTCGATTTCATGCTGTCCGCCAGCGACATTTTCCAGTGGAAGAACGCCCCCTTTTCACCATGCCGCTCCGCGACAAACCAGCCCTGAATGGGCTGCGGAATATAGCCCAGGGTCAGCCGAGCCTCAGCGAGGCGACCCTGGGTTTCAACGCCAGCAACCGGGAAGCAAATCCAGCGCTCCGCTGCACCTTCAGTCCACCAGCAGCGTCTGACAAACACACCGCCACACGCTTGCGCCCAGGATCATCGAAAATTCACGATGGCAGCCCTTAACCGAGTGCCATTCAGCACAGGCATTAAAGCCCCAGCTCCCCTGATCACCCCCAGCTCTCGTCCCGATACGTCGCCGGCGAAGTATTCCGGTACTGCCGCAGCATGCGACTGAAGTAGTACCGGTTCGTCAGCCCGCATTGCTCGGAGATGGTCTCAATGCTCTCCTTCGTGTGCCTCAGCTTGCGGCAGGCTTCATCCAGCCGGTAGTCCAGCAGCACGCGCATCGGCGGCTGCTGCAGTTCCTGCTGAAAGAGATGGTTCAAATTCCGCAGGCTCAGCCCCGCATGCTTCGCCACCTGCTCCGCAGTCAGTTTGAGCCCGTGATGTTGATGCATGAACTCCATCGCCCGCAGCACACGCGCGTCCAAGTGCTGCTTCTCCCACACGCTCTCAGGCAGGCATTCCACGGCAGCAATCACAAGTTGGATCGTGGGCCACGGAAACCTCACCGCCACCTTCTCCTGGCTCATCTTGATCAGGCCGGGGATCAGACTCTGCATCAGCGCATTGGTCGGGAATCGGTGGATCCCCGGTGCCGCGCGGTCCGCCAGCGGACCCAGATTGAAATGCGCATACCACTTGCTAAACGGACGGCTCGTCGTCGTGCTAAAAGTCGTGTGTGGCGGAATCAGATACATGAAGCCCGGCTCCAGTTGCGTCTTCTCGCCACCAATTTCCACCACCCCTCCCGGACTCACCGGCCAGTACAGCCGCCAGTACGGATCGTTCAGCCGCCGCAGCTCCCACTGCTGCAGTTCGATCTTGCGCGTAGTCAGAATGTCCACCGTCACCCCTGGCAGCGCGACCGTGCGCTCCCCCTGCACGCGATGTTGAGAACCGGCGGGCACGAGGCTGAGAATGCTGTCCTTTTTCATGCCCATTGCGAAATCCGACACAAATCTAGCGAGCATGTCCATGGACGGCAAGCACCGAGTGCCTATGGCTTAAGGCTCAACCAAAACTATACTTACCATGGCCGACATCCAAACCAGCGCAGCAGACAAGAAGGAAAAAGAATTCTTCACCGACACCCCCCAGGAGGCCCCCGGCTTCTTCCTCAAGGGCTGCCACCAGTACGACTGGGGCCTCAAAAACCGCCTCGCCAAGGTCTTCAATCCCAAGGACGGCCGCACCGTCATGCTCGCCTTTGACCACGGCTACTTCCAGGGCCCGACCACCGGACTCGAGCGCGTGGACCAGACGATCCTCCCCCTCGCCCCCTACGCAGACTGCCTCATGCTCACCCGTGGCATCCAGCGTTCCGTCATCCCTGCTTCAACGACGAAGGCCATCGCCCTCCGCGCCTCCGGCGGCACCTCGATGATCAGCCCCATGGAAGAATGGGAAGGCGAAATCGACGGCAAGAAAGCCAAGTTCGGCCGCCCGGGCTTTGAGCCCCTATCCAACGAAAGCACCGCTCTCAACATCGAAGAAGCCATCCGCCTGAATGCCTCCATTCTCGCCGTGCAGGTCTTCATCGGCAGCGCCTACGAGCGCCAGTCCCTCAAGAACCTCACCGACCTCGTCGATGCCGCCAGCCGCTACGGCATCGCCGTCATGGGCGTCACCGCCGTGGGCCGTGCGATGGCCCGCACCCCGCAGTACTTCCGCCTCGCCACCCGCATCATGGCAGAACTCGGCGCGAACGTGGTGAAGTGCTACTACACCGACACCGAATTCGACACCGTCACGAGCTGCTGCCCGGTGCCAATCGTGATCGCCGGCGGCAAGAAGCTGCCAGAACTCGAAGCCCTCAAGATGTGCGCCAACGCCATCAAGCAGGGAGCCAGCGGCGTGGACATGGGCCGCAACATCTTCCAGAGCGATGCTCCGGTCTCGATGATGCAGGCCGTCCAAGGCGTGGTTCACGGTGGCCTAAGCGCCAACAAGGCCTTCGAAATGTACAACGACCTCAAGAAGAAAGAGCTGCGCAAGAAGTAGTTCCAAACATCATTTAAAGGAGGGGGTCATCCTGATCCCCCTCCTCCCTTCACCTCCGCTTTCTCTCCTTCCATGCAACTCAACTCCAACCAGGTGCGGCTCATGATGCTTCAAGTCGCCGATGCCATCATCGTCGCTGAACCCATGCTCTCCCAAGCCGACCGCGATCTCGGCGATGGCGACCACGGTCTCGGCATGAAGCGCGGCATGGAAGCCGTCAAAGCCCAGCTCGAACCCATGGAACCCGCCAGCGTGGAGCAGGTTTTCGTCACCACCGGCACCGCCATGATGACCAGCATGGGAGGTGCCTCCGGTGCCCTCTTCGGCACCGTTTACCGCGCCGGTGGCAAAGCCCTCGCCGGTCGTCCGTCCTTCGATGCCGAAGCCCTCGCCCTCCTCCTCGAAGCAGCCCTCGAAGGCGTCATGAAACGCGGCGGTGCCAAGCCCGGCGACAAAACCATGATCGACGCCATCGCTCCCGCTGCTACAAAGGCCCGCGAATCCGTCGCCCTCTCACTCACCGAAGCCCTCACCGCCGTCGCCGCAGCTGCCGAGTCCGGCAAAGAAGCCAGCAAAGCCATGATCGCTCAATTCGGCCGCGCCAAAACCCTCGGCGAAGCCTGCATCGGATTCCCCGACGCCGGTGCCTGCTCCGTCGTCATCATGCTCACCACGATGCGGGATTATGTGGTGGGGTAAGTGCAGTGCACCGTAGCACGCTGCTGCCGGCAAGGTTGACATGGGTTCGTCGGTGAAGAACATTTGACCCATGACTGCCGTGATCGACATCCCAGATGATCTCTACAAGAAAGTGACCGATCGTGTCGCTTCGCTCGGACGTCGTGTGCCTGAGGTGACGGTAGAACTCTATGAGCGTTGGCTTGTTGATGACCAAGATGCATTCGTTCCGGCAATAGCACAGCCTGTGGATGCGCATTGGTTGGAAGACTGGTTCCGCTCAGCGGACGAGGCGGCTTCTCGTGCCCCAGCAGGGCCTTCGGCGCGGGAGCTTCTCATGCAAGACCGCAACCGGTTCGAAAAATCGTGAGCTTGACGATTGATGGCAGCGTCTGGATCGCCGCCGCAGATGCGACGGACAAGTTCCATCAGCCAAGCCGTGATCTTCTGCGTAAAATTGTCGCGGCTGGAATCGCAGTGATACAACCGGCCTTTGGAAGCACCGAAGTTGCCTGCGCACTGGCCCGCCGGCTTCGCGATGGAGTGCAGGGGCAGCAATTGACGCGTTCACTCATGAACCGAATGGTCACCTCGGAGATAGCCATGGACACCGCGTTCTTGAATGAGGCGGAGAACATCGGCACCAGCCAGTTTCTCCGAGGTGCCGACGCGCTCTATGCCACTGTCGCTCGGCAAAGCCAGAGTCCATTGGTCTCGTGGGACAACGAACATCTGCAACGTGCGGACGGCATCACTCCAATTGACTGGCTCGCCGCGAATCCTTGAGGCTGCCAAAAATCCCTGTCCGGTTTCCCCTCCCCGCGTGAGATAATGCCACACGCATGAACACGCACGAAACCCAGGCCGCGCAGGTTTTCCTCGCTCATCACGATTTTGTGAGGGGCGTGGCGCTGAAGTATGCGCCGTGGCCGGGGCTGATGGAAGACATCGCCCAGCAGGTGTTTTTAGAGTTCATGGCGAAGGAATCCCAATGGGACCTCAGCACGGATGCGCGACCACTCCTTGCGACCATGACGCGCCACATCGCCATGCGGCAGTGGCGCGAGCGCACCCGCCAGCAGCCCGAAGTCGTGCAAAAGCTCGCCGACCACATCCGCCTGCTGGCCGAAGAGCGCGAGGCACCGCCGCGCTACGAGGAAGAAATCAGCGTGCTGCGCAACTGCCTGCAAAAGCTCCCGGAGAAAAGCCGCGAACTGGTGGAACTCTACTACTACAACGACATCGGTACACCGCAGATCGCCGATCAAATCAACATGAAGGCGGACACCGTCTGCCGCGCCCTCTCTCGCGTGCGCGAAAAACTGCGCGAGTGCATCGAGCGCTCGTCGACCCAAGGAGGCCCCGCCCATGCTTGATTCAGACACCCTCATCCAGCATTACCTCGAAGGCACCCTCAGCGATGCCGAAGCGGAGCAACTGCACGACCTGCTGAAAGCACAGCCCGAAATCGGCGAGCGCCTGCTCCAGCAGTTCGACATGGACGCCATGCTGCACGCCACGAAGCCACTGGTCGCCAGCAACATCATCCGGCCCGCACTGCTGCCCAAGCGCCGCTTCACCTTCGCCACCGTCACCAGCGTGGCCGCCATGGCCGCCTGCATCGCCTTGCTGGGTGCCTGGGTGCTTAACGAGGTGCTGCAACTGCGGCCCGAAGCCGAAGAGACCACCGCCTCCGTCGCCGTGCTGACACGCGGCGTGAATCTGGAGTGGGAATCCGCAGCCATCACCCCCGGCACACCTCTCTCGCCGGGCTGGCTGAAATTGAAGTCCGGCATCGCCCAGATCGAGTTTTACCAAGGTGCCCGCGTCTTGATCGAAGGCCCCGCCGAACTCCAGCTCGTCTCCTCCGGCGAAGCCACCTGCACGCGCGGCAAACTCAGCGCCCAAGTCCCCCCGCAGGCCAAAGGCTTCCGCATCAACACCCCCAAAGGCACCATCGTCGATCTCGGCACCGAGTTCGGCCTCGACGTCAGCGCCGCGAATGAGGAGGTGCATGTGTTCAAAGGCGAGGTCGAGCTGCATCAGCCCGCCCTGACCATGAAGTCCCTCAAAGAAGGTCAGGCCATGGCCATCGCTGGCAACACCGCCATGCTCGCCGCAAACGCCTCCAGCTTCGCCTCGCTCAACGAGATCGACGCCCGCAGCGCCATGTCCCAGCGCTTCCAGTTTGAGAAATGGCTCGCCTCCAGCGCCAAGGTGAACGCCGATCCCGGACTGCGCCTGCGTTTTGACTTCCAGGACGACGAAGGCTCGCGCTCACTGCGCAATCACGCCGTGAACGGCAGCCAAATCGCCGATGGCAGCATCGTCGGTGCCTCCTGGACCACCGGCCGCTGGCCCGGCAAGCGCGCCCTCGAATTCCGCAACGTCAGCGACCGCGTGCGCCTGAACATTCCCGGCGAAACCAAGTCGCTGACCCTGGCCGTCTGGGTGCGCGTCAACGGGCTGGATCGCTCCTTCAACTCCCTCTTCATGTCCGAACGCTGGGGCGACCGCAAAGTCCACTGGCAGATCACGCGTGATGGCAGGGTGCGCCTGGGCGTCGCCGGCGGCGCAGGTGCCTCTCACGCGGACCATGACACCCCCGTCCTTTTCACCCCAGAACGCTTTGGCCGCTGGACCCATTTGGCCGTGGTGTTTGACCCCGTCACCAAGGAAGTCCGCCACTACGCCAACGGCGAGCTGCTGACACGTTCCGCTCTGAAAAGCACCGAGCCGCTCAAGATCGGCATCGCCGAACTCGGCAACTGGAACGACCGCCCCACAGGTGGTGTCGCCATCCGCCACCTCAGCGGTGCCATGGACGAGTTCGCCCTCTGGGACCGTGCCTTAAGCGATGCGGAAATCTCGACGCTTGCGAAGTAGCTCATCTTGCTCCGCAAGCAGCACAAGGCTTTCGCAGAATCAAAAGGCTTTGTCGATCATACCTGTAAAACTTGGTTTTACATCCATTCGCAGCCTCACCCTCCAAGTCGAATGTTTGCGCCGTTAGGGCTAGCCTCAAGTTTCTGAAACGGCGTCCAGCACGCCATTCGTAGGATGGGTGTGGCGACAGCCCGCCCGTCCACCCAACGCTCACGCAATGCCCCTCTAAACAACCGGTTACGCCGGTGACACCAAGTGCTATATAACTCACGTTGAACACAATATAGAAAAATCACCCTATGTCTTGCAGACCAGTCCAGATCATTGACAACCCCAACGTAATACATAGTTTAACCCATGCTCAAAACCATCAGCAAGATCGGAAACTCTCAGGGGCTCATCTTCGACTCAGCCTTGCTCCAGCTTGCCCGCCTGAAGGTGGGAGATGAGGTGAACGTCGAAGTCCATGCGGGCGGCACAATCACCATCACGCCCATGGCACCGCCCGTCATCGAGGCCGCCAAAGCCGCCGAAACGGTCAAACGCCTGCTTCAAAAGAACAGCGAACTCTTCCGCCGCCTGTCATGAGCCAGCGGCTCCTACATCCGCCGGTTGATGCAGTCCTCGCGATCCATGCCGAGGTGCTGGCTGCTCATGGTGGCAGTCCCGCTCTGCGTTCCCGCGATCTGCTGGAATCCGCCCTAGCCGCTCCCCAGGCCGCGCTTCTTGGAACCCCGGTGATCTCTGACCCCATCGAAATCGCAGCAGCCTATTTATTCTACCTCTGCCGCAACGACGCTTTCCTCGACGCCAACAAGCCCGCCGCCCTGGCCACCTGCCTGGTCTTTCTGAGTGAAAACGGCCTCCTAAAAAGCGATGACCTTGATGCAGATGACTGGGAAAACCTCACCCTCGAAACCACTGCTGGCATCCTGAACCGTGATGAGGTGACCCAAAAGCTGCGCCACTTGGTCTCTTAGACCGCTACCTCGCCTCGGGTACGTTCCCCTTGCTTCGTCGGCAGCGCTCGCTGCAAAACTTCACTTCATCCCACACTTTCGCCCATTTCTTGCGCCAGGTGAAGGGCCGCCCGCAGACGAGACAGGGCTTGGACGGAAGATCCTGCTTTTTCACGCCTCTCATGCCGGGTCTGATTCGTGGTTTTGGGCAGCGGCTTCCGTCTGATTCATGGCGTGAAGCGATTTCAAATAGGTATTGTTAGGCGCGGGTTTGGCGGCGCGTTCCTCAGTTTCCAGCATGCCTTGCACACGCCCTGTGCTCTCGGCGATGAGGCCGGCAATCAGCGAGGCCTCGGGCAGATTCTTCCAGTACTTCTTCGGCATCTCCGACTGCATGGCGCTGATCTTGACCCGGGCAGGATTGAAGATGTTCCGGTAATAGGTGCGCCACAGGTCATCCAGCGCGTCTTCATCTGGGGCGCTGCTGCGGGACACACCTGCGGTGAAATGCAGGCGGTTGCCATCCCAGTGCGCGCACTCATACGGCGTCAGGATGGACCAGTCCATGCCAGCGAAGCGCTTCTCAAAAAACGGTGTCGCCAGCCTCACAATGCGGTGCTCCGGCTCAAACCACGCCACGAACTGCTCGCGCCCCGTGGTGGTGTCCACACCCACCAGCCGGAAGCGCACGAAAGCATGCATTTTGTGGATGTCCCGCCCTATGGCCTTGCTCCAGTCCTGGAGCTGCCGCACATCGGGGTCCGTGGCCATGGACAGCAGGTGCCGCTCCGCCCCGCGCGTAAGCCGCCATAGCACGCGGTAGAGCATGCCCCAGCGCCGCGCATCCGTATGCGTCGCCACGCTCCGTGCCAGATCCATGAAAGCCGCCGGCACTTTGATGGCATCGGCCTCCTGCACAGCTGCGGCAGGCGTTTCCCGGACAAACAAAGATGCTTCCTGCGGATCATCTGTCCACAGCACCTCCTCAGGGGCCATGCCCTGCGCCAGCAAGCGGCGCGCCGCGGCTCTCCACGCTTCATACTCAGGCTCGATGACGATGGTGCGCATGGCCGGTTCAGAGCTCCCCGGATCTCACCGAGAGGAAGTCGCTCATGGCAGGTGTCGGCGGTGCGTCAAAGTTGATTTCCAGCTGCTCCGGGGGCGGCAAAAACCGCGCCCGCAGCGAGTCGCTGTCCAGTCCCAGCTTGGCCGGATGATGATCCACTGCGGTGATGAATGGCAGCAGCTTCTTCATCTGCAGCCGCAGCCGGATCAGATCCGCCAGCCGCAGGCCGGTGTAACGCCGTGCCCTCACAATGCGCTCCACGTTGCGCACGCCGAGCCCGGGAATGCGCAGCAGCAGCTCCCGTGGGGCTTTGTTCACATCGACGGGAAAGGTGGCCCGATTTCGCAGCGCCCAAGAGAGCTTGGGATCCAGTGCCAAGTCGAGGTTGGGAGCGTTCGCCGAAGCAATCTCCTCCACCTTGAAATCATAGAACCGCAGCAGCCAGTCCGCCTGATACAGCCGGTGCTCACGGATCAGCGGCGGGGCTTTCAGCGGCAAAATGGCAGACGGTTCCGGGATCGGGCTGAAGGCCGAATAGTACACCCGACGCAGGCGGTGGGCGGTGTAGAGCTTGTCCGCACAGCCTAGGATCACCGCATCTGTCGAGGCATCGGCCCCCACTAGCATCTGCGTGCTCTGGCCCGTGGCAAAAGGCGGCGGCTTGGGGGCATCCGGCTTGCGTTTCTCGGCATACCGCTCGTCGATCTTGCCCCGGATATGCCCCATGGCTGACTCCGTCCGCGCCAGGTTCTTCTCCGGGGCCAGTGTGTTGAGACTTTGCTGGCTGGGCAGTTCCACATTGATGCTGATGCGGTCCGCATAACGCCCGGCCAGGGCGATAAGCGCCTGGGAGGCCTCGGGGATTGTCTTCAAGTGAATGTAGCCCCGGAACTGGTGCACCTCCCGCAGTTTCCGGGCGACCTCGATCACCAGCTCCATGGTGTGGTCTGCGCTGCGAATGATCCCGCTGCTCAGGAATAAGCCCTCGATGTAGTTCCGTTTGTAGAAATCCAGTGTCAGCTGCACCACCTCGTCCGGCGTGAAGCGGGCCCGCGTCACATTGCTGGACCGGCGGTTGATGCAGTAGTGGCAGTCATACAGGCAGGCATTCGTCATGAGCACCTTTAGCAGCGAGACACAGCGCCCGTCCGGCGTGTAGGAATGGCAGATCCCCGCCCCACCCGTGGACCCCACGCCGTTGCTGCCCCGCGAATCTTTCCGCGCTGCGCCGCTGCTCGCACACGAAGCATCATACTTCGCCGCATCAGCCAGAATTTCGAGTTTTCGGGTGATGTCCATCATGAGGTCTGCCGCCCTCCCGTTCCTGTCGCTCCATTTTGAGAAACGAAACGTCCCCACTCCGGGCGACTCCGGAGGTAAGTCACGCTGTCATGCATGAGGTCGCCAAAAGAAATGGGCGTTGTAGGAACGAGTGGAACAGACATGCCTCAATGGTGACTGTTCTTTAGAACAGTTTCAATAACAAACATGGCTTCTCAAGCCTTCACGTTTGACCACCCCACGGCGGCACCAACCCTCGCTGGCAGGGGTAGGCTGCTGAATGAAGCAGTGGAAACGCGGCAGTGCACATCCCACCGCTCCTTGCACTCATGCTTGACGACTGAAGCCGCTCTGGATAAAAAGGGCGGCTTATGACCTTCAAATTCATCCCTCTCCTATCACTCGCCGCCCTCACGCTCAGCCTTAGCCAGTGCGTGGCCCCTGCCAGCAACGACGGAAGCGCTGCGGCGCCGCTGGGATCTTCTTCCGGTGATGGAACGATCAAGCCTGGAATGACCAAAGCTCAGGTCATCGAGGCATGGGGAGAGCCTGAAGAAAAGAAACCCACCGCCAATGGCGAACTCTGGCGCTGGGCACAGCAGAACTGGAAACGTCATGTGCCGGTCTATGGTACCTGGGCCAAGGTCGAAGAGCACGTCGTGCGCTTCGGAGCGGACGGTATAGTCATTGGCGCCGGCTCCGAAGATTATGGCAATGCCTTCCAGGAAGGCTGGCGCCGCACCCACGGGGCCAACTAAGCCGCCCCGTGCTGAGCGGACACTCGACGCATGGGCATTTGTTCCACTCATTCCCATGCCGGCAACCTCCGCCGGCTTCCTGAGCCGCGATGTGGTGGCCCGCTAGCTCTGTGGCCTGTTGCATGCAGCCAGTCTCGAGAGTTAGACGGCCTCCTGAGGCTTGCCGGGGGGCAGGGCAAGTGGATTCCACACGCGTTTGAACCCGAATCCCTGAAAATCCTTCTCATTTACCGTGGCAAATTCGGTGACACCCTGTTGAAGCAGGCTAAGTGCAACACGCCAGTCAAAGGCACGGCGGCGGGCAAAGTTTGGGGTGCGCAGGCGCGGCCAGAAGGTGTCGTGAAAGAAACGGCTGTCGGGAGGGAAGCCGATGACTTGCCACTGGGGATGCTGACGGAAGGATTCGCAAACCTCCACAGCAGCGCTGGCAGTGAGTGGTTCACTCATGACCACAGGATTCCGAAGCAAAATGTAGAGCTCCACCAGCACCAACTCGCTGATGATGACTTCGCTGCGTTCTGCCATTGAGTCGATAAAATCAGACGCCTGGCAATGAAAGGCGTGATCCACGTCCAGAGCCGCGAAGAGGATATTGGTGTCGATGGAGATCATCTCCCGCCGAGGCTGCGCATTTCCTCATCCTTGGTGGCTATGTTGTGCAGATCCTCAAGTGGAACCTGCGTGCCTCCGCTATGCACCTTCGGCAGCTTCCAGGCACGTTTGCGCGGCGTCTCTTCAGGGAACCGGGCAAGAAAGAGTTCCAACCCCCGGCGTGTCATTTCCGCCAAGGAGATCTCGCGCTTGGCGGCGAAAGACTTGGCCCGCTGGTAAAGTTCGTCTGGAAGCTGTATCTGGGTGCGTGTCATGCTGTCAATCTTACATCACATGCACCGACGATCAATCTCAGTCATTTCGTGCATTTTTATTGTCCGGTTTTAACGCGCCATGCGGTATAAACATTCCCCCGCCAGTTTTTCCCAACCATGAAGCATCTTCTTTTTACTCTCGCCCTGCTTGGCTCGGTCGCATCCGCGCACGCGCAGGACTACCTCGAAATCGCGGCCAATCCAGGTGGAGCTGGAGGCGGCAAAAGGATCGTCCTCGTGGCCGGTGACGAGGAATACCACACGGAGGAAAGCATGCCCATGCTGGCGAAGATCCTGGCCAAGAAGCACGGCTTCAACTGCATTGTGCTCTTCTCCACGGACGAAAAGGCGGGCTTCATCGACCCTAACAACCAGAAGAACATCCGTGGCACCGAAATGCTGGATGACGCCGACATGCTCATCATTGGCACCCGCTTCCGCCAGCTCCCCGACGCGAGCCTGGCACACTTCGCCAAGTTCTTGAACGCCGGCAAGCCGGTGATCGGCTTCCGCACCGCCACGCATGCCTTCACTGGCGGCGCGAAGACCGGTGACTTCAAGTGGAGCGAATTCGGCCTGAAGATCCTCGGGGAGAAGTGGGTCAGCCACCACGGCGCGCACAAAAAGGAAGGCACCCGCAGCGTCGTAGTGCCAGCCAACAGCCAGAATGAAATCCTGCGCGGTGTCGGTGAGATCTTCTGCACCACGGATGTCTATGGCGCACCGAATGTGAAGCCCGAAAACGAAACGATCCTGCTGCGCGGGGCCGTCACCGAGACACTCGATCCCAAATCCAAGAACGTGGCAGGTGCGAAGAATGAACCCATGCAGCCCATCGCCTGGCTGCACGAGTACACCGCCCCCGACGGCAGCACCAAAGGCCGCTCCTTCTGCACCACGATGGGTGCGTCACTGGACTACAAGGACGAAAACCTCCGCCGTCTCATCGTCAATGCGGTTTACTCCCTGCTGAAGCTGCCCGTGGCGGCCAAGGCGGATGTCGCCTTCATCGACCCCTTCAAACCGACCGCCTTCGGCTTCATCAAGGACTCGGGCTACTTCAAGCAGCGCAATCTGAAGCCCGGCGACTTCGGCACCGGCAGCAGCCCGTCCATGGGCCTTCCAGAGGACAAATCCAAGAAGGTGGAAGGCAAAAAGGCGGATGCGAAAAAGACGGAAGAAGTCAAGCCCCCGCATGAGCCGAGTGTGGAACCCACCGCAGCCACCTCCGCCCGCCCACAAGCCGTCGCACCCCCGAGCAAAGGAGAGCGCATCGTGCTCGTGGGCAATGGCCTGGCCGAACGTGACACCTGGTACAGCCGCATCGAGACCGAGCTGCAGCTCCGCTACCCGGACCGCGATCTCTTCTTCCGCAATATTGGACATGTGGGCGACACCCCCGGCTTCCGCCCGCATCCCTCACGTGCATCGCAGTGGGCCTTCCCCGGTGCGGAAAAGTTTCATCCTGACAAGCCCATCCACAACGGCCAGGGCTTCTACGCCACGCCGGACCAGTGGCTCACGCATCTGCAGGCGGACACGGTCGTCGGCTTCTTCGGCTACAACGAATCCTTCGACGGCCCCAGCAAGGTCGGCAATTTCGAAGCCGAACTCGATGCCTGGGTCGTTCACACCCTGAGCAAAGCCTACAACGGCAAGGCCGCTCCACGCGTCGTGCTGGCGAGCCCCATCGCCTACGAAAACCAAAGCGCAAAACGCGATCTGCCCAAAGGCGACGTCGAAAACTCAAACCTGCTGCTGTATGCGAGCGCCATCGAGAAAGTCGCCAAAAAACACGGCCTCACCTACATCGATCTCTTCACCCCCACGCAGGCGCTTGAAGCCAAGGGCGGCGAATTCTTCACCACGGGCGGCTTCATCCCGACGGACAAAGGTTATGTGGAAGTGGCCAAGATGCTCGCCACCGGCCTGTATGGCCACGCGAGTTACGAGTCCAAGGCTAACCCCAAGCTGGTGCATGAAGCGGTGAAGGAGAAGGACTGGTTCTGGAACAACGACTACAACATCCTCAATGGTGTCCACGCCCACGGCCGCCGCTACAATCCGTATGGCCCGCAGAACTACCCGGATGAAGTGCAGAAGACGCGCGAAATGACCGCGCTGCGTGATGTCCTCATCCACGCGGTTGCCAATGGCAAAACCACCGACCTGAAAGTCGATGACAGCAAGACGCATGTGCTCCCACCCGTGCCAACGAACTACGTCCCCAGCGTCAAAAACGGCAGCGAGAAGTATCTGTATGGCGAGGAAGCGCTGAAGTCCCTCAAGGTGCCCGAAGGCTACAAGGTGGAGTTGTTTGCCTCAGAGAAGGAGTTCCCAAATCTCGCCAACCCGATGCAAATGTCCTTCGACAACAAGGGCCGTCTCTGGGTCGCCACGATGCCCACCTACCCGCACTACAAGCCCGGCGATCCGATGCCGGATGACAAGATCCTCATCTACGAAGACACGAATGGCGATGGCAAGGCGGACAAGGAAACCGTCTTCGCGGACAAGCTGCACCTGCCCATTGGCTTCGAATTCTCCCCAGAGGGTGTCTATGTGAGCCAGGAGCCAAACCTGATGCTCATCCGCGATACCAATGGCGACGACAAGGCGGACAGCATGGAGATCATCCTCGGCGGCTTCGACACACACGACACCCACCACGCCATCAGCGCCTACACGGCTGATCCGAGCGGTGCCTTCATGATGTGCGAGGGCGTATTCCTCCACTCCAACATCGAGACGCCTTACGGCCCCGTGCGCTGCGTCGATGGCGGCTTCTACCGCTACAGCCCTCAGCGCGGCATGCTGGAGCGCACCATCCAGATGAGCATCCCCAATCCTTGGGGCTTCGCCTTTGACCAGTGGGGCCAGGATTTCCTCCTCCACACCTCCGGCACCACCATGAACTGGGCGCTCCCCGTCGAGGTGAAGCCCACCTTTGGCAGCAAGACCCCGTCTGCGGCGGACCTCGTGCCGAAAGACCACAAGGTGCGCCCCACCAGCGGCCTGGAGGTCGTCTCCTCCCGCAATTTCCCCGACGAAGTGCAGGGCGATCTCATTTACTGCAACGCCATCGGCTTCCTCGGCATCAAGCAGGTCAAAATTGAAGACGACGGCACGGGTTGGAAAACCTCGCACCGCCACGACCTGCTCGTCAGCACGGACGGCAACTTCCGCCCGGTCGATCTCGAATTCGCCCCTGATGGCTCGCTCTATGTCATCGACTGGCACAACGTCCTCATCGGCCACATGCAGCACAACGCACGTGATCCCCTGCGCGACCACGTGCACGGCCGCATTTACCGCATCACCTACGCGGGTCGTCCGCTGGTGAAGCCTGTGCCTGTGGCCGGAGCGCCGCTTGCCACTCTTTTCGAAGACCTCAAGGAACCCGAACTCCGCACCCGCTACCGCGCCCGCCGCGAACTCAATGGCCGCGACGCCAAGGAAGTGCTGCCCGCCATCAAAACCTGGGCCGCAGAGCAGAAGGATGCACACGCGAGACTCGAAGCCCTCTGGGTCACCTGGGGTCTGAATCAGGCCGATGAAGGCCTGCTGCGCGAGATGCTCGCATCCAGCGACTTCCACGCCCGCGCCGCCGCCGTGCGAGTGCTGCGCTACAACACCCATCGCATCGCCGACAGCATCGACCTGCTCGAAAAAGCCGCCGCAGATGAGCACGGCCGCGTGCGTCTGGAAGCCATCGTCGCCGCCTCCTGGCTGCCGAACATTCCTGCCGCGAAAAACATCGTCGCCATCGCCTCCAAGCTCCCACTGGATGACTGGAGCAAAGCCGCCGCAAAAACCGCCGCAGACCGCCTCGCCGGCATTGCCGAAATCGTGAAGCCCGAGCATCCCGTCGTGCCAGCGCCTGCGCATCTCAGCGCTGCCGCGAAAAAGCAGTTCAAGCTCGGTCAGGAAGTCTATTTCCGCGAAGGCCACTGCGTCACCTGCCATCAGCCCAACGGCGCCGGCATTGACCCCGCCTTCCCTAGCATCGTCAACAGCCCCTGGGTCACCACCGACCGCGACCGCCTCATCAAGATCGCCATGTACGGTCTCATGGGCCCCCTCAAAGTCGGCGACAAAGAATACAACGGCCAGGTCCCCATGACCCCCTTCGGCGGCATGCTCAAGGACGAAGAAATCGCCAGCGTCCTCACCTTCGTCCGCAACCACTTCGGCAACAAAGCCGACCCCATCACCGCCGCCGAAGTCAAAGCCGTCCGCGACGCCAACCCCGGCCGCATGATGCTCTTCACCACCGACGAGCTTTTGAAGCTGCATCCGATGAAGTAGGGGCTCGCGAGGTGGGCGGCAGGTCGCCGCCCTTTCATGGGTGAACAATCTCTGGATCGCCTGAGCGATGGAAGGCGCGGAAGTGCGAGATGTTCAGGGTGTAAAACCGTGCGGCCCTGGCCTTTCGTGCGGCAACGAGATGCAGAAAGTCGAAGATGGCTCCGCCGCGCACACCGCGTGCCTCCGCCTCACGCATGGCACGGAGCATTTCCGTGGGAGTCAGCGTGCTGATGGTGAGATCAGGTACATAGTCTTCCTCAATCACTGAAGCAGCGAGTGCCGCAGGCATGCGGAATGGCTTTCTGCCACCTGTGAGTGTACTGAAGGTCTCCGCAATGCCATGCGCATAAATGCCAAGCTCTTTGCCATCGAACAACGCATCGCATTCGATGTGGAAGGACTCGGTAGCGACCACTGCCGCCACCAATACAGAAGTGTCAATAAAGGCACTCATTTTTTGCGGAACGGAGCGTCCAGTCTTGCCACCTGATCTTCGCGCATCTCCCGTACTGCCTTGGCTGCATCAAAGCCTTCCCAACCCACGACCACACGACGCTTCCCACGCTTTTCGATCTTCACCTCAGGCACTTCCTGCGTAAGTTCCATGCGATCACCCGTGACATCTAGGCGTAATTTGGAACCCGCACGGAGGTGCAGTTGGTCGCGCACTGGCTTGGGAAGCACAAGGCGACCGGCTTTGTCGAGTGTGACGGTGGCTGTCATGGGAATCATGTTGGCATATTAAATGGCATTTTCAATGGCATTCATAGAACCATTGGTTGCCACTGATATCTGTTTTGACCAAAAATGGGGGCTCGTTAGGCCGTTTGCCGAATCCGACACATCCTTTGCTGGCAATTATTGACAGTTGGGCGCGTTTAACCACGCGCCCAACCATGAATCGTCTCCTTCTACTCTCCCTCCTGTTTACCTCTTTCGCTTCGGCGCAGGATGGTTTTAAATCGCTCTTCAACGGCAAAGACCTCACGGGCTGGGATGGCAATCCGGAGCTGTGGAGCGTCGAAGACGGCTGCATCACCGGTAAAACGACGGGACCGGAGCAACTGGCCTACAATCAGTTTCTGATCTGGCGCGGCGGCAAGGTGAAGAACTTTGAGCTGCGCGCGAAGATCAAGGAGACGGGCAACAACACGGGCATCCAGTACCGCAGCAAGGAGCTGCCAGAGAACGGCAAGTGGTCCATCGGTGGTTATCAGTGCGACATTCATCCGGCCACACCAAACAATGCGATGGTGTATGAAGAGCGTGGGCGCGGCATCATTGTGCAGAACGGGCAGAGCGTGGTGATTGATCCCGAAGGCAAACGCTGGCTGGCCTCCGAGCATGAGCCGGTGAAGGTGGACATCGCCGAATGGCATGAGTATACGATCATCGCGCAGGGCAACCACCTCATCCACAAGGTGGACGGCAAGGTGACGATCGATCTGCTGGACTTTGAACTGGCGAAGCGCTCGCTGGAAGGACTGCTGGCTTTTCAGATTCATCGCGGCCCCGCCATGAATGTGCAGATCAAGGATGTGATGCTCAAAGAACTGCCAGATGGCGGTGTGATCTCGTTTGAGAAATCCGCGATCCCCAGCGATGCGCAGATCATCGAGGCCAAAGCACCCGCGAAGGGCAAGGGCAAAGGCAAAGCGCAGCCTCCTGCCGCCGCTCCTGCTCCAAAACCTGCTCCGGCCAAGGGCAACGCGAAAGGCAAGGCTGCCAAGGTGAAGCCGAAGCGCCCTGACGCGGTCGGTCCGGCCATTGGCGCTAATGTGGCCACGCCGGTCACGAACATCAAAACGCTGCCTGATTTCAAAGTGGAACTGCTCTACTCCGTGCCCGGCGGCGATGAAGGCTCCTGGGTGAATCTTTGCACGGACGACAAAGGCCGCATCTATGCCAGTGACCAGTATGGCGGTCTCTATCGCTTCAAGATGCCTGCCCCCGGTCAGACGCTGAGCCAGAATGACGTGCAGAAGGTTCCCGCCGACATCCGCGCGGTGAATGGTATGCTGTTTGCCTTTGGCGCGCTCTACGTGGGCGTGAACGACTACGAAAAGAAGATCCCCAGCGGACTGTATCGCATCACGGACAGCGACAACGACGACATGCCCGACAAAGTCGAGCTGCTGCGCGCGATTGATTCCGGCGGCGACCACGGCGTGCATGCCGTGCTTCTCACGCCCGATGGCAAAGGCCTGTATCTCATCACGGGCAACAATGCCGTGCTCACAGAAACCGTCCCGACTTCGCCCGTGCAGAAGCTTTGGGGAGATGACCACCTGCTGCCGCGCATGCCTGATGGTCGCGGTCACAACCGCAGCGTCATGGCCCCAGGCGGGAATGTGTATCGCGTCTCGCCCGATGGAAAAGAATTCATCCAATACGCCAACGGCTTCCGCAACATCTTCGACGGCGGTGTGAACCGCGATGGCGAACTCTTCGTCTATGACGCCGACATGGAGTATGACTTCAACACATCGTGGTATCGCCCCACACGCATCAATCACGTTGTCAGCGGTGCCGAGTTCGGCTGGCGCAATGGCGCGGGCAAGTATCCAGAGTTTTACTATGACAACCTGCCCGCCACGCTGAACATCGGCCCCGGCTCGCCCACGGGCACCACCTTCGGCTACGGCGCAAAGTTCCCTGCAAAATATCAGGACGCCTTCTACGTGCTCGACTGGAGCTGGGGCAAAATCTACGCCGTACATCTCAAACCCGAGGGCGCGAGCTACACCGCAACGAAGGAAGAATTTGTGACGGGTGGTCCGCTGCCGGTGAGCGATGCCATCATCGGCAAAGATGGTGCGATGTACTTCACCATCGGTGGTCGCCGCGTGCAGTCAGGACTCTATCGCGTGACTTACTCCGGCAAGGAATCGACCGCACCGGTGACATCCAAGCCGAATATCACGCCCGCAGCGGAGCTGCGTCGTGAGCTTGCCGCCTATCACGGCAAAGCAGACCCGAAAGCCGTCGCATTCGCGTGGCCGCACCTCAGTGACAAGGACCGCTTCATCCGCAGTGCTGCACGCACCGTGCTGGAGCACAACCCCGTCGCTGAATGGGAAACGAAGGCGCTGAATGAAAAGAACGCCACCGCGCAGCTCGAAGCGCTGCTCGCGCTGACGCGTATGACCGGCGTGTGCCCCACACACCGCACCAAAGATGACGTGGTGAACACGGCCAAGCGTGATGAAATCCTCGCTGCGCTGCTCAAGCGCAACTTCAACAAGCTCACGAACGACCAACGCATGGCTTATGTGCGCCTCGTTGAGATCGTGCTGCACCGCTTTGGCAATCCCGATGAGGCCGCGGTGGCTGCGATCATTGCCAAGCTTGATCCGTCTTATCCGGCAGACAACTTTGAGCTCAACTGGCTGCTCACCGAAACTCTGGCCTATCTCCAGGCACCGAACACCGCCGCCAAGGGCATGGCCCTCATCGCCGCCGCTGAAAGCCAGGAGCCTCAGGTCGAATACGCCCGCAGCCTGCGCTTCCTGAAGACGGGCTGGACCAAGGAACTCCGCACGCAGCAACTCGAGTTCTTCCTCAAGGCCGCCAACTACAAAGGCGGCAGCAGCTTCGCCATCTTCATCGACTTCATCCGCAAAGATTCGCTGGCCACTTTCACATCCGAAGAAAACGCGCAGCTTGCCGAACTCATCGCGAAGAAGCCCGAGGTGAAGAGCGCCATCGAAAACGTCGGCACCATGTTCGTGGGCCGCACACCCACGATGTGGACGCTCGACGAACTCAGCGCCGCCGCCAAGACCGGCATGAAGAAGCGCAGCTTTGAAAACGGCCGCAAAATGTTCACCGCCGCCGCCTGCTACACCTGTCACCGCTTCGGCAACGCCGGCGGCATGACCGGTCCGGATCTCACCGGTGCTGGCGGTCGCTACAGCCCGCATGACCTGCTCGACAACATCATCAACCCCAGCAAGGTCATCAACGAACAGTTCGTCCCCATCATCGTCACCAAAAACGACGGCAGCCTGATGAGCGGCGTTGTCGTGAACCTCAGCGGCGACGGCGTCACCCTCAACACCGACCTCACCGATCCGAACCAGCGCGTGAACGTGGACCGCAAGGAAGTGAAGAGCATCGAACTCAGCACCGTTTCCCCGATGCCGCCGATGCTCCTCGCCATGCTGAAGAAGGACGAGATCCTTGATCTCATGGCTTACGTGCTGAGCGGCGGAGACAAGACGAATGCGATGTTTGCGAAGTGAGCTGAATCGACAGTTGCTAGAATGGTGGCGTGCCAGACTTTCTCTCACGCCGCCATGCTAAACGTCTATTTCATTCCAGAGCCAGTGCTCAGATCACTGCCTGACCATATACCAGGGCATCCACGCATTCGGATTAGAAACTGTCAGGGTCCAGTAGGTCCAGACGATCCCACACCAAGCACTTACTCCTTTGACAAAGGCAGACTCCAAATCGTTCTCCAAATCGTCGATGTGCAACCTCGGCAGAGTACAAAACCCGACCGCATATGGTTCTTTGTATTGCTTGAGCGTAAAAAGAAGTGGCTAGGTTTTCTGCAAAATAGGTTCCGCTCGTCGGTGCGAAGTTACCTTCAAGGCATCGGTGCAGCCGACACCGGTCAGGATTTGTCGGATTACCTTGCAAAACTTCCATCGGTGGATTGATGGCCTTTCATCGCCTCTCACATTTTGTTCCATTCCTATCCAGGGAATCCATTGGGCGTGATTGTTTTCCTCGGCGTCATCAAAACTCTCCTCTGTCAGAACTCCCTCTCTCCTTCGTTATATTTCGCCCATGAAACGCCACGCCCTGCTTCTCCTCGCTGTTTGCTCCTCGATCTCGGCGGCCCCCCAACCCAACATCCTCGTCATCATCGCGGACGATCTTGGTTACGCGGACATCGGCGTGCAGGGCGGCAAGGCGGTGCCAACGCCGAATATCGACGCCCTCGCGGCTAGTGGCGTGCGCTGCACCAATGGCTATGTCACCGCGCCGTACTGCAGCCCTTCGCGGGCGGGATTTCTCACGGGCAAAGCTCAGACGCGGTTCGGGCACGAGTTCAATCCGCATGTCGGTGATGAAGCCACGCTCGGGCTGCCGCTGGATCAGCGCACGATTGCCAATGTGATGCACGATGCGGGCTACGCGACGGCGCTCTACGGCAAATGGCATCTGGGCTTCAATGCCGCGCATCATCCGCTATCACGTGGATTCGACGAGTTCACCGGCTTTCTCGTGGGCGGGCACAACTTCCTGCTTCACAAGGATGCGGACCCCGAATTCGGCTCGGCGCATTCGCACAACATGATCTACCGTGGCCGCGAACTGCAGCACATCGACGGCTACACGACCGACCTGTTCACCGATGAGGCGCTCGACTTCATGAGCCGCAAAACGGCCAAGCCTTGGTTCATCTACCTTGCCTACAACGCCGTCCACACGCCGCTGGAGATTGCCGACAAGCTCAAGGACCGCATTCCTGCCGACGTCACCGATCCAGATCGTCGCGGCTACCTCTCGCTGCTGCTGGGGCTGGACGATGACGTAGGTCGCATCACCACCGAACTGAAGGCCAAGTACCCGAACACCCTCGTGTTCTTCTTCGGCGACAATGGCGGCTCCGGCAGGAAACCTTTCTTTGCCTACAACACGGGTCTCAACACACCCCTGCGCGGCGACAAAGGCCAGACACTCGAAGGCGGCATTCGCGTGCCGTTCTTCGTGAGCTGGCCCGGGAAGCTGGCTGCAGGCACCACCTACGATCAGCCAGTGAGCGCCATGGACATCCTGCCCACGGCCTGCGCTGTCACCGGCGCGAAGCAACCCGAGGGCGTCGAGGGCGTGAACCTCCTGCCGTATCTCAAGGGTGAAATTGCCACCCCACCGCATGACACTCTAGCATGGCGTTTCGGTCCGCAGAAAGCCATCCGGCAAGGGAACTGGAAGCTTGTGGATGTGCGCGACATGGAGGCCAAAACACAGTCTGGCTGGCAGCTCTATGATTTGAGCACTGACATTGGCGAAGAAAACAATCTCGCCGCTGCGAAGCCCGAGCTTGTTGCCAAGCTGGCCAAAGCCTGGGATGAGTGGAATGCCACAAACGTGCCGCCGCTGTGGCATGGCAGTCCCAACGAAGACCCCACCGCGCCGCCGAAGGCAGGCAAGGCAAAGAAGAAGTAAGCAAACGGCCTTAGCACAGGCCGCAGGCATCATTCTACAAAGAGCAAACATTGCGCTGAAAGCGTACTGCGTTCAGCGTTGATGACTCTGCATTCATCATCCCCCACATATGCCCGCTTTCTCCGACCCCTTCCGCGAAGTTCGCAGCGCCTCTGGCGTGCTGAAGTGTCCGTTTCACGGTGAAGACATCACCATGATCCTCCGTCATGAGGACGTGCGGAAGGCGGCCAAGGACTGGCAGACCTTCAGCTCGGACGCACCCTTTCGCGTGCCGATTCCTTCGGAGGAAGCCGTGCGCACGATGCGCCAGCTTCCCATCGAGACGAATCCGCCTGAGCACACCGAGTACCGCGCCATCGTCGAGCCATTCTTCCAGCGTGCCAAAGACCCGGCGATGATCGCGCAGGTCGAGGCGCTGCTCGATGGCATGCTCACACAGGCACTGAACAGCGATTCCATCGAGATCGTGAATGAGTTCGCGCTGCCCGTGCAGTCACGGGCGCTGACCTACCTGCTCAACGTGCCTGCGTCCGAAGGCGAAACCTGGATCGGCTGGGGCATTCATGTGTTCAAAGTCACTGGCGGCGAGTTCAAAACGGGCAACGTGCTGGAAGACTACCTCCACGCGCAATTCGACCGCGCCGAGGCGAATCCCGGCGCAGATTTTTTCAGCTCTCTCACGCAGGCGGAGTATCGCGGGCGCAAGCTGACGCGCGAAGAAATGATGGGCTTTGCCAATCTCGCTTTCGCCGGTGGGCGTGACACGATCATCCACACGATCTCCTGCGCGCTGGGTTATCTGGCGGAGCATCCTGAGGCGCTGGAGTTTCTGCGCGCAGACCCCAAGCGCATCACTCTGGCCAGCGAGGAATTTTTCCGCGTCTTCATGCCGCTCACGCACATCGGCCGTGTCTGCCCGGCAGATACGGATGTCCATGCCACCACCGTCAAAGCCGGTGAGCGCATCTCCCTCGCGTGGGCCTCAGCCAATTTCGATGCCACTGCCTTTCCTCAGCCCGAGGAAGTCCGCCTGGACCGCAAACCGAACCCTCATCTCTCCTTCGGCTTCGGCACGCATCTCTGCCTCGGCGCTCCGCACGCACGGCTTATCCTGCGCACACTGCTGCGGCTGTGTTGTGAGCGGGTGAAGAGCATCACGATTCTCAAAGCCGAGGAACGCGTGGAGCACGAGGCGAAGTTTGACCGCACGCTGGGATATGATTCGCTGACGGTGAAGTTTGATGCGCTTACGTGAACGTGGGCTGGGTGTGGCGACAGCCCGCCCGTCTGTCAGCGTGTGAAGACGTCCCATAACTCGCACCCTCCCAAAGTCGGGCGGTTCGGCGAAGACGTCTCCAGATGTTGAACACGTGCAGCGCGCCAAACACACCCAACCTACGAAAAAATTCTCACCAGCCGATCAGCCGTGTGATCGCAGCCCGTAAAGCGGTTTCGAGAATCACCGCTTCGGCATGCGTGACAGGAATCATGACCTTCTTCACGGTTTTCGACGCTGCATCCTGGCGTGACATGCTCATGAAGTACGGTGCCTTCTGTGGATCATCACGGAAGGTGAGCTCGAAGGCGCTGTTGGCTTTTTCAGACTGGTGGAAGAGCTTGGCCTGCTCCTGGCGGCTTTGCAGCGTCGCCAGCACCGCACCGAGATCCGAGAGGCCCCATTTCATGGTGATCTTCTGCTCCCAGTCGAACTGCTTCTCCCCGCTTTGCGAAGCCGCATCCACGAAGACAGCGCCTTTGGCGCGGTTGAATTCGAAACGAATCACACCGCCGGTGCCGCGACCGTTGGGTTTGTAAATGGCGTATTCGGCGGACTGCTTGGTGGTGGTGGGTGGTTTCGGATTCATGGCGTCAAAAACCTAAAAGGCTACACTGGAAATGACAAGCGTGAATGGCATTTTGAGTAAGTAATGTGGGTAATGCCTTCGCATGCCCTTCGGGCCGTCTGCGGCTGGCCATCTTCGCTTCGGTCTTTGCCCGCAACGAATGTCCTGGAACACTCGATTGCGGGCAAGAGTGCCCGCATCACTGCAGGCGTCCTTGTTTTGCTTCGTGAGACGCTTCGAGGCTAAATTCGACTCAGCATTTCGTGAGATGTTGCGGCAGGACCGCTCGTTAAAGGCGAATGTCCATCCAGCCATGCGTGCTCCTAGCTGCTATTTTCCTGAGCCTGCCTCTGTCCGCCACCGAGAAAACCACGCCTCTGCCCAACATCGTCGTGTTCATCTCAGATGATCACAGCATGCTGGATTCGGAGCCTTATGGGGCCACGGATATCCGAACGCCGAACATAGCGCGGCTTGCTGCAGAGGGCATGAAGTTCACGCATGCCTTTGTCGCCACGCCTGCCTGTGGCCCAAGCCGCACGGCGCTGTGCACGGGCCTGTGGCCGGCGCGCAATGGTGCGGAACCAAACCACAAGGCGAAGAATCCTGGGGTGCCTTCGCTGCCGCCCGCGCTGCACGCTCTAGGGTATGAAGTCGCGGCGTTTGGCAAGGTGGCGCACGGAAACTACGGCAAGGACCATGGCTTTGATGTGCTGGGCGGCAATCAGATCGGTGACAGCGACACGGTCGAAGTCGCCAAGTTCCTCGCCAATCGCGATGCAACCAAGCCGCTGTGCCTGTTCTTCGGCACTCGTCATCCGCATGTGCCGTGGGGTGAAAATGCAGGCTATGACGCAGCGGCACTCCAACTTCCGCCCACGCATGTGGACACGGCGGAGACGCGAGAGCAGCGGACGCGCTACTGCTCGGACATCACGCGTGCGGACACGCTGCTCGGTGAGCTGCGTGCGCTGGCCAGGGACAAGGTGCCGGGAGATACGCTCTTCATCTACACCGCCGATCACGGCGCGCAGTGGCCGTTTGGGAAATGGAATCTCTATGATGCGGGCATCCGCATCCCGTTCATTGCGACGTGGCCGGGACATCTGAAACCAGCTTCCACCAGCGACGCCATGATTTCCTGGCCGGACCTGCTGCCCACCTTCATCGAACTCGGCGGCGGCAGGGTGCCTGAGGGCATCGACGGCAAGTCTTTCGCCGGTGTGCTGCGCGGCACGGCCAAGACGCATCGGGACCGCATTTTCACCACGCACAGTGGCGATGGTTATTTCAATGTCTATCCCATCCGCAGTGTCCGCACGCGTGACTGGAAGTATATCCGCAATCTGCATCCTGAGTTTCAGCATCAATCCCATATTTCGCGCTCAAGCAAGGTGACAAGTGGGCTCAACTACTGGCAGAGCTGGCTCACTGCGGCTGAAACCAGCCCCGCCGCTGCCGCTGTGGTGAAACGGTATGCCGTGCGTCCAGCAGAAGAACTCTACGACCTCAAGAGCGATCCCTCTGAACTGCACAATCTCGCGGACGATCACGCCCAGGCAGGCCGCCTGCGGCAGATGCGCGCCGACCTGGACGTCTGGATGCAGCAACAGGGGGACAAGCAGACTGTCTTTGGCAAGCCGCTGATGATTGGCGAACCCGTCACCATGGTTGATCCCGGCGCTGGCAAAAAGAAGAAAGCCAAAGGCCAAAACAAATAATGACGCCTCAAAATTCTCGAACTTCGACCTGCCCTCCCATGAAAATCATCGCTGCTCTCGTTTCGTCATTCGTTCTTTTAGTTTCGTCATTCGCTGCTGACAAGCAGCCCAACATTGTCTTCCTGCTCATCGATGATCTCGGTTATGCGGACTGCGGCTTTAATGGCGGCAAGGAGATCCACACACCCAGCATCGACAAACTGGCGGACGAAGGCACGGTGCTGGAATCGCTGTATGTGCAGCCAGTTTGCTCGCCCACTCGCGCGACGCTGATGACCGGACGCTACGCCACCCACACGGGAGTGTACACGATCGTGCGCCCGCATGCGACGTGGGGGCTGCCGCTCACCGAGCGCACGCTGGCCAATGCGCTGCATGATGCGGGCTACGCCACGGCGATCACCGGCAAATGGCACCTGGGCGAGTATGAGCCCGCCTACCTGCCCACCGCACGTGGCTTTGATCACCATTACGGCCACTACTTTGGCATGCTGGACTACTTCACGCATCTGCGCGGCGACGAACTCGACTGGTATCGCGACGGCAAACAAATCAAGGAGGAAGGCTATACCACGCATCTCCTCGCGCATGAAGCCTGCCGCATCATCACGGAAAAGGACAAAACCAAACCTCTCTTTCTTTACGTGCCATTTAATGGAGTGCATGGACCCTTCCAGGTGCCGGATGACTACCTCAAGCCCTACGGCACGCTGAAGGGCAACCGGCAGAAGCTCGCAGGCATGCTGGCGGCGGTGGACGAGGCCATCGGGCAGATCGTGACTGCGCTGGAAAAAAGCGGTCAGCGTGAGAATACGCTCATCATCTTCTCCAGCGACAACGGCGGCCCGCCTCCCGGTGACAACACACCCTTGCGCGGCTTCAAGGGCAGCATCTACGAAGGCGGGGTGCGCGGCTGCGCTTTTGCCAACTGGCCGGGCCACATCCCCGCAGCCAAGCGCATCAAAGAACCCATGCACACGGTGGATTGGTATCCCACACTGGTGAAACTCGCCGGAGGATCGCTGGAACAGAAGACGCCGCTGGATGGCAAGGACGTCTGGCCCATGCTCACGCAAGGTGCGCCTTGTCCGCATGACGCCATCTTGAGTGTGCAATCCCCCACCGTCGCGGCTGTGCGCATGGGTGACTGGAAGCTCGTCATGAACGGTGGACATACCGACAGCGAAGAAGGCCCCAAGGGTGCGGGCAAAGGAAAAGGCAAAAAGGGCAGGGCGAAGGCCGCTGAGTCCGGCGAAACTCTCGCACTCTACAATCTCGCCAATGACATCGGTGAGAAAGAAAACCTCGCCGACAAAGAACCCGAACGCACCGCTACAATGCGCACCCGGCTGGCGAAGTTTCTCAAAGACGCGGTGGTGCCCGGCCATGTGGACCACGAAGCCAATGCATTGATGCCGACAAAGAAGAAAAATCGCCCATGAAGCGCCTCCTCGTCTGTTGTTTATACTTCGGCAGTCTCGTTGTCTCAGCCAACGCCACCGACAAACCCAACATCATCGTCATCTACACGGATGATCACGGTTTTGCTGATCTCGGCATTCATGGCGTGGAGCCGGATGTGAAAACGCCGCATCTCGATGCGCTGGCCCGTAGCGGAGTCATCGCGAAACATGGCTACAGCAGCGCACCGCAGTGCGTGCCTTCGCGTGGTGGATTGATAACGGGGAAGTTCCAGGGACGCTTCAATCTGGACAGCAACAACTCCACTCTGGAGGGCTTCAATAAGGAAATCACCATCGCCACACGCCTGCAGCGTTCAGGGTATGTGACGGCACAGTTTGGCAAATGGCACCTCGGGCCCATGGCGGAGATCCCGACGCACGGTTTCACCCATTCCTTTGCGCAGCATGGCCAGCAGAAATTTACCGCCAACATCACGGTTGAAGGGAAGGACCAGCCTATGAATGAGATGCGGCCGGAGATGTATCATATCGATGGCTGCGCGAAAGCAGCGTCATCGATCATCGAGCGCTACAAGGAGCAGCCATTCTTTCTCTACATCGCCTTCCGCGCTCCGCACACACCGCTGGATGCGCCGCAGTCGTACAAGGACCGCTTTCCCGGCGCGATGCCCGAGCGACGCCGCGCTGCGCTGGGCATGCTGGCTGCGGTGGATGATGGCGTAGGGCTGATCACGAGCACGCTGAAGAATAATGGCCTCAGCGAGAAGACGCTGCTCTTTTTCATCGGCGACAACGGCGCACCTCTGAAGATCCACAAGACCGACTCACCGCTGAATGGCGATGCGGGTGGATGGGATGGCAGCCTGAACACACCGCTCAATGGCGAAAAAGGCATGCTGTCCGAAGGCGGCATGCATGTACCGTTTCTCATCGCGTGGCCGGGCACCATCCCCGCAGGGCAGTCGTATGAGCACCCCGTCAGCGCGCTGGATGTCGCCGCCTCGGCGGCTGCGGTGGCGGATCTTTCCGTGAAGCCCGGCGACCTCGATGGAGTGAACCTTGTGCCTTATCTCAAAGGCAGCCTCAGCACGCCGCCGCACGAAGCGCTGATGTGGCGCTGGATGGCACAGAGCGCTATTCGCGAGGGAAACTGGAAACTGCTGCGCGGTGGTGAGCGCGAGTACCTCTACGATCTAGACACGGATCTGGAGGAGAAGCACAACCTCGCCTCGCAGCATCCGGACGTTGCAGCGCGCCTCCGCACCAAGCTCACGGCCTGGTGCGCGGAGCTCAATCCGCCCGGCCTTGCGCTTGGACCGATGGCACCCGTTTGGAATGAGTACTTCGATTACTATCTCGATGGTAAAACCGCGCCAAAGCACGAAGCCGAGCCGACCCACGGATGGCTCGCCCGTGGCGGCAGCTTGATTGAGAAAGAGGGAGTTCTCGTGCTCACACCGGACAAAGGCGGCAAAGGCATGTTCATCACGCGCAGCCAGCTCAAGCTCGCAGGTCCCGCCACTGCGACATTGACGTTTAAAACAGCTGCGTCCGGTCAAGGAGCCATTGCCTGGCGCGTGGATGGGGACAAAGATTTTCTCCCCGCGAACCGCGTCCCTTTTGAAGTGAAGGGCAGTGACGACTGGCAGACGCATGCAGTACCAATCCCCGCCAAAGGCCGCGTCATTCATTTGCGTGTACATCTGCCACCCGGCCCTGCTCAGTTCCGCACGCTCGATTTCAAATCTGCTTCACGATGAAAAGACTGTTACTCTGCCTATGCGCACTTAGTTCACCACTCTTCGCGGTGACGAAGCCGAACGTGCTGTTCATCCTTGCCGACGATCTCGGGTGGAGTGACACGACGCTCTATGGCACGACGAAGTTTTATAAGACACCGAATATCGAGCGGTTGGCAAAGCGCGGCGTGACTTTCACGCGCGCCTATTCGGCGAGCCCGCTGTGCTCGCCCACACGTTCGGCGATTCTCACCGGACTGAGTCCAGCGCGCACGGGCATCACCATTCCCAACTGCCACATGCCGCAGGTGGTGCTGGAGACGACCCTGCCCAAGAGGGCCGCGCCAAATCAGAAGGCGATTCAACCCACGCCACCGACGCGGCTGAAGACTGAATACCGCACGCTGGCGGAGACGCTGCACGAGGCAGGCTATGCCACGGGGCATTTTGGCAAATGGCACCTCGGCCCGGCGCCCTTTTCGCCTTTGCAACAGGGTTTTGATGTCGATGTGCCGCATCATCCGGGCCCGGGTCCGGCGGGCAGCTACATCGCGCCGTGGAAGTTTGCTGACTTTGATGCGGACCCAGATGTACCGGATCAACACATCGAGGATCGCATGGCGAAGGAGGCCGTGGCCTTTATGGAGAAGCACCGGGATGAGCCGTTCTATCTGAACTACTGGATGTTCAGCGTGCATGCGCCGTTTGATGCAAAGCAGGCACTCATCGATAAGCATCGCGCCCGCGTGAATCCGGCTGATCCGCAGCGCAGCCCGACCTATGCGGCGATGGTTGAGAGCATGGACGACGCCATCGGCACGCTGCTGGACACGCTCGACCGGCTCAAGCTCGCGGACAATACGGTCATCATTTTCACCTCCGACAACGGCGGCAACATGTATAACAATGTGGATGACACCACTCCCACCAGCAACGCGCCGTTGCGCGGTGGCAAGGCCAGCATGTTTGAAGGGGGCACTCGTGTGCCTGGGAGTATCGTCTGGCCCGGCATCACCACCGCAGACACCCGCAGCCAAGCGCTGGTGCAGAGCGAAGATTTTTATCCTACATTGCTCGAAGGCCTGAAGATCAAGCCCGCGCCGGAGCAGCACTTTGACGGCAGCAGCATTCTGCCCGCGCTTAAAGGCGGAGATCTGCCCGGCAAGGCCATCTTCCAGTACTTCCCGCACTATACGGTCGTGCCCGACTGGCTGCCGCCTGCTGTGTCCGTGCATCGCGGCGACTGGAAGCTCATCCGCATTTTTCATGGCGGTGAGAAGGGCGCGCATCGTTACCTGCTGTTCAATTTGAAGGACGATCCCGGTGAGAAAACCAACCTCGCGGCGCAGAAGCCTGAGCTTGTGGCTGAACTGGACGCGCTCATTGAAACATTCCTCAAGGACACCCATGCTGTCGTGCCGGTGGCGAATCCGGCTTTTGATCCGAAGCAGTACCACCCGGAGCTGGAAGGCAAGCAGCAGCCCAAGGCCAAGACGAAAGCAAAGGCCAAAGACGATGACAATCCAGCCTTGCAGGGCTGGAAGGCACGCGAGTGCAAGGCCACGGTGAAGGACGGCATCCTGCGTGTCACGAACATCGGCTTTGAATGCTTCCTCGGTTTTTCCGCCGGCAAGCATAGCGGACCGAGCACCGCCACCTTCCGCATCAAGGCCAAACCCGGCACCTCCCACTTCGACTGGGTGCCCAGTGGCGGCAAAGCGCAGCGCGTGGTGTTCACACTGAAAGGCGACGACTGGCAGGAGATCACCGTGCAACTGCCCACCACGGGTCCGCTTGGCATCGTGCGTCTTTATCTGCCGATGCAGGAGCAGCCTGTCGAGATCGACTGGATTGAGCTTCATTCTGCGGATGGTGGCAAAGTGACGCGGACGGAGTTTTAAATGTACTGCTTGCTTCACCACGATTCTAAGTTCAAAGCACGTCATGGGTCTCGACAGCGTTGAACTTGTTTTATCGTTTGAGGAAACTTTTCAAATCTCGATCCCGAATCAGGAGGCTGAAAAGATGTGCACGCCTCGCAACGTGATCAACTTCATCGTCGCCACACTGGGCACAAAAGTGGAGGGTCCTGCCGTCGTAACACCGAAAAAACATGCGTCTCTTTGCACGGAACTGGTGTGCGCCATGCAGGCCTCAGGCATTGCTGACAAAACGGTCACCATGGATCTAAGACTCGATGCTGTGTTTGCTGATCGCCGTTTGCGACGGCACCATTGGAGGGAGCTCAGACAACAGCTTCATGCGAAGGAGTGGCCGCACCTGCGCTGGCTAGGGCTCAGCGCGGATTTCCCCGTCCGACTGCAAACGCTCGGAGATCTGGTCGATTGGCTGGCTTGCAATAGGCGGCAGATTCTAACGGCTGAAGAGCGTCAGGCTCTCACCCGGGAGGACATCGCCATGATCGTGAGGAACATCACCCTTTATCAAACCGGTTTTACTGAAGAAGAGTACAGCGAGGACAAGCGCTTCGTTCAGGACATGGGTTTAGAATAGATTGTGTCACAGAAAACGCCCCCTTGCGCATGCGCCTACGAAGTGAATCATTCTCCAATGAAACACCTCCTTCTACTGCCGCTTGCTCTTGTCTTTGTTCAATGTACCACGCCCCAATCTGGCGGCACCCCGGGGAGTCCGCCGCAGGCATCATCCTGGGGCATGCCGCAGATCATCAATGTCTCGGCTTATGATCCGAAGGAGAAGCAGCGCACGGGGCAGGGGTACTCGGAGCATGATGTGTCTGCGCTGCGAGCGAACGGGGCGAGTGGCTTGATCGCGCGGGCGGGCAAGGGGGGGAATCTGGATGAGAAGTGCGGGAACTTCCTCGCGGCAGCGGATCGTGCGGGGATGCTGCCGGGTGTTTACTACCGTCTACAAAATCACGTGGATGCGGTGGCGCAGGCGGATCAATTCTGCTCACGCGCACAGTCGCTGGCTCGTGGCCGGGCTTGGAATGCGCCAGCACTGCTGCTGTGCGCGGACTTTGATGCGAACTCGCGGCTCTCAGACATCCTGCGCTTCATTGACCGCGTGGAATCGCGCACAGGCGTTGTCCCTGTGGCGTATCTGGAAAACAGCACGCATTTGAAGCAGCTCCTCAGCAGCGCGGATCCGGCCACGAAGGCCAAGCTGCGGCGCATGCCCTACTGGCTGGCGCTGTATGCGCATGACAGCGGTGCGGGGCCGGTGTACCCAGCGCCGGGAAATCCGCGCGGACTGGTCCATCAATACCAAGTGTGGTCTGACTGGACGCTGTGGCAGTATGGTGGCGTGGACTGGGCGCATGGCCGCTCACAGCCGAAAGTTTACAATCACGGGGCGCACCGCAACAGCCTCTACTTCGGCAATCTCGACCGGCCGGTGGAGCGCAATGTATTCAATGGCTCGCAAGCGGCGCTGCAGTCGTTCTGGCAGCAGCATGGCCTTTCGCTCCATTGATCAGCGCAGTGTCACTGCGACCTGCTTCAGGGCATCGACCAAGGCACGCGTGGCGGCAGAGGCGCGGCCTTTTTGCCAGAGCACGATGAAGTCCCAGCGGGCTTTTTCATCGCTGACGGGCACAAAGGTCACGCCGGGATGCTGCAATTTTTCAAAGTAGCCGGGCAGCAGAGTCACGGCCGACTCGGAGACGACTTGGGAGAGCACGTTGCTGATGCCGTCCACCACGACGGCGAAACGCGGCTTGAACCCGGCTGACTTGCACAGGGCAGTCGCCCAGCGATTGCGACCCGGCACCTGGTCTTCATCCACGCCGATAAAGTCACGCCCCTTCAACTCTTTGAGCGCTATGTTTTTTTGCGCCGCGATTGGATCGTCATCGGCCACTGCTACGCAGACATGGAGTGAGCAGAGTTTGGTGCTGTGAAATTCACTCGCTGCGGTCACACCCTCCTGGCCGATGAGCGCGAGATCGAGCTCTCCGGCACGCAGGCCGTCGAGCTGCTCGCGCGGAGACATGTCGTGAAGTTTGAGCTTCACCTCCGGCTGTGATTTGCGCAGCTTTGCCAGAGCCGGAGTGAGCATGCTCTGGGCAGCGGAAAACAGGTAGCCCACGCGAAGTTCGGAGCGCTCGCCACGTGCCTGACGGCGAAGTTCCGCCAATGCTGCGTCATAGCTACCGACCAGTGGGCGCATGGACTTCACCAGGGCATGGCCGAGACCCGTGGGTTTGACACCGCTGCTCTCGCGCTCCAGCAGCTTGCCGCCGAGTTCGTTTTCCAAAGCCTGCATCTGCCGGCTCAGCGCAGGCTGGGTGATGCGCAGCCGCACTGCAGCGCGGTTGACGCTGCCTTCTTCGATCACGGTGAGCAGGGCTCGGATGCGTTCCATCATGCCGCCGAGGGTATGCGCATCCGGCATAACGGCAACTGCCAAGAGGCATTACCCGCCATCCCACGGATGGCGCAGTGTCCACTTGCTCCGAAGAGAGCTCATCAACCCTAACTCACCCTCCCATGAAAATCGCAATCATCATCACCTCAGATCCACAAAACGGCGAAGAAGCCCTCGGCCGCGTCTTCAATGCCCTCGCTCTCGCAGCGGAAGCCCAGGCGAAGAACGACGAAGTCAATGTCGTGTTCGCCGGCACCGGCACCCGCTGGCCCGCCAGACTCGCGAAGCCCACGCATCCGGCGCATGGCCTGTACGATGCCGTGCGTCCAGTCATCACCGGTGCCTCCTGTGGCTGCGCCGCTGTCTTTGGCGCGACAAAGGAAGTCGAAGCCTGCGGTCTGCCTGAAATCAAAGACCATGCACTGGCCGGCACGCCCGGGGTGGCAAGCATCCGCCGTTATCTGGCTGAAGGCTGGCAGACACTCGTGTTCTGATACAATCACCCGACAAACACTTTTTATCAGCAACCTCCACTCCTCCTCGATTATGGCCGACCGATTCATGCATACCGTGCTCACGCCTGCCGTGTTCGAGGCGGAGCGACACTATTATGGGCGGACTTATCCCGCCTTTGACTCCACCCCGGAGCGTGATGCACTCACCACAGGAGAAGCGGCGTTCATCTCCCAGCGGGACTCTTTTTACATGGCCACCATCACCGAAAATGGCTGGCCGTATCTGCAGCATCGCGGAGGGACGAAGGGGTTCCTTCGAGTCACCGGACCGAATGAACTCATGTTCGCTGACCATGGTGGCAATCGCCAGATGATCAGCGTCGGCAGCCTCGCAAAGAATGATCGCGTCAGTCTCTTTCTCATGGACTACCCGGCCCGTGAGCGTTTGAAGATTCTCGGTCACGCCAAAGTGCTGGATGCGCGCGATCATCCCGATCTCGTGGCCAAGATCGCCCCGCCCGGCGGGCATGCAGCCAAGGTCGAGCGCATCTTTGTCATCGAAGTTTTATCCTACGACTGGAACTGCCCTAAATTCATCACACCGCGCTTCACCGCAGCGGAGGTACAAGACGCTGTGTCACCGCTGAAGGCCCGCATTGCCGAACTCGAATCCCAACTCAAACTCCACACACCATGAACCCACGCCCACCCCTGCCACCCTTCACTGAAGAAACAGCGATCCAAAAAGTCCAGATGGCTGAAGACGCCTGGAACAGCCGCGATCCCGAGCGCGTCTCACTGGCCTACACGCCCGACACCGAATGGCGCAATCGTGATGTCTTTCTCAATGGCCGCACCGAAGTCGTGGAGTTCCTGAAAAAGAAGTGGATCAGGGAGCAGGACTACCGCCTCAAGAAAACGCTCTGGGCTTTCACGGGAAATCGCATCGCGGTGCGCTTTGAATACGAATGGCATGACGCCGCCGGCCAGTGGTGGCGCAGCCATGGCAATGAGAACTGGGAGTTTGATGCGGACGGCTACATGGCCAAACGCTATGCCAGCATCAATGATCAACCGATTCGCGAGGAGGAGCGTAAATTGCGCTGGGAGCGGATCTAACATCCGTACCCTCCATCCTTTCCATGCACCCAGTCATCCTCATCACCGGAGCCACGCGTGGCATTGGTTTCGCTGCCGCCACACAACTCGCCACTCGTGGCGCGCAGGTCATCATCGCCAGCCGTGACGGCAGCCGTGCCGCCGCAGCTGCGGCTCAACTCGGCGACCACGTGAGCAGTGTGGCGCTCGACATCACGGATCAGACGAGTGTGGAAGCTGCGGTGAAGCAGATCGAGGGGCAGTTTGGGCGGCTCGATGTGCTGGCCAACAACTCCGCCATCCTTCTGGACCACTATCAGAGCCTGCTGGAACTCAAGCCCGAGGTGCTGCTGGAGACGCTGAACACGAATGTGGTCGGTACGCTGCGGGTCTGCCAGGCGTTTGCGCCGCTGCTCGCCAAATCCAGTGCGCCGCGCATTGTCAATGTCTCCAGTGGCGCAGGCCAGCTTGATGGAGAGCCGCAGGCCTGGGCGCCGGCGTATTGCATCAGCAAGACCGCGCTGAACATGCTCACCCAGCAGCTCACCGCCGCATTGCCTGACGTCATCATCAACAGCATGTGCCCTGGCTGGTGCCGAACAGAAATGGGCGGCAGCGATGCGCCCCGTACTCCCGATGAAGGCGCTGAAACGCTGACCTGGCTGGCGCTCGAATCACCGCATGACCTGCGTGGAAAATTCGTCAAAGACCTCACGGTCATTCCTTGGTAAGCTTTGGAAGCTGGCCTGCCCTTGCAACGTTCTGGATGGATGAAACAAACATCCGTCCTCCTTGGGGGCATCCTCAGTTTGCTGACTCCACTGCACGCAGCTGAGCTGGCAGGGGCACCGGGTCCGGTGGACGCTCCGGCGGACGCGAAGCTGGTGCACCGGCTGGAGATCACGAAGCCCGGTGTGTATGAAAACTTCCGTGTCGATGCGCAGGGCCAGGGTGGCAACATCGTGAAAATCAGCGCAGACGATGTCACATTGCGCAACTGCGAGATCTTCAATGGGAAGGGGAATGGCGTGGGTGTGTTTGGCACGCGCGTCATCATCGAGAACTGCCGCATTCATCATCTCTTAAACGGCACCTTCGAGGAGCAGAACGATGCCCATGGAATCACCGGACGCTGGGGTGATGTCACGATCCGCAACTGCGCCATCTCCCACGTTTCGGGCGACTGCATTCAGTTTGATCCGGACCGTCGAGCACGCGGCAGCCTGACGATTGAAAAGTGTCATCTGTGGACAGGTTCACTGGCAGAGGACGTGCCCGGATTTAAAGCGGGGCAGAGTCCTGGGGAGAATGCCTTCGACTCCAAAACCCCTCCCGATGGCGAGCGCTGCAAGCTCATCATCCGCCAGTGCTACATGCATGGGTGGAACCAGCCCAGCCAGATTTCGACACGCGCCGCGCTGAATTTAAAGGAGCACATCGACGCGGTGATCTCGCACTGTGTGTTTGATGATAATGAGGTGGCCATCCGTGCACGTGGTCCTGGCGGGCGCGGAGATGCGCGGGTGAGGGTGGAGGATTGCGCGATGTACCACACGAAGGTCGGAGTGCGGGCGGAGGACAAAATTCAGGATCTCAAAATACTGCGCATGGCTTACGGGGCGGGGGTGGAAGTACGCGAAGAACGGCATGGCGGCAAGGAGCTGCCCGGCTATGAAAACACGGGGGAGTATGAGGCGCCGCCGATGGCAAGCCTCATCGTCAATCCCCAGTCTTGAACCGTGCCTGCTGCGATTTAGTTAGGAAGCTGCGGGCCTTCCGCATATCCGTGCGGACCCATGCATTCACTTTCATGGCTTGGGCTGGCGAGAGCGTCAGCTTCTCCGCCGATGTGCCGCTGATCTGCTTTTTCTGATCGCTGGCTGGTGCCGTGCGGTAGCCGGAGATGGTGCCGACCTTGAGCCGCGTGGTCTTTGCCGTGGGCAGGTCCGCCGCAGGTACAGAGACGGCATTTGCGCACTCCACCTTCTCCGCTGCGGCGATCAACTGGGACAGTGAAATCACCGCCGGGTCATACTTGAAAGGCGGGCTTCATGCCCGTGAGAGGTGGCCGCCCGGCATTTATTTCACGAAAGACTCGGCCGCGCCAACGTTTGAGGGGACTGCTCATGAAACTGCTGTGCTCCTTATTGCTCTTTTCAGCCGTCGCTCTCTGCGCTGCTGAATCCATTCCGCTTTGGCCGGACAAGCCGCCGCAGTTTCTTGAGAACGCACCTGCTGAAGCTCATGAAGAACGCGGCACGATACGAAATGTCACCGTGCCCACGATCACGCGCTTCCTGCCACCCGCGGACAAAAGCACGGGCATGGCGATCATCGTTTGCGCGGGCGGTGGCTATGGTGCGCTGGACTGGAAAACGCATGTCGAGTACGCCGCCGCTGTTTTCAATCCGAAGGGGGTCGCCATCATCGGACTGAAGTATCGGCTGCGCCCGCCGCATAAGCTGGATAATGCCGGCATTCAGGCGCTGACACTTCTCGATGCGAAGCGAGCGGTACGACTGGTGAGGCATCGTGAGGCGGAGTGGGGCATTGATCCGCAGCAGATCGGCATCGCCGGATATTCAGCCGGTGGAAATCTGAGCATGAACCTCGCGGCAAACTTTGATCGCGGTGATGCGCAGTCCTCCGACCCTGTCGAGCACGAGAGCAGCCGCCCCGATTTCGCAGTCGGTCTCGCGACGTGGCACTGGCGGCAGAAAGAGTCGCCGTTTGTGTTTCGGAAAGACACGCCGCCGGTGTTTCTCGTGCATGCCACGAATGATGGCATCAACGGGGGTGCGCCGATTGAGATGCCGAAGGCCATCAAGGTGGATCTGGAGAAGCTCGGTGTGCCGGTGCGCATGGAGATTTTTGACGTTGGCTCGCATGGCGTGGGCAATCTGATTCCGCAGCGCGTGAAAAACGGCTTTCCGCCCGCACAGTGGCCGGAACTGCTGCTGGCGTGGCTCAAGGACCTGCCCAAGCCATAATATTTTCGCCCACCGAGCGCTGACGCTACGCTGGCGGCGCGAGGGCTGCCAAGATCAAAGCCGACTTGCAGCAATGATTACCGCGACATGATGCACCGAGCAATCCGGACTCGACAGGCGACAAGGCGAACTGAGCGCAAAGGAGGTGCAACGACGTTGCCGGATTTGAAAGAGTTTCAACCTAGGTACGTGGAGTACATTCCACCGCCACTCCGTCATCTGCATGAAGACTCCACTTCTGACTCTGCTTTCGTTCTTCGTCCTTTTGCTTTCCTCATTGGGCGCGAAGCAGCCCAACGTGGTCATCATCCTCGCTGATGATCTTGGCTATGGCGATCTCGGGTGCTATGGACATCCGCAGATCAAAACGCCGAACCTTGACCGCATGGCGGCGGAGGGTGCGCGGCTCACGCAGTTCAACTGCCCGGCACCGTTTTGCGCACCCACGCGGTCGGCGCTGATGACGGGGCGTTACCCCTTCCGCTGCGGCATGACTGCCAATCCCGCGCCGGATGGCGGTCCGGCTGCGGATGCGCTGCATCTGCCGGAGTCGGAGATCACGCTGGCGCAGGCGCTGAAAACATCCGGTTATGCCACGGTCATGGTGGGGAAATGGCATCTTGGCCACAAAGCGGGCTTCCTGCCCACGGATCGCGGATTCGATGAGTATTACGGCATCCCGTACTCGAATGACATGCGGCCTGTTCAGGTGCTGGAAGGCACGCAGGTCATTGAGCACCCCGTGGTGCAGGCCACGCTGACACGGCGCTACACGGAGCGCGCACTGGGCTTCATTGAGCGCAGCAAGGACCAGCCGTTTTTCCTCTACCTCGCTGAGGCGATGCCGCACAAGCCGCTCGCGGTATCTGAGGCGTTCTACAAGAAGAGCGAGGCCGGACTGTATGGCGATGCCGTGGAGGAACTCGACTGGAGCGTAGGCCAGGTGCTGGCGAAACTGAAGGAACTGGGGCTGGATGAAAATACGCTCGTGCTTTTTACCAGCGACAACGGCCCATGGTTCGGTGGCAACAGCGGCGGACTGCGTGGCATGAAAGGAGCGCAGTGGGAAGGTGGCTACCGCGTGCCAATGATCGCGCGCTGGCCCGGCAAGATTCCCGCCGGTCATGTGAGCGATCAAATGGCGATCACCATGGACCTCTTTGCCACGGTGCTGGAAGTGACGGGCGCAAAGATGCCGGACGAGCGTATGCTGGATGGCCTCAACATCATGCCGCTGTTCACCAGCGCGGCAAAATCGCCGCACGAGTATATCTTTGGTCATTTCAATTCCAAGCTGGCCAACATCCGCGATGCGCGCTGGAAGCTGCATGTGCTTCCCGCAGGACAGTTGAAGCTCAAGCCAGGTGCGGATGGCAAGTGGCCCGATCCACGCGCGCCCGATGGCGTCACGATCCTCGCGCCGTATGAGCAGTATAACCTCGACGCCTTTCCTGGACTCAACACCGGCGATGCCGCAGCGAAGATGCAGCTTTTTGATCTGCAAAACGACCCGGGTGAGCAGCATGATGTGGCCGCACAGCACCCTGATGAAGTGAAACGACTCCTATCCGCCTATGAGGTGATGAACAAGGACGTGCCCGTCATCGAGGAGGTGAAGCGCACGCCGTATAAAAAATAGCGCCCGAACGTGCCTGAGGGCATTCCGTTGAAAGAGCGTCGGCTTGCCTGCGTCCTCACTCTTTCAACCATGAAACTCGCCCTGACCCTTCTCTTTGTCCTCTCCTTGCATGCCTTCGCGGATCTCGCGGGCGGCAAGCCGAACATCATTCTCGTTATGACAGATGATCAGGGCTATGGCCAGCTGGCATGTCATGGCCATCCCTGGCTGAAGACGCCGAACCTTGACGCGCTGCATGAACAGAGCCTGCGCTTCACCCGCTTCCTCGTCAGCCCCACGTGCGCTCCCACGCGCAGCGCCATCATGACGGGCCGGCATCCGATGAAGAACGGCATCACTCACACCATTTTGGAGCGCGAGCGCATGACGCTGGACGCGATCATCCTGCCGCAGGTACTTAAAACCGCAGGCTACACCTCCGGCATCTTTGGCAAATGGCACCTCGGAGATGAAGAGCCGTATCAGCCGCACAAGCGCGGCTTTGATGAAGCCTTCATCCACGGCGCGGGTGGCATCGGCCAGGCCTATCCCTGCTCCTGTGCGGATGTGCCGGACAACAAGTACATGGACCCCGTCATCCGTCACAATGGCAGCTTTGTGAAGACGCACGGTTTCTGCACAGATGTCTTCTTCACCGCCGCACTCGGCTGGATGAAGCAGCAGAAAGACAGCGGCAAGCCCTTCTTCACCTACCTCACCACCAACGCGCCGCACGGCCCCTACATCGCACCGGAGAAGAATGCGAAGCGCTTCACCGATCTGGGCTTTGGCAAAGATCAGGCCGGATTCTACGGCATGATCGAGAACATTGACGAAAACATGGGCCGCCTCGCGGAGAAGCTGAAGGAATGGGATCTGTATCAAAACACGGTCGTCATTTTCATGTCTGACAACGGCACCACTGGCGGCGGCTCCGGCGTTCCCGGCAAGGATCTCGCCCCGGGGTATCCGTTCTTCAACGGCGATCAGGTCGGCCTGAAAGGCTCCACCGATGAAGGCGGCGTGCGCGTGCCATTCTTCATCCGCTGGGATGGCAAGATCAACGTCGGGCGTGACATCAGCCGCATCGCCGCACACATTGACCTGCTGCCCACCTTTGCCGCGCTGGCCGGTGCGGAGCTGCCGAAGAACCAAGTCGAAGGCCGCAGCCTGCTGCCGCTGATCGAAGGCAAGGCGGACAAATGGGAGGACCGCTTTCTCTTCACCCACGTCGCACGCTGGCCCACGGGCGAAGAACCGAACAAGTTCGAGTTTATCAACTACGGCGTGCGCAACCAGCGCTTCCGCTTCGTCGGCCCGCGAGGTGGTGGCGGCAATCCGAAGAAGAACAAAAAGGCGGCTGCATCACCCGCAAAAAGCGCGCTCTATGACATCGAAGCCGATCCGTATCAGAAGACCGATGTCAGCGGCGACTACCCTGAAGTGACCGAAAAGATGAACACCGCCTACGAGGCCTTCTGGAAGGAAGCACGCCCTCTCATGATCAACGAAACCGCGCCCATGTCTCCCACGAAGCCCTACTGGGAGCTTTATGAGAAACAGCTCAAGTCCGGCGGCATTCCGGAATGGACGCCTCCTTCGCTTTAATCATCATCGCGCTTCACAAACCGCCTGCGGTGCCACAGCAGCCAGAGTGTGGCGAGCAGCGCCCAGGTCAGGGAGGCGTAGATGTGATGTGACACCGTGGTCGAAGGCCTCCAAGCGGGCGTGGCCCGGGTGATGGCGGCAAGGATGCCGAGGAACATCAGGAAGCGCACCCACTTGCTCTTCACGGAGAAGCCGTCAAGATCGCCGCTGTGGCCAAACAGCACACGGCTGCCGACGATAATCATCAGCATGCCAAAACCGCCGATGTAGAGCAGATGCTCCACACTGACATGCTGGGCGTAGAAAAATCCGGCAAGCGCCAAACCGAGCCAGCCGAGGATCAACGACCAAAGCAGCCCCGTAGTGAGGGATCCGCTCTGCTCCGTTTTCCAGCGCACCTCCATGAACAGATAACCCGCAGCCACGAGCGCCCGCAGCGTATAACCCGCGATGATCTGACCGCAGGCTTCGAGAAAGAAACTGCTCACGAGGAGGCCGGCGGTCAGGAGAGCACGTACGAGTTTGGTCCGAAGATGCGCCTCCGTTTTTGGATCGCCAAAATCACCGCCGAGCATGCGTGGGAATACAAACGAGCCGATGCCCAGCACCGGGGGCAGCAGCAGGCCCTGATAGAGCAGGAGATTCGCGAGGCGGAAACGCGCTGGATCAAGCAAGGTCGCTGGAGACAGCAGCAGCGCCGCACCTGTGATACCGCAGATCAGACCGATGAACGCGAGAAGCAACTGCGGCGGCGGTGCCTCCGTGCGAAATTTCACCACGCGGATCATGAGGCACAGCAGCAGCGAGCCGAGCAGCGCGATGAAGAACATATCTCCCCAGGCCATGTGCAGGGTGAGATGGGAAATGCCGCAGGCCATATGCAGCGCGAAGAGCCAGAGCAGCTCCGGTGGTGTGAGCTTCGGAGCCGTTGCCATGCGTGGCCCGGCGGTGCCGAGAAAACCGACGACGAAGGCCGCGCCGAAGGCTTCAATCATGATACGCGCGTGAACGAAGCCCGGATAGAAGCCGAGCTGCTGCGCATAATACAGAGGCCATAGCGTCACGCCGATGATGCTCCAAATGGCACCGCTGAAAAAGAACACGCGATACGGCTCTGCGGCGAGCCAGCGCAGACCATCGTGGCACGGGCGGGCGGGCTTGAGCTTCTTATGTTTGCAGGCGGGAAAGCTCACGGGATAAAAGGGGTTCAGTGTTTTTCCAGCTGCTTCCGTACCGCATCGACGACCGGCTGAATGTCGGCACCCAGGGCCTCCACGCGGAGCACCACCCTGCCGTCCGCATCAAGCACTGCAATGAGGTTGGAGTGGGCGAAGAAGCCATCCACCAGCTGATATTTGAAGTCCAGCGCCACGGCAGACTGCTGCACGACGTCAGCAGGGGCGGCAAGGAAAGTCCAGCGGGCGGGGCTCAAGCTGCGCTCAAGCATCGTGGCGGTCATCTGTTCAGGCGTGTCGTACTGCGGGTCGATGGAAAGAAAAACAAAGCCCGTCCGGGCCGCGTCTTTGCCGAGTGCCTGCTCAATGTGCTGCATGTCTGACAAGATGCGCGGGCAGGCGAATTGGCAGCGTGTGAAGCCCATGGTGACAACATGCACCTTGCCGCGCAGACTGGCTAGTGTGGCCGGTTTGTTGTCCTGGCCGCGCCATTCACCGGGCAGATCATAGACGGTGGCAAAGGCGATGACAGGACTCTTTGGCGTGCCCGGTGTGATGGACTGAGCGGCACGGAAGCCGAGGCTGCCCACGCAGTACGCGCCCTTCAGGCTGGAACGAAGTGCATAACGCATGAAGGCGGCGTAATTGGTGACGTCGGTTGCGAGCAGCGCTCCTGCGCCACAGAATAATTTCCGCTCCAGTGAGCCGTCACCACGCGAGTCACCCACGAGCAAGGTGGAGTTGAAATCCTGCACCCACTCCCACACGAGACCATGCATTCCGCGCAGGCCGTAAACGTTTTGCGTGCCGGTGTGGACATCCTCTAGCGCTGACGTCGCAGGTTTTGAATACCACTCCAAAAGCTGCCGCAGATAGGCCGGGTCCGTGCTCGCATCCTGATTCGTGGCATCAGCGCGTGCTACGAACTCCCACTCATCCTGCGTAGGCAGCCGCTTTCCTTGTGCTTCGCAGCAGGCCTTCGCCGCAAACCACGAAACATACGTCACCGGCGCGTTGCCGGGGGCCTTGTCACCGAGTTCGAGATCACCCGCCCAATTGGACAGGTAATTCGCATCTGCCAGCGAACGCCTCACCTTTGATTTCTGCCACTCGGGATGCGCCTTCACGAACTGGAGAAATTCTCCGTTCGTCACCTGCGCCACAGCCATGAAGAAGGACTGAGTTTTGCGGCTCTTCGACTCCTTCGCGTAGAGCGGCTTGTAGTCACCACCGGAAATGAAAACCATGTGCGGTGGCGGCTGCGGCGCTGCTGCCTGCAAGATGCTGAGCGTACCGGCAAAAATCAGCAGTGATGTGAGGGCAGTTTTCATGCATCAATGTGTTCCGGGCGCGGCCGGCGCAGGAACGGTCTCACGCACTTCCTTGACTGTCGCCGGAAGCACCTCGGTGCCGTTGTTACCCCACTGGCTGTAAACATACGTGAGCACGTTTGCGACTTGCTCGTCGTTCAGACCGAGCTGAGGCATGATGCTTTCGTAGGTCTCTTCATTGACGGTGACCTTGCCCTCCAGTCCATGCAGCACGTTGCTGATCGCACGTTTGGGATCGGCATTGAGATAGTCCGACTTCGCGAGTGGCGGGAAGGCTTTCGGGATGCCCTGGCCTTCCGGCTGATGGCAGGCGAAGCAGACCGAGGTGTAGATGATTTTGCCGCGTGCAATGCGCTCATCCTTGTTTGCGGCCGGAGCCTGCTGCGTGGCCACCTGCGGCATGGTCTGAATCGCACCGCCTTCGAACCGGTAGATGCGATCATCCTGCTTGCCCGAATAAATCACCTTGTTCTCCTCGCCCGTGACTTTGATCATGCCGATCGCCCCTTTGTTGAAGGCACGAAAGATCGAGTGATCGACGAGGATGTAGCTGCCGGGAACTTCGAGGCCGAACTCAACTATGGTCGATCCGCCAGAGGGTATCATCGTCGTCTGGACGTTGTGCTGTGCGGGCGGAGCAGCGCCTTCGAGGTAAACCGTGTCGAAGATTTCGCCGATGACATGGAATGAAGACGTGAGGTTGGGTCCGGCATTGCCGACGAACAGACGCACTTTCTCGCCGACCTTCGCGGACATGGCATTGTCACCGGCGATGGCGCCGACGGAACCGTTGAAGACGACGTAGTCCGCATTCTCGGCCAGTGCTTTTTCCATGCTGAAAGGCTGCAGGCCTCGCGCACCATACGGCCCCTTGGTGTAAAATTCAGACTGCATGACATAGTACTCCCGGTCCACTTTGGGCAGGCCGCCGACCGGCTCGACCAGGATGAGACCATACATACCGTTCGCGATGTGCATGCCCACCGGCGCTGTGGCGCAGTGATAGACAAACAATCCTGGCACCAGTGCCTTGAACGAGAACACAGACTCGTGTCCAGGGGCTGTGAACGAGGCTGCCGCACCACCGCCCGGCCCGGTCACGGCGTGCAGGTCAATGTTGTGAGGCATCTTGCTGTCAGGGCGGTTCATGAGATGGAACTCTACCTCGTCATTCTGGCGAATGCGCATGAACTTGCCCGGCACACTGCCGCCGAAGGTCCAGAAGGTGTAGTCCACGCCATCCGCCATGCGTTTCACCAGTTCCTGCACCTCCAGCTTCACGGTGACTTTCGTGGGATGATCTCGCGTGATCGGCGGCGGCACATTGGGCGCATCGGTGAGCACGGCATCTTCACTGCCGGAGAGGGGCCGGTCCGGCTGCGTCAGAGTGGCAGCCACTGTTTCGGCCGCAGGAGTCTTGGAATAAGACTCCGTCTCTTTGATGAACGTTTCCTGAGAGATTTTTTGGTTTGGGCTCAGTTCTCCATCGCCACATTGTGTGAGCAAGATGGCAGTGAGTGCGAGAAGAATACGGTTGGCGATTTTTGTCATGGTGATGAGGGTTGGTAGCGCGCGTAGCGCTCACGTTGCTCCGGTGTGAGGGTGGCGGGATCAAAACGTGGATCGGGAACTTGATTGATGCGTGAGTAGATGACGTTTGCCATATCCGCCGCGCAGTTTTTGATGTGCTCGGCCTTCTCGCCGGCAAAGAGATCGTCCACCGTGCTGCGGAAGAGCATTAGCCAGTGGTCAAATTGCGCCCGTCCCATGGCCGTCAGTGGCACGAGTTTGGCATGCGTTGCGATGGGATTGCCCGTGAAGCCACCCGTGCGGAAGAGCACCGTCTCCCAGAAGGCGTACATCTTCGGCAGATGCTCGGTCCAGTTTGTCTGCGCCACCTCAGTGAAGATGAACCCCAGCACCTCATCGGTGCGGATGCGGTCGTAGAAGGAGTTCACCAGCGTTTCGATTTCGGCGCGTCTGGCGATGTCAGGCTTGGTCTCAAACATGCATGCACAATGCAACATTAACTGTCGATGTCGCTCCACTGTTTCTGTGACGTTGTGCGCGAGAATTGGCCTGTTTGCGAGCGCAACAAACGCGCATCTCTGAGCAGGATCGGTGGATTGATGCATCCGCGATACATCTTATTAAATAGCCCAACCAAAACATGAAACTTATTCTCTCATCACTCGCCACCGTCAGCCTCGTCATGACATTGCTGGTCAATGCCGCCATGGCCATTGATCCAGCCGCCGTCGCCACTGAAACCCTCACGAACACCGTCTGCCCGGTCACCGGCACGGTGGTCGATCCCGCGATCACCACCGAGTATGAAGGTCGGAAGTGGGCCTTTGCCAAAGAGGAGTGCAAAACGAAGTGGCTGAAGGCGCGCGAGGACAGCCTTTACCAAAAGCTGGGAGGCAAAGGCGCCATGGAGGCTGCGATCGACGCCTTCTATGTGAAGGTGCTGGCCGATGACCGCGTGAAGCATTTCTTCGATGACGTGAGCATGGACAAGCAGCGCCGGAAGCAGAAGGAATTCCTCAGCGCCGCCTTCGGCGGACCGCTGCCATGGACTGGCAAGGACATGCGCAAAGCCCATGAGGGCATGGGAATTACGGAGGAGCAGTTCAACGCCATCGCTGAAAATTTGGTGAACACTTTGAAGGATCTTAAAATCCGTCAGGAACTCATCGACCAGGTCGTCGCCATCGCTCTCACGACCAAGGACGATGTGCTGGAGCGTCCGAAGAAGAGTTGAGAACCCTTCCTCTTCCCCCTTAAACCCTCGGCCGCCGTAGTGAGTGCGTGGAGTCGCTCGCTGCGGCGGTTGTGTTTGCAGAAAAAAGATGCTGAATCGAGTTCATGGCAGCGTTTGATCTTCCGCCATGAGGTTTTCTCTTTTCACCGCCGCAGTCTGTCTTGCCACATCACTCCACGCCGAAAAAGTCGGACCGTGGGATCTGGATGCCCTCAAAAACAACGTCCCCGCGATGAAGTGGGTGCGGCAAGATCAGCCGATTCATTCGCTGACCTATGTCGGCGAAAAGTATCTGGGCAAGGATACCGAGGTCTTCGCGTTTTATGCCTCACCGATCACCCTGGGCGAGGCCAAGCCCGGCACCAAGTTCCCCGCAGTGGTGCTCATTCATGGCGGTGGCGGCACGGCGTTTGCGGACTGGGTGCACCTATGGGCGAAGCGCGGCTATGCGGCCATCGCGATGGATTTGAGCGGCTCGCGTCCGCCTGATGCTGAGTTTGATCCCAAGACCGGCATGGCGATTGGCAACGGGCACCGCGGTGTACGCACGCGCCTGCCCAATGGCGGACCGATGCATGGGCATCCTGAGAAATTTGACTGCGTGCTCACGCCAGACACGAGCGACGACTGGCCCTTTCATGCTGCTGCGAGCGTGATGCGTGCGCACTCTCTGCTGCGCAGCTTCCCTGAGGTAGATGCGGAGCACACCGCTGTTACTGGCATCAGCTGGGGCGGCTACACGACCTGCCTCGTCGCTTCGCTCGATGATCGCTTCAAAGCTGCCGTGCCCGTCTATGGCTGCGGTTTCCTGCATGAAGGCGAGTCGGTGCAAAAGCCCAGCATCGACAAGCTCGGCGAATTCAAGGCCAAGTGGGTAAAGGAATATGATCCCGGCAGCCTGCTGCCACGCTGCCATGTGCCCATCCTCTTCGTGAACGGTACCAATGACGTACACTACGTGCTCGACAGCTACATGAAGAGCTACAACGCCGTGCCGGGGGAGAAGTACCTCCGCATCCAGATCAAGATGCCGCACGGCCATCCGCCCGGGTGGGCACCGCAGGAGATTGGCTTGTTCATTGATTCCAAGTGTCGCGTTGGGAAGCCACTGCCGGTTCCTGGCAAGCCGGTGATCGAAGGCGACCAAGTCAAAGTCGCGTGTGAATCGGTGACGGCACTCAAGAAGGCCGAACTCAACTATACCACCGACACCGGCCTGCGCTCCAAGCGCGAATGGAAATCCGTCCCTGCCAAGATCGAAGGCCACACCATCACCGCACCCAAGCCTCCTGCCGAGGCGAACACGTGGTTCATCACCGTCAGCGATGAACGCGGCGCGATGGTGAGCACTGTGGTGGAGTTTGCGAAGTGATGGGCAAACCAAGCCTTTCTCGTCCATGAAATATCCGACGGCAGAAGAGATCGCTGAAATGAAGGTGTGCGGCTATGAAGCCGAAACGATCAGGCTGGCGGGGCAGCAGATGGAACGTGGCAAGGAGGCGATGAAACTATGTGGGATCATCGAAACGGCTTTTCACGACGTGAAGCTTGGCACAGGTATTGGCCTGCATGAAGCCTTAGGTTTGGATGATTATGCCAATGCGGCGACCTGCGCTGCCTATCGAGAAAAGGATGAAAAGGAGGACTGGAGGCGCATTGCCGCCGAAGAACTCAATGGCTGTCATAGCAGTTTGAGCTTTTTCGATGCGGAAGGGATGCGGTTTCATCTGCCAGCCTTTCTCATTCTGGAATTGCAGGGCTTTGGCATGGGCATCACCTTTCATCTGGCCCACGCCATCGTCGTCGATCAAACCAAATTCAGTCTGCTGTCGCCTGAGCAGCGGCTGAGTGTGAGGATGTTCCTGCTTTTTCTTCTGCGCGACCCTGGCGAGTCATTCGATCACCCTCACATTCAACATGCTCTCGATTTTTACTGGGTCTGTCCGCCCTCATAAAATCGAAATTCAGTGATGGGTACGGCCCATCACCGACGTTGCAACGGGCTGATGAAAAGGAACATTTCTCGACGCACTGGCATTAAGTTGATGACAGCAGGAACGCTCATGGGCTTCGGTGCCCGTGAAACAGCCGAAGCCGCAACGAAACAAGCGACGCCCCCAACCGACGGCTGGGCCAGGACGCATGACCGGGTGTTTTTGGGCGGGGAGTATTGGGCGAACCCGATGGAAGACTGGCGCGTGAGTGAAGGCGGTGCGGAGTGCCTGAACATGGGCGGCGGCCGCAGCGTGCATTCGCTGACACATCAACTGACGCAAAGCGGTGGGTTCACCATGAGCGTGACCCTGACACGACTGGAAATCGGCAAGTCCGACGGCGGCGCGGGCTTCCGCATCGGCATTCGCAGCGAGATCAACGAGCACCGCAGCAACTGCTTCGTGCAGAAGGGCATCCACGCGGGATGGCAGGGCGATCAACTTGTGCTGGGGCCAAAAACTGCGCCGCTCAAAGAGGGCAGCGTTTTGAAGCAGGTGCGTCTGACGCTCCAAGGGGCGACTGAGACCGACAAGAGTCTTTTGGTGCTCACAGCATACGACGTGGACTCGGGAGCCAAATTGGGGACAGTCATGCATCCATTCAGTGCGGATGAGATTCTCGGCAATGTCTCCATCGCCAACAACTTCGCCGCCGGTGCTGCGGGAGGAGCGAAGAAGAACCAGAACAAAGCCAAAACGGGCGCTGGAGGCGCAGGACGCTACCGTTTCCAAAACTGGGCCATGGATGGCAATGCATTCACGGTGACGCCGGGCAACCGGTTCGGCCCGCTGCTGTGGTCGATGTACTCGTTGAGCGATTCGCGCATAGACGATGGCTTTGTGATGAAACTCAGCGCACTGACCGGACCGATGGGGGCGAAGGACAGCCAGGTGGTCGAGTTGCAGATGCAGCAGAAAGGCGCGTGGAAATCGCTCGGTGAGGCGAAGCTGGACCCGGATGCGTGGGTGGCGACGTTCCGTATCCCCAAGTGGAATGCAAAGCAGGCCACACCCTACAAGCTGGTGTATCGTGAGAAGCACACGGACGGCAGCGAGACGCCGCATGAGTGGACCGGCACCATCAAAGCAAACCCTGAGGGCCGCCCGCTGCGCATGGCGGCGCTGACCTGCCAGAATGATTACGGCTTCCCTTATGCGCCTGTGGCAGAGAATGTGCTGAAACTGGATCCTGATCTCGTCTTCTTCTCCGGTGACCAAATCTATGAAAACCACGGCGGCTTTGGCATCATCCGTGAGCCTGCGGGGCCCGCGATCCTGAACTACCTGCGCAAATTCTACCAGCACGGCTGGGCCTTCCGCGAAGTGATGCGCAATGCGCCCACGCTGTGCCTGCCAGATGATCACGATGTCTTCCAGGGCAACATCTGGGGAGAGGGCGGCAAGAAGATGGAGGTGGGCGATACGGGTGCATCCTCCAAGGGCGGCTACATCGAACCCGCGAAGATGGTCAACGTAGTACACCGGACCAACGTGGCGCATCATCCCGATGCGTATGATTCCAAGCCGGTGCTGCAGGACATCAGCGTGTACTATGGAGACATGGTGTACGGCGGCGTCAGCTTTGCGATTGTTGCCGACCGCCAGTGGAAGAGCGGACCGGAGCATGTGGACACGGGCGGTGGCCGCGCCGACCATGTGCCCGAGGCGAATTTTGACACCTCAAAGCTCGACAAGCCGGGCCTCGTGCTGCTGGGAGAGCGGCAGGAGGAGTTTCTCAAAAAGTGGGCGCAGGACTGGCGCGGGCACACGCTGAAGGCGGTTCTGAGCCAGACGGTGTTTGCCAATGTGGCGACGCACCACGGCGCCTATGATGGCTACTTGAAAGCGGATCTCGATTCCGGCAGCTGGCCGCAAACGCCGCGCAATCGCGCGGTGGAAATCATGCGCCCTTCCATGGCGCTGCACATCAATGGCGACCAGCATATCACTACGTTGACGCAGTACGGCGTGGACAAGCAGCGCGATGGCAACTGGTCCTTCTGCACGCCCGCCATCTCTGCCGGTTATCCCCGCTGGTGGCGGCCAGATGAGCTCAAGATGCCGCATGAAAACCGGCCCAAGCATGGGCAGGCCAACACGGGCGAATACATCGATGGCTTTGGCAACAAGGCCTACGTCTATGCCGTGGGCAATCCCGAGGTCGGCCAGGCGGCGAACCGCTACGACAAGGCGCACGAGAAAGGCAGCGGCTTCGGCTTCATCACCTTCGACACGGTAAAGAAGACCTACTTCATCGAGTCCTTCCGCTTCCTCATCGACGTGAAAGACGGCAAGCCCACGAATCAATTTCCCGGCTGGCCCGTGACGCTCCAGCAGAAGGAGAATCGCGGTGAGAACCTGATCGCCTGAGGAAGATGGGGGCGGGCAGTCCTGCCCGCGAACGAGGCGCTCTTTACGGGCGGAAGTGTCCGTGCTGCTGCTGGTCTGCTTGCAGAACCAGAGCGCCATGAGTACAAGCTCCTGTTTTAACTCGTAGAAATGAACCACCATGAAATTTCTTTCCCCCCTGCTGCTCCTCAGCGCTGCCACCGCCTTCGCCGCTGACTCACCCAAGCTGCATCCCAAGGCGGCAGCTCTTCCGTTCACGCATCAAGGGCCGTTTGTCACGGCTGCTGATGGCGGCGTGCTGTGCATCGATGCGAAGAACGTGCTGCGCACTGTTGATGAAGGGCGCACGTGGAGCAGCGCAGCGTTGTTTGCAGAGCCTGCCAAGTTTTCCGTCAGCAGCGAACGCGCGGTGCTGCGCACCCGCGAAGGAGTCATCATCTCTGCATGGATGAACAGCGCGGAAAGAAAGGAGCCCAAAGGCTGGCACTGGGGTGAACCGGGCGTGGACTGGAAGGCCTTTGTGCTGCCGACCTACTCCTGCCGCAGCACGGACGATGGCAAAACCTGGGAACCACCAGTGAAGCTCAGCACCCCATGGTGCGGCTGCATTCATTCCATGATCCAGATGAAGTCAGGCCGCATCGTCCTCGTGGGTCAGGAAATCATCCCGCAGTGGCGGCATGCCACGGTCATGTGGGTTTCGGATGATCTCGGCAAAAGCTGGCAGCGTGGCGATGTCTTAGATTACGGCGTGGGGACGCATGACCATGCGGGCTCGCTGGAGGGCACGGTCATCGAGCGCAAAGATGGCTCGCTGTATCTGCTGCTGCGCACGGAGTCGGGCTTTCTGTGGGAGGCGACTTCGCGCGATGGCTTGAAATGGACAGGCTTGCAGACCACGAAGATCGCCTCAGTCACCTGCTGCCCGCAGCTTGCTCGGTTGAGCGACGGCCGCATCGCGCTGCTCTGGAATGCGCCACCGCGCCATGATCCGAAGAACAGTTCCAGCCGGGTGGAGCTGTCGCTCGCCTTTTCGGACGATGAAACCGCCACGTGGTCAAAGCCGGTCATCGTGGCGGCGAATTACGCGACGGGTAGCCGGGTGTCCTATCCCTACCTTTATGAGCGTAAGCCAGGCGAACTGTGGATCACCACGATGCAGGGCGGTCTGCGGATGAAGGTCCACACCGCCGACCTCGGTGCCGGTGAAATTCCGGTCTTTGTCCCGCCGCCCAAGGCAGAGCCGAAGCCCGGCAGCATCATCATGTTTGGCGACTCCACCACCGCACCACGCGGCAGTCTCAAAGTGTATGCCACACGGGTGGAGACGACCCTGCAAGGCGTGGGCTCCACGCTCGGGGTTATCAATGCAGGCATCGGCGGCAACACCACGCGGGACGGGCTCAAACGTTTGCAGAATGATGTGCTCAAGTACAAGCCACGGGTAGTGGTCATGCAGTTCGGCATCAATGACTCCGCCGTGGATGTCTGGAAGAACCCACCCGCCACTGCACCACGAGTACCGCTGGCCGAATACCTTGCTAACATCCGCTGCATGGTCACCGCTGCCCAAGATGTGCAGGCCAAGGTCATCCTCATGACGACAAATCCGTTGCGCTGGACCCCGAAGCTCAAGGATGTGTATGGCAAACCACCCTACGATCCGGCTGCCGAAGACGGTTTCGACTCCGCCACCCTCGCGGGCTACAACGAAGCCCTGCGCAAACTCGCTGCGGAACTGAAAGTCCCCCTGGTGGATGTCCGCGCGGCCTACCCGGACTTTGCCGCGAAGCATCAGACCACCATCGAAGGGATGCTGCTGGACGGCATGCACCCGAACGACCTCGGTCAGGAGCTCGTTGCGGAGCTGCTGGTGCCTGCGATCCGCGCGACGCTGAGGTGAGCGAAATCTGCCTGCCCGCCTAAAATTTCCGCTTGTATATTTAACCATTTGGTTAATTAATTGCGCCACACTCTCCATTCATCACCTCATGACCACCACCGAAAACGACACCCTGGAACTCACGCGCCTGTTCAAAGCCCCGCGCGAGCGCGTGTTTGCCGCCTTCACCACTCCCGAGTCCATGAATCAATGGTTTGGCTGCGGCAGCAAAGTCACCACCTGCACCACGGACTTCCGCATCGGCGGCAGCTACCGCCTCGAAACTCGAAATCCAGAGAGCGGCGAGACCTTCATCGTCACGGGGGCCTATCGTGAGATCTCGCCACCGGCCAAGATCTCCTTCACCTGGACGTATGAAGGCGATGCAGACTGGGCGGACTGCGAATCCGTCGTGACCATACAGCTTAAGGCCCTCGGCGATCAAACCGAGCTGAGCCTCACCCACACCGGCTTCCCATCCGCCGCAAGCAAAGGCAACCACAGCACCGGCTGGAACGAGTGCATGGACAAAATAGACGCCCTGCTCATGAGCCAGCCTACGGCCGCGCGCTGAGAGGGCGCCTTGTGCGAAGAGACTGCGGAGAAGCGGATACCCTAGGGGTCCGCTTCTCTTGTTTTCAGTGCGCCAGATGTGGAAGCAGCGCACCTTGGATTTGCGTTGCGGCGTGGTCGCGTTTAGCTCTTACGCTCTCAATTCCCCATTCTAAATCATGTCCGCGAAGATCATCTATACCCTGACCGACGAAGCTCCCCTGCTGGCCACCTACTCGTTCCTGCCCATCGTGCAGGCCTTCACGAAGCCAGCCGGTATCACGGTCGAAACGCGCGACATCTCCCTGGCAGGCCGCATTCTGGCGAACTTCCCCGATTTCCTGACAGACGCACAGAAGCAGACCGATGACCTCGCCTACCTTGGCAAGCTCTGCCTGGAACCAACGACGAACATCATCAAGCTGCCCAACATCTCCGCCTCCCAGCCCCAGCTCAAGGCCGCCATCGCCGAGTTGCAGAGCAAGGGCTACGCCGTGCCGAATCTCCCTGAGAACGCGCAGACCGACGAAGAGAAGGACATCAAGACCCGCTACGCCAAGGTCATGGGCAGTGCTGTGAATCCTGTGCTGCGCGAGGGCAACTCCGACCGCCGCGCACCGAAGGCTGTGAAAGACTACGCCAGGGCGCACCCGCACTCGATGGGCAAATGGAGCGCTGATTCCAAGACCAGCGTGGGCACCATGAGCAAGGACGACTTCTTCTCCAATGAGAAGTCCGTCTGCGTGGAAGCTGCCACCGACGTGAAGATCGAATTCATCGGCAAGGACGGCACGGTGAAAGTGCTGAAGGACAAGACCCCTCTCAAGGCTGGCGAAATCCTCGACGCCACCCGCATGAGCAAGAAGGCGCTCGTCACGTTCATCGAAAGCCAGATCGCCAAGGCGAAGGCGGACGGCGTGCTCTTCTCCCTGCACATGAAGGCCACCATGATGAAGGTGAGCGATCCCATCATCTTCGGCCACGCCGTGCGCGTCTTCTTCAAAGACCTCCTCGAAAAGCACAGCGCTGCGTTCGCTGAGATCGGCGTCGATTTGAACAATGGCTTCGGCGATCTCGTCGCGAAGCTTGGCAAACTGCCAGCGGACAAGAAGGCTGAGATCGAGGCCGACATCCAGGCCGCCTACGCCAACGGCCCGGCGCTGGCCATGGTGAACAGCGACAAGGGCATCACCAATCTGCATGTGCCGAGCGACGTCATCGTCGATGCCTCCATGCCTGCGATGATCCGTGGCGGTGGCAAGATGTGGAACGCTGCCGGCAAGGAGCAGGACACGCTCGCCGTCATCCCAGACAGTTGCTACGCAGGTGTGTACCAGGCCGTGATCGACTTCTGCAAAAAGAACGGCGCACTCGACCCCAAGACCATGGGCAGCGTGCCCAACGTGGGCCTCATGGCCCAGGCCGCCGAAGAGTACGGCAGCCACAACAAGACCTTTGAAGCCCCCGCCGACGGCACCATCCGCGTGACCGACAGCACAGGCACCGTGCTGCTGGAGCACACCGTGGACGCAGGCGACATCTGGCGCGCCTGCCAGACCAAAGACGCACCGATCCAGGACTGGGTGAAACTCGCCGTCAAACGCGCCCGCGCCTCTGGTGTGCCCGCCATCTTCTGGCTCGACAAAGCCCGCGCCCATGACGCGCAGATCATCGCCAAGGTGGAGAAGTATCTCAAGGATCACGACACCAGCGGCCTCGACATCCAGATCCTCACTCCTGCCGAAGCTTGTACCTTCAGCCTGGAGCGCATCATCAAGGGTGAAGACACCATCTCCGTCACCGGCAACGTGCTGCGCGACTACAACACCGACCTCTTCCCGATTCTCGAAGTGGGCACCAGCGCCAAGATGCTCTCCATCGTTCCCCTCATGAACGGCGGCGGCCTGTTTGAAACCGGTGCCGGCGGTTCCGCGCCGAAGCACGTGCAGCAGTTCCTCGAAGACAACTACCTCCGCTGGGATAGCCTCGGCGAATTCTTCGCGCTCGCCCCCAGCTTTGAGCACATCGCTGACAACTTCAGCAATCCGAAAGCCAAGGTGCTCGCCGACACCCTCGACGCCGCCACCGGCAAGTTCCTCGAAAACGACCGCAGCCCCGGCCGCAAACTAGGCACCATCGACAATCGCGGCAGCCACTTCTACCTCGCCCTCTACTGGGCGCAGGCCCTCGCCGCCCAAACCGCCGACGCCGAACTGCAGGCCCACTTCAAGCCCATCGCCGAAGAGCTCACCGCCAACGAAACCAAGATCGTCGCCGAACTCCTTGCCGTGCAGGGGAACCCAGTCGAAATCGGCGGCTACTTCAAACCCGACAACGCCAAGGCCGATGCCGCCCTGCGCCCGAGCACGACGTTCAATGGGATTTTGGCGAAGGTGTGATTCGCAGTACCCAAGTCACTTCTGACTTTTCGAATCTGGCGAGGGGGATTTCCCCTCGCCTTTTTATTACCTCTTTGCGGTGATAAATTTTCAGCCATCACCCATAAGCGCGTAGCGCTGACATAACCGTAGCCGTGGGTGCCAACCCACGGTATGCGACCAGCCCGCCGTTGCCAATTCCGTGGAACCGCGTAGCGGTGAGACAAACCTCCGCGCAGCCCTCAGCTCCCGCCATGGCCAACACCTACACGCAGATCCTGTACCACATCGTGTTCTCAACCAAGAAGCGTGCAACGGTTCTAGTTGAAGATCGGCGGGAGGAGTACTTCCGCTACGTCTGGGGCATCCATCAGCAACTGAACTGCCACCTTTACCGCATCAACGCCATGGATGATCACGTGCACATTCTGACGGGCCTGCATCCGTCACTGGCGCTGGCGGATTACATGCGCGAGCTGAAAACTGGCACCAGTCGCTGGATCAGCCAGGAAGGCATCTTTCCCGGATTTAACGGCTGGCAGGACGGCTACGGTGCCTTCACGATTTCCGTCCATGAGCAGGATGCGGTGATCCGTTATATCAAAGACCAGCAGGTCCATCATCAGCACACGAATTATCTGGAAGAATACCGGCGCATGCTCAGCGAGGCGCGGATCAAATACGACGACAAATACCTCGCATGATGCGATGCAGCACGGGGCCGAGGGGTATGGCGGAGGTTTGTGTCACCGCTACGCGGTTCCACTGATTTCGGCGGGCATAGATCGCGCAGTTCCGTGGGTTAGCACCCACGGCTAATGTTGTGCCAGCCCTACGGGCTTTCGGAGGGGCATGGTGACGCCCCGAACATCACTCAAACTTGATCGAGTAGAGGTCCGCATCATTCAGCACAAAATGCAGCTTCACGACTTTCCCAGCGAGTGAGCTCACATCACCACCGCTTTTCCAAGTCACGGTGCGGTTGATGGAATCGCCAAAGGTGGGCTGCGCATCGTCGAGCGCGAATCCAGGAATGGGTTTGCCACCGGCATCCTGAATCTCGACCTGAATACCACCCGCAGCAGAAGTGGCGAAGTTCATCGTGAGGTTCTTCCCGGTAAAGGTGAAGGGCTTGGTGATCAACTCGCCGCCGCTCATCGGAGCATGAACAGACACGAAGCCGTCCATGCGCAGCGTGTAGCGGCGCAGTTCGCTGCTCTTGCCGGTCCAGTAGCTTTCGGTGGCGTAGAAGCTCAGCTCATTGGGCGCGCCTTCGAGCGCGGACTTCGTCTCGACGGGATGCCAGGCGATGTATTGATGGCCGTAGTTCCAGGTGCCGGGGCGTTCGATGCCGGGTGGCAGGAAGGCGTCGTTCCAGCGCTTGAACTTCACGCCATCGCGGCTGCTCATGAACAGCCCTTCAGTGATGGCCATGCCGTAGCGGTCGCTGGCCTTGGAGCGCCACTCGCGGTTCTCGGACTCAGGCAGGGCGCGCATGCTGTCCGTCCAACCGCGCTCGGCGTAGCGCGTGGGAAAGCCGAGGAGCATGTGCGGTGCGCGGTGGTAGGGCTTCACCTGGTTGGTGTAGAGCTGCTCGCTGGGGGAATCGACGTAGCTCAGATCGTGCTGATTCTCCCAATGAATGAAGTCCTTCGAGGTCGCGGTGCGGATGGCGCGATCGCCGGAGGGCTTCCAGTTCTTTTCATCGGTGGTGCCTCCGGTGAAGTAGCGCCAGTAAGCGCGGTAAACGCCGCTGCTGGCATCCCAGAACGCGAGGTTCTGCGAATCGAACGCACCATCAGTGATGACTGGCGCATCCGCCATCGGCGACCAGCGCAGGCCATCGGCAGATTTCAGCGCAAGCAATCCCTTCGGCTTATTCGAGCGCACGATGGCCTTGTATTTCGCATCCGCAGGCGCAGCGGGATTCTCATCTTTAAAGACGGCAGGATGGCCGCCATCGGGGTTCACGTTGCCCATCTTGCCGTGCGGAATGACGATATTGTTAGCCTTCGAGCCTTTGAAGTCATGCAGACCCAGCTCCGGCTTGCGCCAGTGGATGCCATCGTCGCTTTCCGCGTAGCAGGTGAAGAGCGGATGCTCGCCCGTGTTCACTTTGCCCGGCGTCACGGTGAGCTGCCAGCTCTTGTAGTACATGCGGTACTTGTCGCCGTCTTTGAAGATGCTGTGGTAGCCGCTGCCACTGCCCTCCCACGGCGCATCATGCTTCATCACGATCTCCTGAATCTGTGGCTGATGCAGCCGCTGCTCCGCCTTGCCACTGAGCTGGCCGATCAGGAAATCATCCACAAACAATTCACGGCGCGAGCCGATGTCGATGGCGCTGTCGGCACTCCAGGCAAGTGAGGCGGCAAAAAACCAGAGTGGTAGCATGAGGTGACGCATCATACCTTTACGCGTATGAAAGTAGCTTTGTTGCTGTGCAACAAGGGAACGCTCCGCTTTACCAACAGCTCACGGTCGTCCCAAGCGGCTTGCCGTTGCGTTGCCCCCTTGCTCCGCAGGAACAGGGCTACTTTGACTCCCCAAACGCGCACAGATGCTTGTCGGTACGAATGTAGATCACACCATCGACAATGGCCGGTGAGGCGAAGACGGGCGCTTTGAGGTCGTTGCGGGCGAGCACGTTCAGTTTGTCGCTGGTGGCATCGAGCACGACGACGGTGCCGCGCTGCGAGATCACATACACGTGGCCATCGGCGGCGACGGCGGAGGCGTAGTAGTCGCCGGAGGCATCGACGCGTTCGGCCTGGTAAATGGGGCTGCCGGTTTTCGTGTCGTAGGCGGAGGCGAGACCGCCGCTCTTCATCGTCAAGACGCGGCCATTCACCGCGACGGGTGAGGAGACATACGGCAGGTGTTTGTTCTGCTGCCAGACGACGTGCGTGCTGGTGATGTCGCCGCTGCCGCCGGGCTTGATGGCAAAGACTTGGTTCACAGCGTCGGCGAACATGCCGCGTACAAATTCATACTCGGGCTTGGTGACCTTGCCGTCCTTGTCCGCGTCGATCTGCGAGTAGCGACCTTTGATCGGACCGGCGGGGAATTCATCGAGAGTGAGCAGGCCGTCCTTGTCGGTATCCTGCACGGCGGCGAAGGCCTCGAACGGTTCCATCTCGATGCGTTCCCCTTCATCGCCGCCAACGTTCCAGCTTGAGACGAGCAGCAGTCCATCAGCTGCGACGGGACTCGCATTGGCCACGCGCGCCATGCCTCGGGCCGACCAGCGCTGCTTACCGTCCTTCACATCATAACTTCGCAGCCACAGCGAGCCGCACACAACCAGCTCTTCCATGCCATCATGTTTCCAGACAAACGGCGTCGAGAAACCGCGCCGGAACTCGCTGCGGTCCACGCGCCACACTTCCGCACCGGTCTTCACATCCAGCGCGATCATGTAGCTGCCCACGTCTTGATCCGCCACGATGATCACTTTGCCATCCACGATGATGGGCGAGGCGCTGGTGCCGAACTCCACGACGGGTGCAGGCAGCGGCTTCTGCCACAGCAACTTGCCGGTCCAATCATACGCCAGCACTCCGTAGGAGCCGAAGTAGGCGATCAAGCGCTCGCCATCCGTGCAGCACGTCGGCGCGGCGGGACTGCCAATGCGATGCGTGCCTTCGACTTTCTCCGAGGGAGCCGCCTCACGCCACAGCTCACGGCCATCCGCACGATTCAGGCAAAACGTGACGAGCTTGCCGCCATCAAGCCCGGTGAGCGCAATCTTGCCACCCCAGATGCAGGGAGACGAATGCCCAAACGGCACCTCCACCTGCCACTTCAGATTCTTCTCACTCGAAAATCCCACAGGCGGCCTGCCCGTGCCGATGCCAAGCCCGTCCTCACCACGAAACTGCGGCCAGTTGGATTCAGCGAGACAGGGGGCGATGAGAAGAGCGGAGCACAAGGCGTGGCGAAGCAGCATGAAAGTAAAAAGCGCTCATCGGGTGCAAGTCTTTCGATCTTCTGCCGAGGATGTATCATGGGTCGCATGGCCCTGAATGGCGCACCTCCCATCAGGGCCACCTCATCACAGCGCTTCCCGCCCTGCGATGTGCTGGAGTTTCCAGCAGCGTCTAGCCGCCTGTCAGCCAGGTCTGAAACGCAGCCTCCACGCGCTGCAGCATCTCGGCCTGATTGCGCCGCAGATCGCTGAACTGATTCCAGGCCGACAGATCCTGCTTGGAGCCGGTGCCCTCAATCTCCGCGATGAATTCCGTGACCAGATCAAGCTGGTCGCCGTGCTGCTCACGCAGGTACGTCTTGCAGGCCACACCCGTCTCATGCAGTCGATTTTTGGTTCCCAGTGCCATGCGGTATTTATCCTTCGGTCTATCACACCCGGCAACTCGAATCCGCAGCTTCACAGCAAATCCTCCTTCCCCATCTCAAAAATCAACGATCCGTGCCCATCAATCTTCAATCACGCACACGCCAACGCTCATGGGATTGATGATTGTCGAGCATTCGATTTTCGATTGTTGAAGTGCCGATCCCACAAACACTCCCGTAATCTCCGCCTTCTCCGCACGTTTTATCCACGTCATGACTCCGCCCGCCTTTTTTGATGTCTCCCGCCGCCAGTTCTTTCGGCAGTCCGGCTTGGGATTGGGCTCTGCGGCGCTGGGCTCCATGCTCGCCCGTGATCTGCCGGCTGCGCCTGCGCTGGCGGGGCCGCGACCGCATTTCGCGCCGAAGGCCAAGCACATCATCTACCTGCACATGATCGGCGCGCCCTCACAGCTCGATCTGTTCGACTACAAGCCGCTGCTGCAAAAGATGGACGGTCAGGTCTGCCCGGCAGAACTCACCAAAGGCAAGCGCTTTGCCTTCATCGGCGGTGAGCTGAAGCTCGCAGGCACCGAGTTCAAATTCCAGCGCCATGGGAAGAGCGGGCTGGAACTCAGTGAACTGCTGCCGCACCTCGGCACCGTGGCGGATGACATCTGCGTGGTGAAATCCCTGCACACCAATGAGATCAATCATGCCCCGGCGCAGATGTTTTTGCACACCGGCTTTGGCCAAGGCGGCCGGCCCAGCCTGGGCGCGTGGGTGACGTATGGCCTCGGCACCGAGAACCGCGATCTGCCCGCCTACGTGGTGCTGCTTTCCGGGCCTCCCGGCGGCGCAGGCTCCACGCTCTGGAGCACCGGCTTTCTGCCCAGCGTGTATCAGGGCATCCCCTTTCGTGGCAGCGGCGAGCCCGTCCTCTTTCTCGGCAATCCGCCGGGCCAAAGCACCACCGACCGCCGTCGTGTGCTCGATGCCGTCAAAGCGCTCAATGAGCAGCAGCTCGGCGTCGTGGGAGATCCCGAGATCGCCACGCGCATCAGCCAGTACGAAATGGCCTACCGCATGCAGACCAGCGTGCCGGAGCTCATGGACATCTCCCAGGAAAAGCAGGCCACTCTAGACATGTACGGTGCGCTGCCCGGCAAGGCCTCCTTTGCCAACAACTGCCTGCTCGCCCGCCGCCTGATTGAGCGCGGCGTGCGCATGGTGCAGCTCTTTGATTCCGACTGGGACCACCACGGCGGCCTCAAGCAGCGCATCACCGCCAAAGCCAAGGACGTGGACCAGCCCATGGCCGCGCTGGTGCGGGACCTGAAACAACGCGGGCTGCTCGATGAAACCCTCGTGATCTGGGGCGGCGAATTTGGCCGCACTCCACTGCGCCAGGGCGCGAATGGCGACGGCGTCAAAACCTCCGCAGGTCGCGACCACCACAAAGACGCCTACACCATGTGGATGGCCGGCGGCGGCACGCGGCCCGGCACGGTCTATGGCCGCACCGACGACTTCGGCTTCAACATTGCCGAAAACCCCGTCCATACCCATGACCTCAATGCCACCGTGCTGAACCTCCTCGGCCTCGACCATGAACGTCTCACGTTCCGGTACCAAGGCCGCGACTTCCGCCTCACAGATGTGCATGGGGAACTGGTGCCAGGGATTGTGGGGTGAGGGGGGGATGTGTGCTGATTGGGGGACATCCATCTCCGCCTGGTGACCGGGCATCAGGAATTAGACTGACGATGATGACAGGGTGCCAAAAAGCAGAGTCATTATACAGCCGCGTGTCCACGCACTGTCGAAGTTTCCGTGCCGCAACCAGGCAACCCAAATGAAACCACCTCTCACCAGCCTACGACTTGCGCTCACCGCGCTCACCGCCCTCAACTTTGCCGCTCTCGCGGCAGACCAGAAACCGGCACAGGATAACACCGAAAAAAATGAGCGTGATCGGTCCGGCGAGACCATGACGCCTTTCGACCAGTCCAACAGCCCGGCAGATTTGAAGATCACCCAGGACATCCGCAAAGCCGTCATGGCCGATGACTCGCTGAGCATGACCGCCAAAAACGTGAAGATCATCACCGCCGCAGGAAAGGTGATGCTGCGTGGCCCGGTGAACAATGCCGACGAAAAAAAGAAAATCGCCGCTTATGCCAAAGCCAACGCCGGAGAGGCGCAGGTGATCGACCAACTCGAAGTCAAAACCAAGTAACGGAAGCTCCACTTTCCTCTCAAAATCCAACCCTTCAAATCCTACCATTATGTCACACAAATCTGTCTTCTGCATCGCAACCACCATGGGTCAGGCTGAACGCATCGTTGAACGCCTGCAATCCAGCGGCTTTCCTACCAGCGATATCTCCGTCCTGCTGCCAGACACCTCCGGCCACGGTGACTTCGGTCATGTGAAGTCCACCAAGGCCTCTGAAGGCATCGCCGCAGGTGCCACCACCGGCGGCCTGGCTGGCGGCACCATCGGCCTGCTGGCGGGCATCGGCGCGCTTGCCATTCCTGGCCTCGGGCCCTTCATCGCTGCCGGCCCCATCATGGCAGCCCTCAGCGGTGCTGCTGTCGGCGCGACCGCTGGCGGCGTAGTCGGCGGCTTGATCGGCCTCGGCATTCCCGAGATCGAAGCCAAACGTTATGAGGACAGCCTCAAGAAGGGCAACTACCTCATCTCCGTGCATGCTGCCAATGGCGACCTTATCGACCGCGCCAAGAAAATCTTCGAAGACGAGGGCGCTGAAGACATCAGCACCATCGGCGAAGAGAAGGCCCCCAAAGCCTGAGTTCCGGCACCACGCCCACTCCACGAAAATCCTGCGCGGCTCGCTGCGCAGGATTTTTTGTGGCTTGGCCAAATCTCAAGACCGTGACGGCGGGAGTTCAGCTTGAAGGCAGGGCAGGACAGTGGACGCATAAGTCCGCGATGCAGCCCAGAGTCGATATTGCCAGCACAGGACTGTTCTAGGTCACGAGTTCTACACGGAGCCGAAGGGTCAAAAGTTAATCCAGGTTTTAAACCATTCATCTCATGAAACCGCACAAGCAGACTTACTTCGGCATCTTTGCCAAATTCATCTCACGAGCCGCAGGTAAACCCGCGGCTTTCTGTCTTGCAGGGATCATCGTTCTCATCTGGGCTGTGTTGGGTCCGGTGTTCAATTTCAGTGATACCTGGCAGCTTGTCATCAATACCGGCACCACGATTGTGACGTTCCTCATGGTTTTTTTGATTCAGAACAGTCAGAACCGTGACTCTGAAGCCATGCACGTCAAACTCGACGAATTGATCCGCTCCGTCTCTGGAGCCCAAAATGAGCTTTTGGATTTGGAGGATATGGAGGAGGATGATCTGGACAAAGTGCGGGCCAGGTATGGAGCACTCGCCGAGAAGGCGCGCGTCACTCTCGAAAAAAAGAAACCGAAAAAAGCGCCCGCAAAGAAGAGCGCAAAAAAGCCGCGTAAATGACCGCGTTGATCCTCTGTTCTGCTGCCCCCTATCGCCCCTCAGGCACCGCGAACTGCTGACCCGAGATCACCTGCCGGCCTGCTTCCCCGGCACCTGGATTGCCTTGCTTCTGCACGCGATTTCTATGAACGTAGCAGCCAGCCCACCACGCCCTGTGCACAGCCTCCGCTTCCTCCGACTTGATCTCCTCCCGCGCAGCCCCGAGGCCGGATTGCTCGTGTTCGCGCCGAACCCGGATGAATGACCGCAGGCCAGCGAAGGGCATTCCTCTGCGCTTGTTCGATCCGCGCGAGGGGAACATGGCGTTCAAACTGGAGCCGATCTGCGCTGGGGCGGATTTCTCGCAGCCGCAGCGCTGCAACTATTTTACGATCCTATGGATTCGGGAAGGCTTATCTGCGGAAACCTCGCTGAAAAATTCGTTCGCACCCACCCCTTTTAGGCCGCGAACTCCCCACGTCGGAACAGGAATCGAAAGGCAGTTCGGCACCCGTCGCAGATACGGGCTGCAATTCTTGAAGGGTTCGCGATGGCAGTCGTCTTGAAATCCAGCTTAAAACAGGTGATACGCCTTCCCCTCCCACTCCTGCTTCAGGGCGGGATTATCCACATGCCGCAGCAGGTCGTAGTAGCTGTAGGGGTACTTGAAGACGTGCCCGATGTCCACGGCGTGGTCGCCACGCTTTTCCCAGTACTCGGCGCTGTTCGGGCGCAGCGCGCTGGGTTTGTGCTCCGCGCGGGTCTTGTCCTCCGGTTGAGGTCCGTTGCGCGTGACGGATACGTACTTGCGGAAGGCAGTGCGGCAGCTTTCGGCCCATTCCACATCGCCCATGGCGGCGAGCTCGACGAGTGCCTGGCCAAAGGTGAGCATGTGCCCGGTGAAGCCCTGTCCATGACCCATGAAGCGATCCACGGTCGCGCTGGCCTCACGCAGGACGAATTCCGACGCGGCGGCTGTGTCGGAGAAGGGCGGGGGATCCACCTCGGGGCGCGGGTCGATGTCACGCCAGGGCTTGATGGCGCGGATGAGTTTGCATACGCCGTCGATTCGCTTGGGTGTGGCGGCGCTGGGCAGCATGCGGAAGCCTTTGATCGCCAGCATGGCGAAGATGGCGTTGTGCCCCACTTCGCGCAGCACACCTTGGCCGCCCGCGAGCGCGAGGCCGATTTTGCTGATCAACGCGGGGTCCGGCGCCTCCTCAGGAAAGGGTTTGCAAAGCGGCGATGAAGCCCAGTTGAGGTCGAATAGTTGGGCGATGCGGGCCGTGGCTTTGTCGTCCATCTGGTTGTCCACGCACATCAGGTGCGCGGAAACGAGACTGGCCCCGCGATGACCATCCGTGAAGTAGTTCATCTCATGGGCGCGGGAGAGCGCATTGAGCCCCAGCAGCACGAGGCGTTTCTCTGCTGGATCATGCTCCCCATCGGCAGCTTTGCCACCTTGCAGCACCGTGCCCGTCAGCACGCTGCAAAGGCCGGATGACGACAACGCAGCAAATTCCCGCCGGCTAAAGTTTCTTTTCAGGGAGTACGATGGTTGGTTCATGAGGTGCGGGTTGGGAAGGATCGCATCTGTTAGAACGAGACCCGACAGGTATCTCTAGCCAAACCGTTCCATCTCCTGAAGTCGTTCCAGAAATAACACCCGGCGAATGTTTGATCGAAAGGCCGCGCGGCTGCGGCGTAGTCCTTGCGCATGTTTGTTTCTCCACGTTTTCTCTCCCCGGTGCTGGGCCTCGCGCTCACGATTTTTGTCTCTGCCAAAGAGCCCTTCAAGCCCAATCTCGGCCCCGATCTGCCGCGCATCACCGTGACCTGCGGGGATGTGACGCTGCTGCTGCGCCAGGTCACGCAGTGGACGCCTGGCCGCATTGATTTTCGCGGCAAGCCGATGACGACCGAGAGCAGCGCCTACGGCACCGTGTTCTCATTTCCTGATGTCGGCTTCATCGGCACCGCGCATCTGGAAAATGAACCCGAGAAGCTGCAGGCACTCGACTTTTTCCTCGATGATAAACTCATCGAAGCACCCACGGCAGAGCTCAAGGGCGGCGGTTTTCGACTGGAGCGGAAGTCACGCATCCGCGCCTTTGATCTGACAAATATCACCGAGATCAAAGACCACCGCCTGTATGAAACCACCACCGTCCACACCGCCGAGGCTGTGCCGCTGAAGCTGGTGTACCACTTCATGCACGCGTGGCGGCCCACGGTCTCCGCCTTCCTCGCGGGCAGCGATGCCGCGCCTGAAAAGCAGATCTCCGGCCCGCTGCGCGATGACACGGAGGTGGTGCGGAAGTTTTACATCAATGAGCGTGTGGACTGGATGGCTGTGTATGAGCCGCAGAGCGGGCAGTTCGCCGTGTCGCGCCTGCTGCAGGCACCGGAGCTGGGAGGTCAGATCGCGACCATCTGGAACGTGCCCGGCACCTACCGGAAGTTTTACCTCAAGTGCTTCAACAACGCCACCGTGCCCGCCGACTTCACCGGCACCTGGCGCATGGTCACCGCCTTTGGCAGCAGCCCGCCGGAAGCTTGGGAAGCCGCCGCACGCACCCTTGCGGCGCAACTTCAGGCCAGGTGATTTTGATCTTCGATGCCCAAACGGAGAATCCCCACAGGGTGCATTTCCCGCATGACATCACTCGCTGAGCAGGGAGCATCCGCCCCACTTTGTCCCAATCCCACATGCGCCGCCTCGATCAACTGCTCTCCGCCCTCGGTTACTGCTCACGCCGGGAGGCCATGGCCTTTGTCAAAGAGGGCCGCGTGAAGTTGAGCGGCACCGTGCTGAAGCGTTCGGACCAGCGCGTGGATTCCGCTCTCATCACCGTCGATGACGAACCGCTCGAAGCGCCTGACGGCCTGCTGGCGATGCTGCACAAGCCCGCAGGCTACTCCTGCACGCACAGCGAGGAGGAAGGCCAAAACATCTATGAACTGCTGCCCGCGCACTGGCCGGATCGCAATCCGGCGGTGACGAGCGTGGGCCGTCTCGACAAAGACACCAGCGGACTGCTGCTGGTGTCGGACATCGGCAGCCTCGTGCATCGCTTCACCTCTCCGAAGTCAGACATCGAGAAAACCTATCTCGTCGAAGTGGAGCGCGAACTCGATCCCGCTCTCATCGACATCTTTGCCAAAGGCGATCTCATGCTCCGCAGCGAGGACAAACCCTGCCTGCCGGCGAAATTGGAAATCGTTTCCAGCCAGACCGCCCGCCTCACCATCACCGAAGGCCGTTACCATCAGGTGCGCCGCATGTTCGCCAGCCAGGGCTGGCATGTGGAGCAGTTACACCGCGAACGCTTCGGTCCGTATGAACTCGGCGATCTTGCGGAAGGCGAGTGGCGCATGCTTTCGCTGGAACAAGTGCAGCGCTGAGCACGTTCACGGCAGTCATGAAACTGCTGCTCACTTTCTTTGCGCTGGCCTGCACCTCCATCGCGTTCGCAGACCGACCGAACATCCTGCTCGTGCTGGATGATGATCTCGGCTACGGCGATCTCGGCTGCTACGGATCAAAGGATGTGTTCACGCCCAATGTGGACAAATTTGCCGCCGAGGGACTGCGCTTCACCTCCTGCTATGCGGGGCATCCGAACTGCTCGCCTTCACGCACAGCAATTATGACAGGCCGTACCCCAACGCGGGTGGGCGTGCGGGACTGGATTCCCGAGGAGTCGCCGGTGCACATGCGCCGCAGTGAGATCACCATTGCGAAGCTGCTGCATGAGTCGGGTTACGCGACCTGCCATGCCGGCAAGTGGCACATGAATGGTGAGTTCAACCAGCCCACGCAGCCGCAGCCGAATGATCATGGCTTTGATCATTGGTTCGCGACGCATAACAACGCCTACCCCAATCACCACAACCCGGACAATTTTGTGCGCAACAGCGCCGAGGTCGGCAAGCTCGAAGGCTACGCTGCGCATCTGGTGGCAGATGAGGCCATGCGGTGGCTGGATGCACGGGACAACAGCAAGCCCTTCTTTGCCTACGTCTGCTTTCATGAGCCTCATGAACCCATATCCTCGGATCCTAGGTACTCCGCGCTCTATCATTCGGACGATCCCAGCTTCAATGGCCATCATGGCAACATCTCGCAGATGGATGATGCCTTTGGCCGACTGATGAAAAAGCTGGATGATGAGGGACTGCGGGAGAACACCCTCGTCCTCTTTACCAGCGACAACGGCCCGGCCATCACCGCGCAGCATCCGCACGGCTCCTCTGGGCCGCTGCGCGATAAAAAAGGCAGCATGTGGGAGGGCGGCATCCGCATCCCTGGCATTCTGCGCTGGCCCGGCAAAACGAAGCCCGGCACGGTGAGCGATGAGCCGATCAGCGGCGTGGATTTCCTGCCGACGATGTGCGCTGTCGCCGGACTGCAGGCTCCGCAAGACCGCGTGATCGACGGTGCCAGCTGGCTGCCAGTGCTGGAAGGCCACAAGGTGGAGCGCAAGACGCCGCTCTACTGGCACTTCAACCGCGCCTCCAGCGAGCCCAAGGTTGCCATGCGAGTGGGCGGCTGGAAAATCCTCGCGGCGCTCGACAAGCCAGCTCCGACACGAGGCAACGACATCACCGAGCAAACCGAACGCGATTTCAAGGAGGCCGTGCTGCAGGATTTCATGCTGTTTGATCTCAGCAAAGACATCGGCGAGCAGAACGATCTGGCGTCGACCGAGGCCGCCAAGCTGGCGGAGCTGAAGGAACTGCTGCAGGCCAAATACGCTGATGTGCAGAATGAGGCTCCGATCTGGCCGGTGTGGAAGTTCACCGGAGCCGAGGGAAAAAAGATCGAGTGGCCGAACTATGTGAAGCACAAAAAAACAGCGCCCAAGAAACCTTGAGCGCTGCGTGAGAGAGGCTGGAGCGGACCGCGAAGGAAGATCAATGATGATGACCGCCGCTGTGTCCACCGACACCACTCATCCTGTGGCTACCGCTGCCAAAGCTGTGACTTCCACCACCCATGCTGCGACCACCGCTTCCGAAGCTACCGAAGGATCCGCCACGTCCGGAATGACCTCCGAATGGAGAACCGCCAATGTGATGGCTGGCGAAGCTGCGTCTGCCTGGCGAATAACCGCCGTAACTGTGGTTAAAAGCGGGCACATAGGGGCGGCTCAAGAAGGGTGTGCTGTAACCCCGGTTGTAGCCAACGTTGCCATAGGAGCGGTAGGGGCTCAAGTAGCCACGATTATAACTGCTGTAGCCATAGGGCCTGGAATAACCGCCGTATCCCCCGTAGCCACCCAGGCCAAGCAGAGAGCTGGAGTAATAGTTATTGTAACTTGTGCCGTAGCCGCCGTAGCCGCCACCGTATCCCACGCTGCCATAGCCGGGATATCCATACATATCGCAAGAGGAAAGCGATAGCGCGGCGATCATTGCGCCGCCCAGAAGCAGAATTTTCGATTTCATGACACCTGCTTCGACGCGGCCCCTCGGGAACTATTCAGAAGTATTTAAAAATAATTAAGCATCTCTTTAAAACCAACCCTGACGGCAGTTGAAAGCAGCCTGCAGCCGTGGATGATGCCCGCTTTTTCCAAGCTCTTTCACATGTCCGCCGAATCTGTCACCTCCGCCATCCTGTTCACGCTCACTCCTGAAGCCGCCCGCGTCATGGGATGCTTGATCGAAAAAGAAATCACGCTGCCGGATCACTATCCGATGACGCTCAATGCGCTCGTCACGGCCTGCAATCAGACCACGAACCGCGACCCCATCGTCCGCTATGACGAACGCACCGTGCTGCGGGCGCTGGAGTCGATGAAATCCCACGGCTACGTCTTTGAAGTCAACATCGTGGGCGGTCGCACGCTCAAGTACCGGCACAATCTCAAGGGCAAGCTGCAAGGACTGGACCGCTCCCACATGGCGCTGCTCTGCATGCTGCTGCTGCGCGGCTCACAGACCGCAGGCGAGCTGCGCCAGCGCACCGAACGCCTGTTTGAATTTCCCGACATGCCCAGCGTGGAAAACACGCTGGCCGAGCTCATCGGTTTCAATGAAGGCCCGCTGGTGCAATGCATCCCCGCCGGCCCGGGCCAGCGCGTGGCGCAGTTCATGCATCTGCTCTGTGGCGAGGTGGCAGGCGCAGAGGCTGCCACCCTCTCCGCCCATGCCCCGGCTGCTGCGGTGGCGGAGGATTCATCCGATGCGGACTGGCGGGCGAAGATGGAAGCGGAGATCACCCTGCTGAAGGCGCAGGTGTCGCGGCTGCAGACGCTGATCGGTGCGGTGAAGTAATACCACGCACAGTTGAAAAGGGTCTGAATCCATGGCGCTTAGCAAGGGCCTTTTACGCTCTTTCGTCGCTTCGTCCCGCCACACACCAGCCCTGAAAGGGCTGTGGATGATAGAGCGATTCGCAAGACTCATTTCCGACATGGCAGGTATGAGGAGGTCATACCACGATCCATTGGAACCAGTTCTGTTTCTCTTTACCTCAACCAGCCCCGCTTCCCACCAGCCCTGAATGGGCTGCGTAGTCCAGCCCAGGGTCAGCCGAGCCTCAGCGAGGCGACCCTGGGTATGGCAGACAATTCCGGGCAGCAAACCCAGCACGCCTCCATGCCACGCCGGGTTCCAGCAGCGTCTGCAGCGTGCCCCGCAGCACCCCTCTGCCGCAGGCTTCCATGGCTGCCATCCTACGCTTGACCGCTGCCTCCGAAAACCACCGCAAACTCTCTTACAGTCTGCCATTCATTCAGACTCATGTTCATCTGCTCTTGGTATAACAAACTACTCCAGCCGCTTCAGACTGCCGATGCGGTAGGCACCTTCGAGCAGGCGCATGTTGTCGCGTTCCGCATTGAAGGTGTCGAGATAGATGATGTGCGGAAAGTCATTGAGTTCGATGACGTGCACGGCGTCCTTCGCGCTCTTGAAGGCATCCGCCAGATCGTTGAGGTCGTTGATGGCCTTGCCGTTCACCTTGTTGACCACCTGTCCGCCGAGCTTTTCGTAACCCTGCGCGCTGGGAGTGGGCAGCACGAGGCTGAGGAACACGAGCTTCTTGCGGCCGTCCTCCTCATACTTTTCAGGATGCGAGGCGACGTGTGAGAGCCGCAGGATGGCACCTCCGCGCTGCTCCTCGCCAAAGGCGTCCAGGTAGGGGCTTGAAAGCTCCTGAAACAGCAGCCCGCCCATCAGCACGTAGCGCGGGCCTTTGTCGAACAGGTAGGGCAGCACGAGGTAGTCGTCCGGCTTGCGGCGGGTGAGCTCTCCAGTCAGCGTGACTTCCTTGCCGTCTCGAATCACTTTGATCTCGACCTTGTCACCCACATAGGCACGACCGCGTACGAGATGGCTGGAGCTGAGCGCGCCGAACTGCGGGTCCTTGTAGTCACCGCGTGAATCGATGGCGAAGCCATTGATGGCTATCAGGATGTCTCCCTTTTTCATGCCGGATTTCTCAGCGGAGCCGCCTTTCATGACCAGGCTGATGAGCACGCCCGGCGCATCAGGCTTGAGCCCGAGGTATTCGCGGTACTGTTCGTCCAAGGTGGACTGCAGTTCCATGCCGAGGCTGGGGAAGCCTCCATAGCTGCCGTCCGCCACATCCTTCAAAAAGTGCTCGATGATCGGTGCGGGCAGAATGGTGGTGACCTGGTTCTTCGAGTCATAGCTCAGCAGCAGGCCGACGAGCTTGCCGTTTTTGACCACCGGCAGGGTGAAGCTGTTCGCCTCGCTGCGCACAATGTTGTTGGCCTCATAGACCAGAAAGCCCGAGCCTTCGACATTGTAGCGGCGCGTGAGCACCTTGCCGATCTTCAGCTCGCTTTTGATCAGCTCGCCCACACGTCCCGTCTGCAAAATATCCACCGTGTCTCCAATGCGTGCGCTGGTGTCCACCGCCATCGGTTTGAGTCCGGCAAAAAAGGCCTTCTGCCTGTCTGAAGGCACCGACTCCAGCAACGCCAGGTTGGCTTCATAATCCACTGCCACCACTTTGGCCGGGATCTTCTGGCCTTTCTCCGGCAGCTCGAGCTCAATGTAAGTGGAGTCCGCCACCATCTGCCCGGTGACCAGCACCCGGTTGCCAGCAAGCACCACGCCCAGGCCACGCCGGCTTGAGGGAGACTCCTTCTGCCAGGGCAGATGCAGGCTGAAAGGCTGGGAAGTCGCGTTCACCCGCACCAGCGAGTTGTTTTGCACCACCTGCAGCGCGACGGCGGGACCTTCGGTCACAGCGACTGCGCGTTGCTTTTTGGGGGCATCAGGTGTCTGCGCTGGCAGAGTGGCTGCACCGAGTACGAGGAAAAGAGAAATCTGGGAAAGCTTCATGGATGCGTCGAGGCTGAAAGGTTCAAAGTCGGATCGTGCGGCTATTCATCGCCAAGGTAGGAGTCTTCCAAGATGTTGTAGGTCGCCATGATGCGTTTATGCGCGTCTTCGGCGAGCTCACGCTTGAGCACCAGCGGGCGGTTTTTTTCCAGCAGCACGATCTCGATGAACGGTTTGTCCTTTTTGGCCAGCGCGGTCTGCACATCCTTGAGTGATTTGATTTTCACACCATTGATTTCATCGACGATGCTGTGCGCATACGGAGTGATCCAGGTGTTCACTTCATCTGGCAGCACGTTCGTCAGCACCACGGGCTCAGGCCGCTCCACGTAGAGCTTGTCGGTCAGGAAGTTGTCGAAGACGTAGTTTACCGTGTCGTCGCGCATTTGATGCGCGTCCATCAGGTTGCGGTCCAGCGGCTGAAACACGAGACCGGCGTTGACGATGTAGCGCGGACGCTGGTTGTACTGCGCACCGAGGCGGACGTAGGGATCAAAACGTTTCAGCGTCACGGTGGTTTCCAGCTTTTTGCCGTTGCGCATGTACTTCAGCTTGATCGTGTCGCCGGCGAACTTGCGCTCGACGATTTCATTCATGTCCATCAGTTCGCCTTCGAAGCGCACGAGGCCGTTGTTCATCACCGGATTGTCATCAATGCTCAAAATGACGTCGCCGATTTTCAGCAGATCGCCCACGCTGCCCTGGGGCTCCACGTCTCCGACCATCACGCCCACGCCTTCGCCCTGGGTGCCGAGCGCCTTGGCCTGCGCTGGATTTTCAATGGGAAAATCGCTCGCCGCGAGATCCACATAATGGTCGTAGCGGCCGTCTTCAATATCCTTGAGGAAGCGCTTGATCACCGGGACCGGGATCATGTAGCCGACGTTCTGCGCCACACGCCCGCTGAAGCCCTGGAAGGCCACGCCGACGACTTTGCCCTCCTGCATCACCGGACCGCCGGAGTTGCCGGGATTGATCGCCGCATCCACCTGAATCGCGAGATGGGAGTCCACGCTCGTATGGCTGTAAGGCCGGAAGTCAATGCGTGACACCACGCCGCGCGTCACGGAGATGCGATCACCGCCGATAGGATAACCGATCGCGATCACTTCGGTGTTGAGCTGCGGAATGCCGCCGAAGTCCAGCGGCTTGAGCTTGTCAAAGTGGCTGCCGTCCTCGGCCTCGATCAGCGCCAGGTCACAATCATGCGCGATGTGGACAATCTTGGCCGGATGCGGCTCGGGATCGTTGGTGGTGCGGATCAGAATGCGCGTGGCATTGCTGACGACGTGCGCATTGGTCAGAAAACGGTTTTTGCCAATGAGGAATCCGGTGCCGCTGCCACCACTGGGCTGCCCGGCGTTCCACGGCTCACGGTAATCGGGGACCAGCACCGAAACATCAATGTTCACGATGCCTTCCCATGCGCCTGATTTCACATCGATGGCCTGAGTCGCCGGGGGCGGTGCCATGGCGGGTTGCGCGCAGAGGGCAGAAGGAAGCAGAGCCAGGGCGAAAAGTGACAGAAGCGGTCGGGTGTTCATTCGGGTGACGTGAAGTCACAAACATACGCTCCCCCGCCGCTTCTAACACAAGTTTGCTGAAGAAATAATCTCAGCGCAAAACAGCGCCTATTTTTTCCCGGCGTTTTTCTTAGCCTCGTTGAGCTTCTTGAGGTCTTCCACACGCTTGGCATTCTGCGCCTCGAAGCTGTTCGGATTGGCCGGGTCCGTGATCATCGGAAAATCATCCGTACGGAATGGCGTCACCGGCAGGCCTTCAGCGGAATACACATTGCAGATAGGATTGTCCGCCCAAGCATAACGCACGGCCACGGGCTTGGCGACGCCTGCGGCGCTCACTTCGATCTGGTTCGTGCCTTTCTTCGAGCCGCCAATGATGCTGGCCTTCGCCCACACCCACTTCTTGTCTTCACCGCAGATCGCGAAGCCTTTGACCTCATCCGTATCCACCGTGCGCAGGCCTTGCGGGGTGTAGTCGAAAGTCAGCAGCGCTTTGCCGCCGTCAAACTTCGCGTCTTTGAGCTCAGGACTGCGATAAGGCAGCTTCTGATCGTAATCCTTCACCAAAGCCCAGCGCGCAAGGCGCTCCGCCACGTCGCGCTTGTTCTTCGGATGGATGTCGTTCGCTTCACCGAGATCAGTAATCACGCACTCGCCCGTGTGCGGCAGCTTGCCAATTGTACGCGTTTGCGCTTCGCGCAGCTCGGCCCAGTCGCTCTCCACGGGCTCCGTCTGGTAGGGCTTGAAGTCGGCCAGCTGCACCCAGTAGAAGGGGAAATCACCCTGCTTCCATTCTTTGCGCCAATGCTCGATCATGAAGGGAAACAGCTCGCCATACTCCTTCGCACGGCTGGCGTTCGACTCGCCCTGGTACCAGATCACGCCCTTGATGCCATAACCTATCGTTGGATGCAGCACGCCCGCATACAGATTCCCCGGACGATGTTGGCCGGCCATGGGATTCTGCGGCGCACGCGGTGCCTGAGCGGTGAACATTTTCCCCGCCTTGGTGGCTTCCGTACGTGCCTTGGCCCATGCGCCCACTTTCGTTTTGTGATCGGCCACCTGCTTCTCGAAAGCTTCCTGCGTGAAGGTGGACTCCGTCTGCTTCCACCGGGCGATGATCGCGGCAAAGCGCGGGTCCTTCTCCAGCAAATCACGCTTCACCCAGGCTTCGCAGGCACTGCCGCCCCAGGCGTTGTCAATCAGACCCACCGGCACGCCGAGCATCTCATGCAGCACACGGCCAAAATGATAACCCACGGCGGTGAACACCCCCGCATTGGTCGGGCTGCACTCCTCCCACTGACCCTTGAAATCGTCCTGGATTTCCTGCGTGCCGACCTGCGGCACCGAGATGAGGCGAATTTGCGGATACTTCGCCTGCGCGATGTCCAGATCCGCATCCCAGGTGCTGGAAAGATTGAATCCCATGTTCGACTGCCCCGAGCAAATCCACACTTCGCCCACCAGCACATTTTTCAGTTCCTTGCTGCTGCTGCCCTTGATCGTGATCGTCGCAGGCTTCGCATTCGCCGGCACCGCATCCAGCTTCACCGTCCACTTGCCATCCGCTCCAGCCTTGGCGGTCTTGGTCTGACCCGCGAACTTCACCGTCACCTCCGTGCCCGGCGTATCCCAGCCCCACACCGGATTCGCCTGCTTCTGCTGCAGCACCATGTTATCGCCAATGATGGCCGGGAGTTTCAATTCCGCACGGGCGGAGACAGCAAGGAGCGTGAGGAGGCAGAGAATGCGCATGAGTTTGGAAAAAAGCTGGATGCTGGGAACGCTGCGTGAAGGCAAATCATTGCAGCAGGTTGCAAGGATTGTGCTGCGGACTGCCGCCACTGTGTGCTAGCTTTTCGCGTGATTCGTTTCGTCCTCGCCGCCGCACTTCTGTTCTCCCTCGCCGCCTGCGGCAAGTCAAGGCCGCGTGCAGACCTCGTCTTCATCAATGGCGCGGAGCCGGAGAGCATCGATCCACACATCGTCACCGACCAAGTCGGCATGCGCATCGCCTCGGCTTTGTTCGAAGGCCTCTGCCGCATTGATGAGGCAGGGAAGCCCCAGCCCGGCATGGCAGAGCGCTGGGAGATGACGCCGGACCGCAAGACCTACACCTTCCACCTGCGCCCAAACACCACATGGAGCGACGGCGCACCCCTCACCACCCAGGACTTCCTCTACTCCTGGAAGCGCGTACTCACCCCCGAGTTCGGTGCCGACTATGCCAGCCAGCTCTATGTCATCAAAAACGCCCGGGCCTTTCACGAAGGCACGCTCAAGGACTTCGCGCAGGTCGGTGTCACAGCGCTGGATGACCGCACCCTCCGCGTCGAGCTCGAAAATCCCACGCCTTACTTCATCGACCTCTGCGCCTTCACTGCGTTCTACCCCGTGCCGCAGCGCATCATTGAAAAGCACGGCACCGCATGGATCAAGCCGGGCTCCCTGATCGGCAATGGCTCCTACACACTCGAAGACTGGCTGCTGGACGACCGCATCGTACTGCGCCGCAATGAGCGCTACTGGGACGCCGCCAACGTGCCGATGAAGAGCATCGAAATCCTGCCCATCTCGGAGCCGAACACCGCCATCAATTACTTCCTCACCGGCCAGGCAGATCTCATCATGGACAAGGGCATGGTCCCCACCTCCCTCACGGTCAAACTCAAGCAGCAGTCCTACTTCCACACCGGCCCCTTCCTCGGCAGCTACTTCACCCGCTTCAACGTCACCCGCGCCCCCTTTGACAATCCCAAGATCCGCCTCGCCTTCTCACTGGCGATTGATCGCAAGCGCATCACCGAAAAAATCACCCAGCTCGGCGAGCGCAACGCCTTCAGCCTCACCCCGCCCGGCACCGGCCAAAACTACCAGCCTCCACCCGGCCCCGAGTTCGATCCCGAACGCGCACGCAAGCTCCTCGCCGAAGCAGGTTATCCCGGCGGCAAAGGCTTCCCCCGCGTCGAATACCTCTACTTCCCCAAACCCGTCGAGCGCAACATCGCCGTCGAGTTGCAGGCCATGTGGCAGGAGCACCTCGGTGTCAGCGTTGATCTGGCCAAGCAGGAATGGAAGATCTACCTCGCTTCAATGAAGGAGAAAAACTACGCCCTCTGTCGCAGCAGTTGGGTGGGCGACTACAACGACCCCGGCACGTTCTTGGAAATGTTCCTCTCCGCCAGCGGCAACAACCGCACCGGCTGGGCCAACGCTGGATACGATGAACTCATCGCAGCCGCCGCCCGCGAGCCCGATCTCAATCAGCGCAACACCCTCTTCCAGCAAGCCGAGAAACTCCTCGTCACCGACGAAGCTGTCATCCTCCCCATCTATCACTACGTCGGCGTACAGTTCTACCACGCCGACCGCCTCACCGGCGTGCAGGCAAACTTGATCGACGATCATCCCTTCCGCTGCATGCGGTGGAAGTAGTCCCGTCGCGTCGCAACTGAAGAAGTCTCAGATGTTTAAATGTGCAGCACCAATGAAGTGCGGCTCAGTTCCACATAGTCGCCTTGGGCCAGCATTTGCAGCAACCCCTGCCAGTTAGAATTCACCAACTGTTCAAGCTGCTTATTCGGAATGTTTCCAGTCGTGATAAACAGCAGCTTGGCAGGCTCGCCGTGCATGAGAAAGCTGTCCACGAAATCACGATCCTTGGTGACGACCACCCGCTGCTCGGCAGCAGCGATGCGGCGGATCTCACTGTCCGCAGTGAGATTGCGAGCGGGCAAATCAAGCGTATGCACGACGTCCGCGCCGAGCGCCCTCATCTTGTGCGCCAGCCGTCGCGGCAGTTGCGCATCCACGATGAATTTCATGCCAGCACAGGTTCAATGCGCTTTGTACGTGTCACTTGCGCCGCCCAGGAAATAGCTGCCCGCAAATCATCCGCTTCCAAGTCCTCATAGTCGGCCAGAATTTCTTCGTTCGTCATGCCGCTGCTCAAGAGTTCGAGCACAAACTCCACCGGGTAGCGCAACCCACGAATGCACGGCTTGCCGTGACAGATGTCCGGTGAAGAGGTGATGCGAGGAAAAAGCTGGCGGTCACTCATGTGGCAAAGATTATCACAGACTGCCTTCTGCGACAACCAAAGCCTACTTCGCCACCCCCGCCACGGCGATGCCCAATTCCACCGTCGGTTCAGCCGGGTCCTTCATCGGCGGTTCCGTAGCCACTCCGTTGGCGGATTTCAGATCATTGCCCACGGACCAGATCAGACCGCGTGCGAGGCTGTATTGCAGCGGTGCACCCGTGTAGGGATCGACAGGCACATCGAGCAGGAAGTTAAAGGTGCGCAGTTGTTCGAGGGTGCCAGGCAGCATTTTCTTCTCGGCAATGCAGCGCCGCACCGCAAACAAGGTGATGATCAAATTCCCACGGGTGCGCGCAATCCCAAGCTCTGCGGGCAGAGAAGTGTAGGCCTTCATTCGCTGATGGTAGTACACCATCCCGGCGGCATTCGGCTGGTAGGAGGCTTCGGCGGCAGCGTCGTCTTTCAGCCGCACTTCAGCGGTGAGTACCAGCGGCGTCTCCACATCACTTTTGATCTGCCGGAACGCCGTGGCGAAATGCTGCAGGGTTTCATACGGTTTGAAAAACAAACGGCCTGGACGTTGCAACTGTACACCGCCCGGCATGGTGTCGAGATTCTCGCCACTTTTCGGGCCGAGAATGAGCTTTTTCTCATGCACGTAAAACGCATTCATCGCGCCTTCCAGTACTTCCGTCGTGGGCTGGCAGACATTGAACTGGCGCTGAAACTGCCGCAGCGTGGCCTCCGGCAGACGGGTCTGTCGCAGCAGATCAGCCAGCGTCTGCGCGGCAAGTGTCTGCGCCTCCAGCGAGCGCTTGTAGCAGGACGGCCAGGCCCAGATCTGCTCCAGCCGCCAGCCGAGTTCAGCGAGATCGATCGCCGCAGTAAACGCCTCTTCCTCATGCATGCGTCGGGAGAGGTAAGCCGCCTCCGCCTGCTTGAGTACCAGCGCCTGACGCCAGCGCGGGTCTTCGCATGGGTCGGTGGCATGCCATGCCGCATGCGCGGAATGCCAGTCGGCGTCCTCCAGCAGATCACGCAGATTGTCGAGCGCCACACCGTTTGACTGCACGATGCGCGAGAGCGTGGGCGTGTCCCACAGCCACGGTGGTTTGCCAGCAAGCTCCGTATTCTCAAAGGGGACCAGCGCCTGCAAAAACTTGCGCAGCTTGTCAGGCGTCTGAATCGAAGTCGCCTGATCGACCGGCCGGTTCAAGAGCAGATCTTCGTCAAAGCCCGGAGCACGATCATCCACATACAGCCAGGCGATGAAGACCAAGGCCAGCAATCCCATGCTCAGGAGGGCCAGCGTGGACCATGAGGCATCACGCTCCACCACGCGCTTGGGCCGCGCCTTCGGCACGAGTCTGGAAGGCGGCGCGACAGGTGCCTTGGCAGCCTCCGTCGGCGTTTGCACCGGTGGCGCGGGCGCTGCCGCTGGCTTACGCGGCGGCGGGGCAGGGGCCTTCCTCTCCTCCACGTAGCGGGTCTTTTTCCCCGGCGGCGCATCCAGCCACTCCAGATCCAGTTCCCACGGGGACGCCCATGCACCACTCGACTCTCCGCTTCGTGCGGGCTTGTCGTCGGGTGTTTCTGGCGGCGTATGGGGCCGGATCATGTTGCCGCAGTATGAATGCACTCCTGCCCCACGGCAACGGGCGTCATGCCTCGCCGCCCGGTTCTTAGCGCCAGGCCATGAACCGATAGCCTCCCAGCGGGTGCTCATGCGCATACGCCTGCCATTCCTTGCCAAGTCCCAGCGCATCCCTCAATTCGTCACCGCGAAATCCCGCTCGAATGCTCGCCTGCATGTCATGCCGCTGCACATGATTGAGCTCCGCCAGCTCGCAAAACAATCTGCCGGAGATGCTGTGAATCCACCGCCGCGCCGGCTCCGCCGCCACGATCAATCGCGTCATGGGGGACAGCCCCGAACCCAGCAGGTGCAGTTGTTCCGTGGTGAAATGATGCAGGAACAAATTTGCGACCACGATCTCGGTTTCCGGCAGCGCCTGCGCCAGCACATCGCCACACGTCCAGTGCGCCGCCGCTGGCCAGTGTGCAGGCCTGGCTGCCAGATCAAAGGCATGCAGCGCCGCCACCGTGCAACACCCGGAGGCCAGCAGCCGCATGGACAGCGCCCCGTCTCCCGCACCCAGCTCCGTGATGCGCCAGCCGCTTTCCCGATGGCGGCGGATCATGCGCTCAATCCAGCGATGATTGCCCATGATGCCGTTGACCTGCAGCATTTCCTCACGCGCACGGATGGCGTCGGGGTCGTCCTGCGGCAGCGTGTCGAGCAATTCGGGCTGGAGGATACGCTCTTGCATTATTTCAATCCGTTGAGGTCAAGGCCGCGAGAAAATCAGCGTCACGTTCGAACCGCCGAAGCCGCTGGAGTTGCTCATCGCGACATGGGGAACCTGATCGGTCGGGCTGGTGAGGATGTCCACTCCTTCGCAGGCGGGATCAAGCTGCTGAATTTTCCCCGAAATCGGCATGAAGCCTTCCTTCAAAGCCAGACAGCAGATGCCAGCCTCCAGAGCTCCCGCGAGGCAGAGTCCATGACCCGTCAGCGCCTTGGTGCTGCTGACCTTCGGTCTCACATCGCCCGTAAAAACGGTTTTAAGCGCGTTCAGCTCGGCCGTGTCGCCGGCGCTGGTCGCGGTGGCATGGGCGTTGATGTAGTCGATCTCGGTGGCCTTCAGACCGGCATCTTGCAGCGCGTTGGTCATGGCGCGTGCCAGCCCGCTGCCGGTCGGATCCGGTGCCACCACATCGTAGCCATCCGAAGCTTGGCCCCAGCCTTTGACCTCAGCGTACACTGTGGCACCGCGTGCGGCGGCGTGCTCTGCCTCTTCAAGCACCAGGACAACGCTGCCACCAGTGATGATGAAGCCGTCACGGCCTGCATCAAATGGACGTGGTGCCAGCGCAGGGTCACTGTGGGAACTCAAGGCCCGCAACGCCGCAAATGGCAAAATGGTATGCAGCAGCTGGGCGTCTTCTGCACCGACGACAAACATGGTTTTCTGCCGCCCCATCCGGATCATGTCACTGGCGTGACCGAGGGCGTGTGAGGACGAGGCGCAGGCGCTGTTGAAAGCCAGTGACGCGCCTTTGATCGCAAACAAGGCCGTGAGATTGAGGTGCAGCGAATTCGGCATGCCGCTAATCACCACGGGCGCCGAAGTCCGTGCCGGCCCTCGCTTGATCACCGAATCCATCGCCAGATACGTCATCCAAGGCGAACCGGCCGAGGCGCAGTACAAGCCGGTCAGAGGGTCTGAAACCTGCGTGGGTTCGAGTTTGGCATCCGCGATGGCCTCCTGCATGGCGGCAAAAGCGAACACCGCATTCGGCACCATCGTGCGCAATTGCGCGCGGCTCAGCTTCACATGCTCCGGAAAGGTCCAGTCGAGCGGATCAGGTGTGGAAAATTCAAAACCCTTCACCGTACCCGCCAGTTTCACGCGGTCATTCGCGGCGGCCAGTTCCGGGACAAATTCAATGCCCGAGCGACCCTCTTTCAGGCTTTCGGTCACCGCAGCACGGTTGTTGCCGATGCTGGAGATGAATCCCAGCCCGGTGACGACCACCCGCTTCATGAGTCACTCGCGCCGAATTTGGAACGGAGAAACTTCTTCAGATCACCCAGGGTAATGATGCCTCTCAGGTCTTCCGTGGCAATGGTGAGGCCGAGCACTTCTTCTGCCGTCATCACCACTTCGATCATGCCAAAGGAATCCATGCCAATGTCATCGATCAGCTTCATGTCATCGGTCACCGATGCCACACCATCAGGCCGGGGATTGGCCGCATCCCGCGCCAGGACGCCGAGAATGATGGCGTCCAGCTCGTCGGGGTTCTTGCTCTCTTCAAAGCGAAGTGCAGAGGCGACCGTCTCCTCACCGCAACGTTTGAGGGATTTGATGATCTCTTGTTTTCTATCGTCGCTGACGGCCATGGCGCTGTTTAGTCAATTATAGAGTTGGTTCAACGCTTTTCCAGCATGGAAGAAGACTAGGCACCCGTGTCAGGCAGCACCAACACTTCCATTGGGTGGGCCTATTAGGGTATTCAGGCTGTATGTTACTCGATTACAGCAGGCCTCCCTCCGCCCTGAGCCGCCGCAAAGGCAGACTGGCCAAAGGCACCCGTTCGAGAGTGTTGAAAGGAATGGTGAGCATCGCATAAAACGAGCTCACGTACCTAGAGATGCGGCCCCGGCAAAGCAGGTACTTCAAAAGCACATCGCGCAGCATGGACTTCGCCCTGCCGCGCCACGTTCCGAACCACATGCCCCATTCAGCGTGGGCGATGGCTGCTTGGGCCGCTTTGCGCCGAAAGCGGTCATACGCCGGCAGCAGTGCCAAAGGGTCACCCTGGCTCAGGATGGCGGCGAGGAATTCCGCATCGGCAAAGCCGGTGTTCATGCCCTGACCACCGATCGGGCTCATGCCGTGCGCGGCATCCCCGCAAAGGATGATGCGCCCTTCGTAGTAGCGGTCACACTGGTGACGGCGCGGGGTAAAAGGGCTTTCACTGAGCTGGTCGGTGGCTGCAATATCGAGGCCGGTGCGCTGTTTGATCAGTTCACTGATCAGCCCGGGTCGTGGCGGCTCCAGCGGCGCTTCCACCTGCACCACCCAGCGCCGCTGGCCGCCGGGCAGCGGGAAAGACTCCACCGCGCCGGTGGCCGTGAAAAACAAATGCGCTTCTTCGCCAAAGTTGCTGCGGTCGATGAAGTCGCCCATGACAAAGTGGCAGCCATAAACATGCCCCGGTGCCCGCATGCCAATGCCCTCGCGCACGCGGCTGCGGCTGCCATCACACCCGACCACAAAACGTGCTGTGAGAGTCCGTTCGCCGGCCTGCACGCGGCAATGATCCGCAAACTGCCGCACGCCACTGACTTCACAGCCTGCTTCGAGAAACTCCTGCCCGAGATGCTTCTGCAAGATCGCAACGGTGATGACCTGCGGCAGCGAAAGAATGAAGCGGTGCACGTCCGGAATCTCGCGAAACGAGACGCAGCCGAGCGGGCCACTCTGGCCATGCACCAGGCAGTCGCGCACCTTCACACCCCTGGCGATGAACTCGGCGGCGATGCCCAGCTTGTCCAGGATCTGCAATGACGGCGGAGTGATACCGATGGCCGCCGAGTAAGCGAGGGGTTCCGCACGGCGCTCCAGCACGCGGAGGCGCATGCCCTGCTGCTTAAGCAGGCAGGCCAGCAGCAGACCCACGGGACCGCCACCCACGATGATCACGTCAAAGTCGGTGGCTGCCGCCGGGCTGTCAGCGCCCGTGCTCATACCACTGCGTGTACCAGCGCAGCGGGTTGGGCTTTCTTCGCTGCCGGGATCGCCGCGCCACAGCGTTCCAGCACCGCCGTTTCCACCGTGAGTCCGGGACCAAAGGCAATGGCGCAGGTCATGGCGCGCTCCGTTTCCGCCTCCTCAAGGAAGCCTTTGAGGACAAACAAAACCGTCGGGCTGCTCATGTTCCCATAGTCACGCAGCACGCCCCGGGACATCTCCAGCGCAGCGGCGGGCAGGGCGAGCTGCTCCTCGATCTGGTCAAGAATCGCACGCCCTCCGGGGTGCACCGCCCATTCGTCGATGTCCTCCAGCCTCAGTCCGCGTCGGTCGAGGATGCCGCCGAGCATCGCACGAATGTTGCTGCCGATGAGTTCTGGCACATAGGCCGACAGCACCATGTTGAAGCCGTGGTCGCCAATATCCCAGGCCATGTGCGCTTCGCTCGAAGGAACGAGGGCTGAATGAAAGCCCTGCACCCGGTAAAAAGGCCGGTCACGCGCCGGCTCGCGGGCACTGACGATGGCCGCCGCCGCCCCATCCGCAAACAGCGCATTCGCCACGATGCTCTCCGGCTTGTCACTCACCTGCAAATGCAGCGAGCACAGCTCCAGGCACATCACCAGCACCACCGCCTGCGGATTCGCCTCACAAAACTGCGCCGCCATCCGCAGCGCCGGAAACGCCGCATAGCAGCCCATGAACCCCACCGTATAGCGCTCCACACTCTCATTCAGCCCCACCTCACGAATGATGTGGTAATCCGGCCCCGGATTCGCAAACCCCGTGCACGAGGCAAACACCACATGCGTGATGTCGCTCTTCGCAAACTGCGGGCACTCCGCCAGCGTCTTGTGCGCCAGCTTCACCGCGAGTTCTCGGGAGGCCTTGGCATACAGCGCATTGCGCTGGCCGGTCGTCGGCGAGTTGATCGATCCATCCGGCAGGGTGTGAAACAGCTCGCCATCATCCTTCATGAAGTCAGCGCTGGCGCTGTAGCGCGTCTCAATGCCCGTGCGTTCATAAATCATCTCGATCAGCCGTTTGGCCCGCGGCTCAGACACCCAGCCCTTCATGCGCTCCCGCGCAAACTCGTTGCTGTAGATGTGTTCTGGCGTCTCAGTGGCGATGTGGTGGATGAAAGCGGGCATGATCAGGAAGGGTTACGTTTCAAGGAGACGGCAGCGTGCACCTGGATCGTATCGCCTACTCGAGTGATGAACAGCACAGAGGGGACCTTGATGTCGCTCTTTTTCAACGAGACATCGAAGTCGAGACCTAAAGCGGCCTTGTCGCCCTGCTGCCTTCAGTGGCTGAAACGGCTGGCCCCTGACAGCGGAAGAATCGCCCTTAGAGTTGGTTTTGAGGTTAAGCGGCAGGCTGCCAGTTGACGCCGACGGCTTTTGCCACACGCCGCGGCGTAAGCGGGGTCAGCCTTGTGGAAGTGGCCCAGCTGACGGCGCACGATTTCCTCCGGCACCCCTTACATCGCAGCGGCGATGTTGCTGAAAAGCTGCTGATCCGCGCTCATGAGGCGGAAAAGATTGCCCGGCTGCGTGTATTCATCATTACCCTCGCCCCATACCTCCTGCCCGCCAAAATTCGGACCTTTCGCCAGGTCCATCCCCGCCACCCATGAACTCGCCCGCAAGACCACCCCCATTGCGCTCGATCAAGTGCCCAAGGAGGAAATCATCGTGCTGAGCGACGGCCACTGCCTCGGCGATCTCACCTTGAGCGTGTGCCGCATCCGTCGCGGAGAAGACCGCCTGGAATGCGAGCAACTGGAAACCCTGCTGGCCATGGTCGGTGCCGGTCTCGGTCTAGGCATCGTTCCCGCCATGGCCGTCGCCATGCTGGGAGGCGCATCCGCCACCGTCGCCATCCGGCCCTTCCTCGCCCCCGAACCGCAGCGGGTCATCAGTGTCATTAAACGCCGCGCCGCCAATCTCAGCCCGGTCGCCAATGCCTTGCTCTCCTATTTTGATTTCAAGCCCGGTGCCTGATAAATTGGCAACGCAGACTTCTCTTTCAGCGCCTGCCTGCTAACGATTTGCCATGCCCTCCACCCACCGCTGGAAATCCCTCGCATTGCGCCTCTGGCGCGTGGCGTTGCTGGCGCTGGTGGTCATGGCCATCCGGCGCTCGCACTCGCCTGCGGCGGTGGAGCTGACCGTAGACCGGGTGCATGACTTTTTCCCTGCCGCTGCGACCCTGATATCTCAAAACGGCATGCAGGCGGTGAAGGATGCCTCGGGCATCACCCTTGGCCATGTCATGCAGACTTCACCGGAGGCGGATGACATCATCGGCTACTCCGGGCCGACGAACACGCTCATCGCGCTCGACTCACGCGGCAAGGTCCTGGGGCTGCGCATCCTGAGCAGCGGCGACACGACGGATCACCTGGCGGAGGTGGTGCGGGAACGAGCGTTCTTCAAGCAGTTCGCCGACAAGAAAGCCGCCGAGCTCGCGAACCTGCAACCGCATGCCGTTTCTGGGGCGACGCTGACGAGCAGCGCGATTGCCGAAGGGGTGCTGCGCCGCTTGGGCAGGAGCGCGACGACTTCGCTGCGGTTTCCTGACGCGATCACACTGGATGAGGTCAAGAAGCTCGAACCGCACGCGGCGACCCTGCGCGAAGCCAAAGCGCACCCCGGTTCCCAAGAAGTGCTGGATGCGAAAGGTGCGGTGATCGCGCTGGCAGTGCGCACCGCTCCCGCCTCCGATGGCACAGTCGGTTACAAAGGACCGAGCGACACCTTCATGCTGATGGATCCCAGCGGTACGACGCTGCGCGGCATCGCCCTGCGGCGGAGCTATGACACGGAGCAGTATGTAGGCTACGTCACCGGCGATGAGGCGTTTTTGAAAACGTTTGATGGCATGACGACGGAAAAGATCGCGCACATCGACTTCAATGCCGCCGGCGTCGAAGGTGTTTCAGGGGCGACTCAGACGAGCTATGGCATCGCGGAAGGGATACGGGTGCGCGCTGAGTCACTGCTTCATGAGGAGGTGGCCCGGAGCGGCTGGTGGCAGCAGATTCGATGGCGCTGGCAGGACAGCGGACATGTGGCGATCCTGCTGGCGGCTTTTGTGATGGCCTTCACGCCACTGCGCGGTCGGGCGTGGTGCCGCCACCTGCATCATGTACTGCTGGTGGTCTATGGCGGCTTCATTGCGGGTGAAATGCTGTCCCAGGGACTGCTGGCAGGCTGGGCAACTCACGGCACCCCTTGGAAGAATGCCCACGGGTTGGTGCTGCTCGCCGCCGTGGCGCTGCTGGGGCCCGTATTCACCAGCAAGCAGCTCTACTGCCACCACATCTGCCCGCACGGTGCCTTGCAGCAGCTTCTGGTGCGGCGTTTGCCCTGGCAGTGGTCGCCCTCGAGAGCGCTCGACAAGCGGCTGTCCAAACTGCCCTTCGTGCTGCTCGCGTTCATTCTCTTTAGCGTGGCCTGGGCACTGCCGGTGAATCTGAACGCGCTGGAGCCCTTTGATGCCTATCTGTTTCGCGTGGCTGGCTGGGCGAGCATCCTCATCGCCATTGTGGGCCTGCTGTGGTCCCTGTTCACCCCGCTTGCGTACTGCCGCTACGGCTGCCCGACGGGCGCCCTCTTCAAACTACTGCGCTTCACCGGCGACGGCGATCGCTTCGGCGCGCGCGATTGGCTCGCCGCGCTGGGCGTGACATTCGTTCTTTTCTTGGCTCCGGGCTGAAACCGGACTACCAACACAACTGACATGCCCATCATTTCCAAATTAGAGTCCAAATTCGGTCGTTTCGCCATTCCCGGTCTCGTACAGATCATTGCCGGATTTCAACTGCTGGTGCTCTTCATGGTCATGGTGATGTCGCCGGAGGGTGCGGCAGCGTATTTGCAGTTTCTTGAGCTGAACCCAAACCGGCTGATGCACGGCGAGGTCTGGCGGCTGTTCACCCATGTATTCATCCCCGGCAATTTTTCGCTCATCTGGGCGCTGATCGGCGCGATGTTTATGATGTGGATTGGGCGAGGGTTGGAGTCGGCCTGGGGTGCGTTTCGCGTCAATCTCTACGTCCTCGGCTGGATGTTTGCCGTCACCGTGGGAGCGCTGGTTTTTCACTGGCCTGCCTCGGGAATGTTTCTCTTCCAAACACTGCTGTTCGCCTTCGCGACCCTGTTTCCGAATGAGGAAATTTACATCTACTTCATCCTGCCGGTCAAAATGAAATGGGTGGCGGCACTGAGCGCGGGCATGACGGCCTTCATCGTCATCGGCAATCCTGCCCTGCTGCTCCCGGTGCTGCTGGCGCATCTGAACTTTTTCGTCGCCTTTGGCCCCGGCTTCATCAGCGAACGGGCGCGCATGGCCCAGGTCGCCTCACGCCGTGGGAAATTTGAATCTGCCAAGCCCCCCGAGGGCACGTTTTTCCACCAATGCTCGGTCTGCAAAAAAACGGAGCTGGATGATGCACAACTGGACTTCCGTGTGCTGGACTCCGGCGATGAAATCTGCAGCGTCTGCCGTGCGAAACAGACCGGAGGATAAACGCCATGGATGACAAGCTCGCCGCCGAGTTTCTGGAGTTCATGGAGGTGGAGCGCCGCTCCTCGGAACGCACGCTGGCGAACTACGAGCTGGCCCTGCGGCAGTTCCGCGAATGGCGCACGCCGTTCAAAGGCTGGAGCGAACTCACCGCCGATGACTTCCGCGCATTCTTGTTTGATCTGATGAAGCGCGAGCGCGGTCGGGCGACGATCCGGCTGCAGTTCGCAGCGCTGCGCAGTTTTTTCAAATGGCTCACACGTCGGCGCGGCTGGAAGGCCAATCCGCTGCTGGAAGTGCAACTGCCTAAGCGCGAAAAAAAGCTGCCCGTGGTGCTCACCGTGACGCAGGTGGAGGCCATGCTGGCGCTGCCTCTGAGCTTGGAAAAATCCAAGCGTGACGCCGTGTGGGCACCCGAGCGTGACACGGCGATCCTGGAGCTGTTTTACAGCACCGGCATGCGTCTGAGCGAACTCGTGGGCCTGAACGTGGCGGACATCGACACCTACACCGAAACTGTGCGAGTCTTCGGCAAAGGCAAGAAGGAGCGGCTCTGCCCCGTCGGCTCCAAAGCACTCGAAGCCGTGCAGCGCTACCGTGCGAAGGCTGGCGTGCATGACGGTGCGCTGTTTCTCAGCAAGCTGCGCACCCGCATCACCGGCCAGGCCGTGGACGATGTGATCATGAAATACTGGCGTGCCTCCGGCCTGCCCGTCCACCTCACCCCGCACAAGCTGCGCCACAGCTTTGCCACGCATCTGCTGAACAATGGCGCGGATCTGCGCAGCGTGCAGGAGTTGCTGGGTCATGCGAGCCTTTCGACCACGCAGATCTACACACACGTCTCCACGCAGCGCATGAAGGAAGTCTATGAAGCCGCGCACCCGCGCGCATAATCGATCACTTCTTCACCCAGGTCGCAACCGGCGTGGCCGTGTGCACAGGGGCTTCATCCATGGCAAAGGTGATGCACAGGCTTTGCGGACCTTTGGCCCCATCGACCGAGGCCTTGAGGACGTGGATGTTGGCTTTCACCAGATCGCGGGACTGCTCGGTAGCGGGTTCAGGCGGTATGCCTGCACTGAAGGTGGCCGAGGCGGGTGACACAATGGTGGCGACGAGAGTCTTGCCCCCGAGAGTGAGCTTGGCGGTGGTGCCGGTGGCGCTGATCTCCGCCATCGTGTGCATGCTCCAAGTGATGTTGCCGGTGTTTTTCATGAGGAGGTCATCCTGCACCACAATGTAGGGCTTCACCCCGCGCACCACCATGACGCCACGATGAACATCCTTCGCCGGTTTGGAGTAGGCCCTGGTCATATCGACCACAGCAAGGCCGAGTTCCGGTGTCGAGGCACCGAGCAGCACCGCAGCTTTGGCGTCGAGCTCCTGCTGGCTGCCGTCAATGACCAGCGTGTTCTGACCCAGTGTGTTTTCAAGGTAGAGTTCAAAGCGCCTGGTGCGGTCCGCGCCCGGTTTGACTTCAAAGCCGGGTGCTTTGTCTGTCTCAGCACCGAGCTCGATGCCCCAGCGCTGCCCGCCTGCCTCCATCACAAAACTGCCGATGTCGAGCTGCGCCGTCGTGTTTTCATTTTCGCCACCTTTGACGGCGATGAAATAATCCGTCTTCTCCCAGCCGGAGCGCGAGGTGGCCACGAAGCCGCCGGGCTGCGCGTAGTCCATCGAATCCGCCGTGCCGTCTCCGGCGGCATGCGGGTTGTAATAGATGAAGTTGCCGACCTGGCCAAAATAGGAGGCAGTCACCGGCTGCTTGCCAGTGGCGGCGACGGCACGGATGCCGGGATTTCCCGCGATGCCACACAGCCAGGTGGCGACCCAGGGACGGGTGGATGCAGCGCCTGTGGAATCTCCGAAATTGAAAGTCTGACCGCTGGGCCCCATCATGTGCATGCGGGCGGTGTTGAACTGCGGGATACCTTCCAGCAGGCTGATGTTGAGATCACGTCCGGAGGCCGCTTTGAGGGACTCTGAGAGCATCGCGACGTAATCCATCACCGTTTCACCGGCCTGCAGGCCTTCGGGCCAGACACCTGCCGGAGCAAAACGGACGATGCCTTTGCCAAAGACCTTGGCTGCCGCATCCGCCGCTTTTTTGGCAATGGCCGGGTCCTCATCTGCAAGGCAGATGGCGGAGATCAGCAGCGCGGAGGCGGCGGCCATCTGCTTGCTGTCTGGCAGCAGTTTGCTCACATCCGGTTTCGCTTGGGCCTTTGCCGGAGCTTTCGCTGGTGCTTTTGACTTTGTTCCCGTCTGGCCGCCGGAGGTGCCTTTGGCGCTCTCGGGGATTTCTTCACCCTCCAGATGAGCGATCAGGGCGCCGATGCCTTTCTCTGTCATGAAGGTACGGATGACCGCCGCCTGCTCAGCGTTTAATCCTGCGCGGAACCAGTCATACCCCAGCGAAGTGGCCACCACGAGATCGGTCAAATTGTCGATGAGATCAGGATGCCAGTCGCGGAAGGTGATTTTGTCTGTCAGGGCGATGAGTTCCTTGGTGCCTTTGTCCTGCCATTTCAAATCGCCGTCGCAGAAGTGCAGCGCGCCCAGCAGACCCATGCGATAAACGGCCTTCGGGCCTTCACCACCGGTCTCGCCATTGATGCGTGTCAGCTCCGGATCCAGCAGCAGATCCTCTCCGGAAGCCTTCATGGCCTCCATCATTTTTGCCAGCACCGGATCCGCTGCGATCTGCCCTTTCAGCGCCGCCCAGCCAGCCGCGTTGTGAATCAGGCGCGGGCGCACTTTGGCGATGCCACTGAGGTAATCATTGGTCGAGGGGGCCTTGAATTTCGACACAGGAACCACCGTGATCGCAGGCCTCGGAGGCGCGGGCTTTTTCACGGCAGCGGCGGTTTTGGCGCCTGCCTTGGGTGCAGCGGCGGGGGGTGTACCGGCTGGCGTCGCAGGCATCGCCACGGCGGGTGCGGCCGCAGGGGCGGCCTGCATCGCGGCATAGCGCCCTTTCGCGTATTCAAAATCGGCCGCACTCAGACTGGCGATGGCCACATCAAACTCGCGCCCGTCCTTCGTCTTGATCTTCAGCATCTTCGCGACGGCATCGACCGAAATCAGGGTCGCCTCCACCGTTTTGCCGGAGGTGTTCGTCCAGGTGTGAAATTCTTCAGCGAGCTGTGCAGTGGCGCTGGTGGCAGCGATCAGGCAGACGGAAGCAAGAGTAAGGAAACGCGAGACGGTTTTCATGACGAGAGGGTTGAGTGACGCTAAAGCAGCGGGTAGGAGCACCTAGGTCAAGCATAAACGCAGCTCGTCTGCCCGAGTTTGGGGGAAAGACGCGCGCGCAGCCAATTATTTTCCGGTCACCAGCGCGAGACGAAAGCGGCCGTCATACTGGCCGCCGGCGTGAAGGTTGCAGCACTTCAGGCAGGCGGTGGGGCGGCTGAACTTGCGCACACGCTGCACCGGGGTGTGGCAGACGGGGCAGGCGTAGGTCAGCTTGCGCTCGACCTCCTTGCGCGGCAGCGGCAGGCGGTGCTGGGCTTTCTCACCGGCGATGCCGAGATCCGCACAGGCCTGACGCCATTCGCGGCCATGCGGCTCGATGCGGCGGCGGCCACTGCGGTGATAGGCGATCAAATGCGCGAGCTCATGCTTCAAGGTGCGCTCCACCTGACCTTCAAATTCGCGCAGAAGGGGGTTCAGCTCAATGGCCCAGCCTGGATAGCGTGCATAGCCCGCCGTGCTGCGCAGGCGCGCATTCCACGCCACGGTGACGAGCTTGGCTCCGCCCGGAAGATCCAGCGCCAGCAGCATGGCCCGCGTCTGCTCCTCCAGTACCTCATCACGGCCATCAGGGATGGCTTCCTCCGCGGACGCTGCCGGTGCAGGAACGGGCGTGAGATCCCGCACCGTGCGGAACGGCACCCAGTGCGGCAGCGCTGAGAAATCAAAATTCAGCTGGGAGAGATCGAACATGCTCACTTCTTCTTTTTTTCCTGCACCTTGTGTTCCTGCTGACCCAGAGCGTAGAGCATGTCTGGGGCCACGGATTCGAGGATGAATACGTTCGCACCGATGGTGCTGCGCGCACCAATGACCGTGTCGCCGCCGACAATCGTCGCATTGGCATACACGGTGACGTGGTCTTCCAGCGTGGGGTGGCGCTTCTTGCCGCGCAGTGCCTGCCCGGCGGCAAGGGAGCGTGCCACAAGACCGACGCCTTGGTACAGCTTCACGTGATTTCCCAGAGTGGAGGTCTCCCCGATGACCACGCCGGTGCCGTGGTCAATGAAGAAATGCGTGCCGATCTCCGCGCCAGGATGCATGTCGATACCCGTGCGGCTGTGCGACCACTCCGTCATCATGCGTGGGATCACCGGCACGTTTTTCAGGTAGAGCACATGGGCCGTGCGCTGGATCGCGATGGCTTCGAGTCCGGGATAGGCGAGGATGATTTCTTCAAAGCCACGTGCTGCGGGATCGCCAGCATAGGCGGCTTCGACATCCATCTTCAGCAGCGCACGCACTTCGGCGAGGCCCATCAAGAAACTGCACACAATGTCGGCGGCTTCGACATCACGATTTTCCGGATTGCCATTGAGACGCAGGCTGCGGCGCACCTCCACGTTCAGGCGCTCACGGATGCTGGCGACGAGCTCGTTCGTCATCAGCTCCAGTTCCTGGGAAGAGACCGCTTCATCAGAGAAAAAGCCAGGAAACAGCAGGTGCAGCAGATCTTCGCAGAGCGTGGCGATGGCGCGCTTGGACGGCAGATTGCCGCAATCGACGTGGTTGATCCCGCCCACCTCTTGGTACGAGGTCATCAGGCTGGAGACGATTTCATTTTGGCGGCAATCCATGTGCACTCAGCGATACCGTGCTGCGATCTGGATTCAAGCGCGGGGGTGAGCTGATTACTGTGAATAACTCTTGGAATACAGGTTCACTTTGACGCATCGGCATGCGCATTCCATCCGTAGGCCTGTATGCTCAGCCACAGGACCTCATTGGAAAGCTGGTTGCCTCTATGCCTGCGTTGTGGCCTTTCTGCAGAGGGTGGCGCGTGGCATGAGAGACTCGTTGTCGCCTACTCAGAGCCTCAACGTGCGTACCACACACTTCAGCATCTCGAAGAATGCCTGCGCACTCTCGACGATGCCAGGCAGACCGGCTTGATCGCGGAGCCAGACCTCATTGAGATGGCGCTGTGGTTTCATGATGCGGTGTATGATCCGCAAGGCGGTGAAAACGAAGCTCTCAGTGCGCAGATGGCGGTGGAGGCGCTGGGAGAAAGTGCCATGGCGCGCGAGGTGGCGAGACTGATCATGCTGACGAAGTCGCACGAGCCGGGAGAGGGTGTGGATGATGCGTGGATCATCGACATTGATCTCGCGATTTTTGCACAGCCGATGGAACGCGTGATGGAGTATGAACGGCAGATTCGCCAGGAATATGGCTGGGTGCCGGAGACAGTCTATGCGGAGAAGCGGGCGGAGATTCTGACCGGGTTTCTTGAACGTGGACGCATCTACCTCACCGCATGGGCAGGCGAGCGGTTTGAATCGCGGGCGCGGGAGAATCTGCGGATGCTGATCGATGCGGTGAAGCAAGTCACCCTTTGACGCTGCGTGCGCCCCAGGGGTAGGGGCGAACAGAGCCAGGTGAAAAAAACTGATCCAACTGCTGCCGCGTGCGGCGCGACAGGTCGAGCACGATGCGGCGTGGCTTTTCTGCCACCTCCAATTCGAGAGTGACGCGCACCGATTCACCGTAGTTGGAGATCGGAATGACGCCGACCTCTGTTTCCGTCTGTTCGTGCGGAGTGGCGGTGAGCACCTGATTTTCAAAGTCGAGCTGGCCGCCGCTGGCGAGCAGGCGTTTGAACTTCACGGGATGAGGCGCGGAGTCGAAGTTCCAAAGAGCGACGAACACCTTGCCTGAGGCCATGGAATCGGCGGGCCCGAGTGCTCCCAGAGACTGCGCCACGCCGTGGGCGATGGGGATGTTCTTTTTCTCATGATCCACGATGATGACGATTCCAAGCTTGTCCTTCAGCAGCCAGTCACCGTTGTCGTAATACTTCGAATAAACGGACGTGCTGGTCTTCCCTGTGGTACCGTCGTAGTGGCCGACGGTCATGGTGCCTGCATTGCATCCGGCCAGCAGCATGAGGAGGCCGGACATGAAGGACATGCGTAATGCATGAGGGAAGATTCCTGGCTGACTGCGGACGATGGGCAGGAACTTTCTGAATCCGATGCAGATCATGAATTGATTCTAGACACCAACATCGCCACGTCTAGACAAACCCTGTGCTCCCGTCCCTCAACCAACTCAAACTTCCTGACCCCTGGCAGCACCAGGGGGTGAATCTGCTGCGTTCGGGTTGCGATGTCGTGGTGAGTGCGCCGACGGGAGCGGGGAAGACGTACATTTTTGAGCTGCTGCATCAGGGGCGTCATTTACAAGGGCAGGCGATCTACACGGTGCCGACGCGGGCGCTGGCGAATGACAAGTACGCGGAGTGGAAGGAGGCGAAGTGGAATGTGGGCATCGCTACGGGAGACATCGCGGAGAATGTGGATGCGCCGGTGGTGGTGGCGACGCTGGAGACGCAGATCGAGCGGCTGGTGCGTGGAGAGGGGCCAGCGCTGCTGGTGATCGACGAGTATCAGATGATCTCGGATTATTCGCGTGGCGCGCACTATGAAGCGGCCATCGCGCTGGCACCGCAGGGGACGCGCTTGCTGCTGCTGAGTGGATCGGTGGCGAATCCTGAGGATGTGGCGGCGTGGCTGGTAAGTCTGGGTCGCAAGGCGGAAGTGGTGATGACGCGTGAGCGGCCCGTGCCACTGGAAGAAGTGCCGATGGAGACGCTGCCGCAACGACAGCGACAGTTCGAAAACTACTGGCCGCGTTTTGCTGCGGCAGTGATGATCGCTGATCTCGCGCCGCTGCTGATCTTTGCACCGCGCCGCAAGGAGGCGGAGTCGATTGCGCGAAGGCTTGCGGCGGATCTGCCGATGGGTGATCCGCTGGAACTCACGGCGGAACAACGTTCCGTGTGTGGCAAGGATCTGGCCACGCTGCTGGAGAAGCGCGTGGCATTTCATCACAGCGGGCTTTCGTATGGCGCGCGGGCGGGCGTGATCGAGCCGCTGGCGAAAGCGGGGCAGCTCCGAGTCATCGCAGCAACGATGGGACTCGCGGCGGGCATCAATTTCTCCGTGCGCAGCGTGCATGTGGCGGGCACGACGTTTCATGACGGGAAGAGCGAGCACAAACTCGCGCCGGATGAACTGCTGCAAATGTATGGCCGCGCCGGACGTCGTGGACTCGATGACAAAGGCCACGTGATCACCAGCCGTGACAGTCCTTCCATCTTTGATGCGCGGCCTGCGCGGCTGCATCGCAGCACCCTGCTCACATGGCCGATTTTCCTGCGCGTGATGAAGCACGCCGCACTGCGGCAGGAGAATCCCTTTGAGGCCGCGACGCGCTTTGCCGGGAGGTTGTTTGCCAAAGTACCGCCGCTGCTCGGCTTGGAAGAACTGGATCCGAACGTCGTCCATCCGCAGCATGAAAATGCGAAGGCGCTTTTCGGACTCGAAGCCACGGAAAAGCAGGTCATGAACTCGCAGGGCGAGTGGGAGCGCAGGCACAATCATGCGCTGCAACGCGTGCCGCTGAGCCGTGTGCATGGGGTGCTGAAGGTCCCGGCTTTCGCCGCGAAGTTTGCGCATGGGATCGGCCGTGTGGGGAAAATCCGCCGCGAAGCAGAAGTGACCTACGGGGTCGAAATCAGCCTCGGCACGCCGGTGGGAGATGATGTGAAGCCGACGAAGGCGATTCGACGCTTGCTCAAAGTGCCGCGCACTTTGGAGACAATACCGCTGGAGGAAATCACCGTGCTGCATGCCGGTGAACTTGCGAACGCCATCCTCGCGAATGGGGAAGACGTCATCAAGGATGTGGCTCCCGAATTCATCGGCACCATCACGAAGGAAAATCTGGTCTTCGCGTGCTTCGATCTCGCGCCGATCGAGGTGATGGCCTACGAGGACGGTCATGGCATGCTGCTCTTCGCGCCACAGGGACGCAGCATTGTGGTGAAGAACGAAACTGGGGTCCACATGGCCGAGACCGCAACGACCGACCGCGAGCCGCGTGGTGGATCGCCGATTCATGCGTGGCGCACGCTTGGGCTGATCGATGCGGGTGGCGTGCCGACGCGACGCGGTGAAATTTTCAGCTTCTTCCAGCACGGTGAGGGGCTGGCGATTGTCGCGGCGCTCGAAGATGAGAGCTATCCGGTGGACGATCTGGTGCATCACCTAGCGAACCTGCGCAGCGGCTCCAAGTTTGACCTGCCGCTCGATTGCGGTTCCGAACGTCTCGCGGCGGTGTGTCGCGGCACTTATGGTTTCGTGAATCATCACGGCTATCTCGATAACGGTTTGCCAGATGACTATGGCGAAGGCGCGGCGGAGTTGCTTGATGCCCTGCTGCATCCCGAGCAGCCCGGCGCGCAGGATTTGAAGGCAGGCATTGCGGAAGGGGACATCTCCCGTGCGTATGTCGAATGGCTCAGTCTGCTGAGGCACATCACGCATGCGCCGGATCATCCGTGGCGAAGGTGGAAGGAGCTGAAGGAGGCGGCGAAGCAGACGCTGAAGCATCACACCAAGACGCTGCGGCATTTTTTCCATCTGGACCTGCCGCCGCTGACGAACAAGCAGAGGCATGGGAAGACGCGGCATTATTTGATGGTGAAGTGAAGCTTTACTCGTCGGACTGAAATTCTACGCGTGGAATATTGAGTCGTTAAAATCACAGCCCTATGGGGCTCCTAAATATGAACGCAAAAACTCTTGGTCGGCAGCGGAGAGGTTCTGCGGGTTGAAACCCGGAAACTTGACTCCATCATTGCGCTCAAAAACCACCGTCTTGGAAGACTTGTCGGCGGAGATGACTCTGCCGGTCATGACCTTGCCATCCTTGCTCGTCCAGGATCGCATTTCAGTGGGCAGATTCAGGGCTTGTTCTTTCTTGGATCCCTCTGCCACTGAATCCAGATACCCCAGTTGCTGTTTCATGATTTCGGTTCGCTTCGCCCCATCAAGCAACCCAAAAACATCTCTGACGATGACGCGAATATTGTGCTTGTTTGCAACGATCAGGAAGCTTCTTCGAAGCGCATCTGCCTTGTAAAGCGGCACTCCAAATTCATTTTTGATTTCACTCACATTCAACAGGCCACCGCCTTTGTCCAATTGATGTGCTGCCGCAAAACCCTGCTCAGCATCTTCGACAGAATTGTGATAAATCAGACTGATCTCAATATCTGGCTCGGAGTAAGGAACGACAACCATCGTTGGCATGCTTACAGGCTGCTTGAGCTCGGGAGGTATTTCGCCGTCCATGAGCTCAAGAACCACCTCATCGACTTCGGTTTCGTCAACTTCGCAATCTTTGCCAAAGACGCTTGCGGGTGCAATCATCTTCAAGACAGATATGGGAGGGGCGAGTGCGTCTGCGGCTTTGCCAAACACAGCTGTCAAAGTGATCCAAAGCAATATGATGATTGGGTATCTCTGCTTCATGTGATTCGAGAGGTTCTTGGTCAATTTTGCAGAGAATAAAAATTTTTATCCGTCGATACAAGATCATTCCAATCTACTTGCCTCTACTTGTTCTGCCCCATTGCTAAGCAATGGCTTTATAAATTCATAGTTGTGACAAGTGCTTCTTCATCATGAATGATGGATCCTTTGACATGGAACAACATCATCCCCGCATCGGCTCCGGCGCGGTCGGCTGCTACTATGGGGGCCGGTTGGCGCAGCATGGGAGTGAGGTACATTTTTTGCTGCGGTCAGATTATGAGCATGTGAAGGAGCATGGATTGAAGATTTTCAGTCATCTCGGTGACTTTGATCTACCGCAGGTGAACGGCCACCGCAGCACGGTGGAGATCGGGCCGTGTGATCTGGTGATCGTTGCGATGAAGGCGACGGCGAATGAGGCGCTGCTGGAACTGCTGCCGCCGCTGCTGAAGAACGACACGATGATTTTGACGCTGCAAAACGGACTCGGTAGCGATGATTTTCTGGCGCAGCATTTTGGTACAGAGAGTGTGCTGGGTGGTCTTTGTTTCGTATGCATCAACCGCATTGCGCCCGGAGTGATTCATCACATCGCGCAGGGGCAGATTGCACTGGGCGAACACAGCGGTGCACCGCAGGCGCGCACGCTGGCGGTGGCGGCGGAGTTCCGGCGCTGTGGCATTGAGTGCAAGGTGGAGTCCAGTCTGATCGCGGCGCGGTGGAAGAAGCTGGTCTGGAATATTCCGTTCAATGGGCTTTCGATTGTTGCGGGTGGCAAGGACACAGCGGCGATTTTGGCTGATGCGGTGTTGGAGCAGCGCGTGCGTGATCTGATGCGGGAGATCATCGACACCGCAGGACGGCTGGGTCATGCGATTCCGCTGACGCTGATCGATGACATGATTGAGCGCACGCGCACGATGACTGCGTACAAGCCGTGCAGCCTCATTGATTTTCTGGCGGGCAGCGAGGTGGAGCTTGAGGCGATTTGGGGTGAGCCGGTGCGGCGTGCGAAGGCGGCAGGGATTGCGATGCGGCAGGTGGAGAGGTTGTATGAGGAGTTGAAGGAGCGGATTGCGGGCAGATAGTGGGTGTGCGCTGTTTTGTGTGCGGGTTTGAGCGTCAGGAGACGTTCGGCTGACCGCACAGGGGACTGTGCGGACCACTTTGCTCTCGCCATGTCACTCACTGATTTTCAAAACGCGCGTCCTGAAACTGCCATTGTGTTGGGGTCGGGGCTTGGCGCTGTGGCGGATGCGTTTGGGATCGAGTGCGAAGTCGCCTATGCGGATGTGCCGGGGCTGAGTGCTTCCACGGTGCCGGGGCATGCGGGGCGGTTTGTTTTGGCGCAGCATCACGGCAAGCCCATCCTCCTCGCGCAGGGACGGAGGCATTTGTATGAGGGCCTCACGGCGCATGAGGTGACGGCGAGCATCCGGTTCATGCACGAGATCGGCGTGAAGCGTGTCGTGCTGACGAATGCGGCGGGTGCGATCGATGAGAACTTTCATGTGGGCGGTTTGATGCTCATCACCGACCACCTCAATCTCATGGGCACGACGCCGCTGCTGGGTGGGCCGAACTTCCATGACATGAGCGAGGTCTATTCGCGGGCATGGTGTGAGCGGTTTCATGCGGCGAGTGTGGAGATGGGCCTGAAGCTGCACGCGGGTGTGTATGCCGCAGTGCTCGGCCCGCAGTATGAAACGCCTGCGGAGATCCGCATGCTGCGCACGCTGGGGGCGGATGCGGTGGGTATGTCCACGGTGCCGGAGGCGATTCAAGCGCGGGCGCTGGGGATGGAAGTGGCGGGCATTTCGATGCTCACGAACTGGGCCGCTGGTTTAAGAGCGCAGACGCTGCACCACGCGGAGGTGGTGGAGGTGGGGAAGACAGCGGGGATGTATCTGGCGCGGTTGCTGAAGGCGGCGGTGTGATCAGCTCTTATCCGCTATGAGTTCCATTCGCATCCAACGCTTTCCCTACGAGGAGCCGTATCATGTGCAGCTCAACCTCAGTGCGGAAAATGGCCGATTTTCAGGTGGTTTCGATTTCTACACCGGGGTCCACAGTTTGAAGGAATTCGCTGTGACTCTTCAGAATTTTCCAAACCACATCGGCGACGAGATACAGTTTGTATACGGCAGTCCTCGCAAGGAAGATCGAACCTATCGGCATCTGATCATTCGAGCTTACACGGTTGGTCGTGTTGGCCACTGTTCCATTCAATTCACTTTCAATAATCATGAGGAAGAGCCGGATGAAGGAAGCGCACGCTTCTCCATCTCAGCTGACGCAGCAGCCGTTAATCGGCTTGGCAAGCTTCTCGAAAGATTTTCGGAACTCCAGCATCTGGAGTTGCTTTGGTCGCCTGACGAAGAGGAGCTTTACACTGAGCTTCAGCAGCGAGCATCCATCGAATAGTCCTGGATGAGGCGTGGCGCGCTGGCCGTAGGTTGGCTGTGTTTGGCGTCGAGGACATTTCAATGCCCATGGTCCCCTCCGCCAAACCGGCCGACGGCGAGGACGATCTTAGGCCATGGGACCTGTCACACGCTCGCGGACGGGCGGGCTGTCGCCACACCCATCCCACAGTCACGCATGCACTCGCGGTTTAAGTTCTCTATTTGAGAACAATGGGCATCCCCGTTGGAGTTCAAGGTCTGTCTCGCGTGACAAGAAATGCGTAGCTGATGAACATCCAAAACACACTGGAGCAGATAAATAACTTGGGTGCTTCAGGCACAGGCGGTCCCATCCATGAAAAGGAGCGGTCAGCATGCCACCGGGAAATGAAAAAGCCTCATTATAAAACCCAGCGATGAACTGGGTCCGCATGGCCCCATCCATCCAGATACATCAACGAAAACAAAATGCCCTCGATCACCAATCCCGAGATCAAGGCTTTCGTTCGGAGACTCATCACAGCAGTGTCTTTCCAAATTGTACCAGCCGAAGCAATACGTAAACCACGGCACTCCAAGCGACGACGCACAGAGCTACTGCAATTAAGAACGGAAAAAGTGGCGGCAGATATGGCTGTAGAATGATCGCTGGATAATGCAGCATGATCAAACTCAGGCCAAATCCTTCGGGTTTGCACGAGCCACCTTCTGCAACTCCCGAGAACATCAACGCCAAAAGAATGCCCTCGATCACCACACCCGAAATGATGGCTTTCATGCGGAGACTCATCTTGCGAAACCGTTTGAGGTTTTACTAGCAGCAGCCGTTTGTCTGAGCCGGCTCCATCTCGCAGGCGTGATCCTCGTTGCAGCAAGGCATGAGGGGGCGGTCTTCGTTGGTGCCGGGGGCTTCCATGGCGGGATTCGGTGCCTGAGGGGCGAGGCCGAGGTCGCGGAGGAGTTTCATGTCCTCGTTGGCGCGGGGATTGGCGGCGGTGAGGAGTTTGTCGCCGTAGAAGATGGAGTTGGCTCCGGCGAAGTAGGCGAGGGCCTGGGCTTCGCGGCTCAAATTCGTGCGACCGGCGCTGAGGCGCACCTTGGCCTTGGGCACGGCGATGCGGGTGACGGCGATCATGCGGACGAAGGCGAAGGCATCGACGACTTCGTTGTCACCCATCGGGGTGCCTTTGATGGGCATGAGGGCGTTGATCGGGATGCTCTCGGGCTGGGGATTGAAGTTGGAGATGACCTCCAACATTTTAAGGCGGTCTTCGATGGTCTCGCCGAGGCCGAGGATGCCGCCGCAGCAGACGGACATGCCCGCATCCTGCGCGTGGCGGATGGTGCGCAGGCGGTCGTCAAAGGTGTGCGTGGTGACGATGTTCGGGTAGTGCTCCGGGGAGGTGTCCACGTTGTGGTTGTAAGCGGTGACGCCTGCTTCCTTGAGATCGGTGGCTTCTTCCGCGCCGAGCTGGCCGAGGGTGACGCAGACTTCCATGCCGAGCTTGGAAACATCGCGCACGATGTCAAGCACTTGGTCGAATTTCTGGGTGCCTTTGCGCACGCCCTTCCAGGCGGCGCCCATGCAGAAGCGGGTGGAGCCGTTGGCACGGGCGGCGAGGGCACGCTCCATGACCTGCTCCTTGGGCATGAGGTCTTCCTTTTGCAGGCCGGTGCTGTAGCGGGCGCTCTGGGCGCAGTAGCCGCAGTCTTCGCTGCAACCGCCGGTCTTGATGCTGAGAAGGGTGCAGAGCTGGACTTCGTTGCCGGTCCAATGCTCGTCATGCACAGCGCGGGCCTGCTTGAGGAGGTCGAAAAAGGGCTGGTGATAGATGCGGTGAAGTTCGGCGAAAGTCATGAGCGCCCATCATTGGCGCAAAAAGGGTGTTTTGGCAATCCTGCTCCTCCTCGGCGGCTTCCTTTCCGGGGCTGCTGGGGTACGCACTTCAGAATTTTTCCCGCAGATTCAGGGAACCCGCAGATTTTTTGTGACCCCAATCGGTGACGAAGGGTGGCTGCTGCCGAGAACGATGCGGTTGGCGTGCAAGACAGACCCCTTGGAGGGCGATTTGGTCTCACCCTCATGAACCGCCGTACTTTTTTCCACCAAACGTCCGCGCTGGCCGCGGTGTCTGCGCTGCCGAAACTCTATGCTGCGGATGCAGCGGGGAGGAAGATCAAAGTGGCGGTGGTGGCGCTGGGGCGTGGCATGCAGCATGTGCAGGCCCTGTTGAAAATCCCGGGCGTGGAGATCGCCTACTTGGCGGAGGCGGATCCGAAACGCCTCGAAGCAGGTCTCAAGGTGGTGAATGGCACGCAGCAGGTGTCCTGCGTGGGCGTGAAGGATTTTCGCTCGTTCCTGGATGACAAGACGCTGGACGCCGTCTTCATCGCCACGCCGAATTTCTGGCACACACCCGCCGCGTTGCTGTGCATGCAGGCTGGCAAGCACGTCTATGTGGAAAAGCCCGGCAGCCAGAACGCGCATGAGGCGGAGATGATCGTGGCGGCATCGAAGAAGTATGACCGCCTGGTGCAGATGGGCAATCAGCGCCGCACCTGGATGAAGGAGGCGATTGAGGCGCTGCACGGCGGTGCCATCGGACCTGTTCGCTTTGGCCGTGGCTTCTACTACAACACGCGCAAGTCCGTGGCCTCCAATGAGAAACCTGCGTCACCGGACATCGACTACGATCTCTGGCAGGGCCCGGTGCCGGATGATGCGAAGCATGATTTCAAATCGCTCGCGCACTATGACTGGCACTGGTTCTGGCATTGGGGCAATGGCGAGCTGGGCAACAACGGCATCCATTCACTGGACATCCTGCGCTGGGGCATCAAGGGCGAGTATCCGCTGCGCACCACCTACAACGGCGGCCGCTACTTTTACGATGATGCACAGGAAACACCGGACACCGGCACGGCGGTCTATGATTTCGGCCACGCCGGCATCGAGTGGGTGCAGAGCAGCTGCCACGCACGCGCAGCAGAGAAGCCACTCGGTGAAGTGATCTTCTATGGCGACAACGGCACGATGGCCATCGCACGTGATTCATGGATCAATTACGACCTGAAAGGTGTCGAAGTGAGCAAGGGCAAAGGCGCTGGCGGTGGTGATGTCGCCCACATGGGCAATTTCATTGAGGCCATCCGTGGCAATGCGAAGCTGAACAGCCCCATCGAAGAAGGGCAGAAGAGCACGATGCTGTGCCATCTGGGGAACATGGCCTACCGCACGAATACCGTGGTGAAATGTGATCCGAAGACCGGCAAGGTGCTGGATAACGCGGAAGCAATGAAGCTGTGGGGGAGGGAAGGGTACCGCAAGGGGTGGGACGTGAAGATCTGAAGTACGATGGGCACTCCTGCCTGTCGGCTAGCGCTCTCGACTCGCTCTCCCATTCGCGATGAACGGACCTGCGTATCATGGTAGTTTCTGGTCTATGTCATCTCCAACCGCAGCGGTGGGCGGGATGGGTTCGCGTGAGCCCGGAGCGATACGAAAGCGCTGACCGACAGACAGGAGTGTCTGTCGTACTTACCGGAACACGACGTCCACGCCCATGGCGCTTTCTTTGGCGAAGCCGGGAATCCAATGCGGCTTCCGCAAGGCGATGACGCGGTAGATCATGGAGAGGACGTGCAGGATGAGCAGGCGGTCAATGAGGCGGTAGCCACGGCGGCGGCGCATGAGGAGCTTGATGGCCCAGCCGAGGTAGCGAGGGTGAAGCCAGAAGGGCTGAAAGTCGGTCTTGATGCGGTAGCGGGCACGCAGGCCGCGCTTGGCATAGGTGGTTTTGTAGGCGCGCTTAGCTTCGCGCAGGCGGGTCTCCATCTCGGGAGTGAACTCGGTGAAGTAGTACTCACGCGCCAGTGCGAGCAGGCGGAAGGTATCGCGCATGTATTCGAGATCGGCGACGGGCACGCCGGCACGTGGTGCCAGGGCGATCATCTGCTCCAGCCTGTCCATGCAGCGTGCGGCGCTGAGCAGGGCGGCCTGGGGTTCTTGAACAAAGTAGCGCAGCAGCTTTTTGATGCTGTGATTGATGAAGATGTTCCCCCAATACACCTGCAGCAGCGGCGGGATGCGGACGCGGCGGAAGAAGAGCTTTTGCTGCGCGAATTCTTCCACGTAGAGCAGCTCGCGGATCACTTCATCGGAGTAGCGCAGGAGTTCAATGAGGGCCTCGGCATCGCCCAGCGCACGCTCTTGGGCGAAGGCGCGTACGGCGTCCTCCACCGGCATGCCGTCCTTGATGATGCGGATGGTGACGAAGGTATTGAGGTCGATCCAGATCGCTTCGGGATCGATCAGCGCGATGCGGCGGAAGGGGACCCAGCCGCCGGTCTGGCACCAGACCATGCAGCCGATGACGTTCTTCGCGTGCTTCAGCTCATGCGCGTAGCGTTCGTACTCCCAGCCGGTGAAGCTGGGGTACTCGCCGCAGCCCTCGTACTCGCGGCGAGTTTGCAGCTCGACGATCTTCGCCAGGTCCGTGCGGAAGAAGTTGGAGTTGAGCGGCAGGTAGCGGAAGAAATCGGACTCGCCGTACTTCATCGAGATGACGAGTGCGGTGCTTTGCAGTCCTTCAAACACGCTGGTAAAGGTGCGGCGGTGCCACATGAGATCGCCGATGCGATACGCGCCCACGGTCCAGGTGCGGAAGATGAGGCGGCGTGCGTGCTTCTCGCAGACAGGCAGCAGATCGAGCAGGAGCTGGCGTGCCTGCGCGGGTTTTTGGATGACGAGCTCGCTGCGGAATTCATCGTGCACGCCTTTGCCGTCGGATTCGCCAATGCGGAGAATGATGCCTGCCACCTGCGGGAAACTGGTGAAGAAACCATCAAGCAATTCCGCGAGGTAGTCGTTCACCTCGCGCTTGGATTCGGACATGCGCCGCCGCAGTTCCGGTGTGTAGGTCATCACGTCCATCGTGAGATGCACCTGCAGGCCGCGTGCGGTGAAGATCTCGAAGCAGCGGCCGAATTCCTCGCGGTAGAGCGCGATGCGGGCGCGCAGTTCCGGCTCGAGCCAGGGGTGATCGGCAAGGTGTGTCACGTCATCGAGCGAAACGGCGTTGAAGCCCCAGGCGGCGGCTTGATCTACAAAGCGGGTGAGGTCCTCGCGCACCTGCGCCCACCAGGCGTCTGCGGCGGCATCGCGTATCTTTGGCAGATGATGCCAGGGGATCTTGGACCAGTTGATCGTACGCACGTCATGCCCGCGAAAGAACGGGCCGATGGCGTCGATGAGGTGGAGAGATTGCAAGCGCCGCGAATGAAGCACGCAGGGGCGGGATGCAAGTGACGATGTGGTGTCGGGGAAGGGGTGTGGTGCCGGAGCTAAAAGGCTTCAGCTTCTAGCATGATTCACCCTACCGCCGTTGGAATCTGCGGAGGTTTGGGAGAGCGTATGAGGAGGAGGCTCATCACCAGGCCGACGAGACCTCCCAGCAGGGCACCGCCGCCAGCACCGACAGCGACGGGCAGCTTCCAGTCTTCGAGGTGTTCACTGGCGGGAGAGGCGCGCTCTTGAATGGCAACGTAGTCGGACGCTGAATTGAATACAGATTGTATTCCCTCCACTTGTTCGAACAGCTTGTCATAGGCCCGCTTGTCGGTTTCGGCTTTTTGCTGGAGCGTCTTCAGTTCGGCGACGGCCAATTCCCTGCGATCCAGGTTTTTTTCGATGGCTTGGATTTCCGATTCGATGGCTTCAAGCTCGGTTTTAAAGGGCGCGCTGGCGGCATCGTCGTCCTTCATCGACTTGATCTTGAGGCGGAGGTCGTCGCGTTGGTTGCGCTGGTTGTTGAGGCGCGGCACGAGCCGCTCCAAGTCTGACCTCACACTGAGCGTGTCTCCCCCTGAGGCTCGCGCTTTCGCAAATTTTTCAAGGGAGTCTTCCATGGTCTTCTGCTTTGAAACCACCTCCTGGAGAAACCGTTGGAGCCACGTTCCCTGCGCCTGTTCACGAATGCTTTGGCGGAAGGCGATGAATTCATCGAGCAGGGCATCGAGAAAGATCCGTGTGTATTTGGGTTCGGAACCGGTGGCGAGGATATTGAAAATGGCGCTGCCCTTGGTCTGAGCGACACGGATGGCCACGTCGGACTCCTGGATATCTGGATTCAGGGCTCTGACACGTTCACGGGCGCGACGGCTCATTTCTGCGGACTCGACGGTTTCGATGATGGTGCCATAGAAGTCCTGCTGCTGCTCCATCCAGTTCAGGCTGTCATTGAGGACCATCTGCCCGCCCGCGACGAGCTTTGCCAGCGAGCGAAATTCCTGCGGCCTGTCGACGATACGGCGCGCTTCAAGGACTGTTTGGAGGAAGGTGCCAGCGATTGCGCCAGTAAAAGCGCAGCCGAGAATCATGATGAGGCGGGGAAGGATGCGTGAGGCGGACATGAAGAAAGACGGTTTCCGTCCGTTGTGTCATAAGGGCGGAAGGGTGACAAGATAAATCCGGAGCTTAGGAAATCGAAAGAGGAGGGATCAGGATGACCCCCTCTCCCAACGAAAAAGCCCAAGCCTTTCGGCCTGGGCTGAATCGGGAACCGCACACGGAGTGTGCGGACCCTGGAGTTTGGCCCCGTTATAAGAGCAAGCCGATGGGATATTTTGCGCGTTTTCC
>NZ_JAQSEA010000280.1 GCF_029946185.1 Prosthecobacter sp.
CCTGGGCCGAACATCTGCGGCAGCACGAGCGCGCCACCATGGAGGACAAGCACATCGAACTCACCGTTCAAGGCTTCCATCGTGGCACCGAACCACCGCGCGTACGGCACCTGCTCATGGTCAATCTGCGCGATATGAAGCCCTGAACCCGCGTCTCATTTCGCACCCGCAATGGTCCACGGCATCCAGTACGCCTGCACCATCACCAGCAATCCCATCAGCACAGCCAGCGCGATGCTGTGCCAGAAGACACTGCGCAGCACCGTGCCCGCATCCGGGCTGTCTGGCTGGCCGCCTGTCGCCACAGAGGCCACCACGATGCTCTGCGCGTCGATCATCTTGCCCATCACCCCGCCGGAGCTGTTGGCCGCCACCATCAACTCCGGTGACAGATTCAACTGCTGCGCGGTCACCTGCTGCAGATTGCCAAAGAGTACGTTCGACGAAGTGTCGCTGCCCGTGAGCGCGACCCCCAGCCAGCCGATCAGCGGGGAGAAAAACGGAAACAGCACGCCCGTGCCGGCCAGCATGAGCCCCATCGTCGTGTCTGTGCCGCAGAAGCGTGTGGTGTAGCCCAGCGCGAGCATGAGCGAGATGGTGAGCATCGACGTGCGCACCCGCCACAAGCAGCGCAGATAAATCCCAGCCAGTGACGCAAGCCCCCTGCCGAGGAGCAGCCCGGCAGTGATACCCGCCAGCAGCAGCGCGGTGCCAGTGGCGGAAAGGTAATTGAACGTGAAGTTCGCTTTTTCAGGCTCGGGATTCTTCACGACCGGCGGCATTTTCTGCACCGCGAGATGCAGCGGCGCAAAAGGGATGATCGGCGCCTGCCAGGTGCTGTGTGCCTTCGTGCCGGGCGCGTAGCCGTTGAGCATCGTCTTCGCAAAGGGCGTGGTCCAGAGCCCCACGAACAACGACAGCATGATCCACGGAATCCAGGCGCGGAATGGATGTTCTATTTTCTCCTTCGTGCCCTTCTTTTCCTCAGCGCTGCGCGGTTTCCAGAAACGCAGCAGAAGCACCATCGCAGCCAGGGTGACCAACCCCGCAGCGATATCCACGAGCCAGGGCCCATGGAAATTTGAAACCGCAAACTGCACCAGGCCAAAGCTGCCGCCGCAAACCAGGCACGCAGGCCAGACCTCGACCATGCCACGCCAGCCGACCTGTGCCGTCACCAGCCAGAACGGCACGATGAAGGAGAAGATCGTGAGGTGCAGACCCACAATGGCGCTCAGCACAAGCACATCCAGCCCGGTGACATCCGCGAGAGTCGTGAGTGGAATGCCCAGCGAGCCAAACGCCACCGGCGCCGTGTTCCCAATGAGCGCGAGCTTCGCAGCTTCCAGCGGTTTGAAACCCAGGCCGATCAGCATCGCTCCCGAAATCGCCACCGGAGCGCCAAATCCCGCGCAGCCTTCAATGAATGCGCCGAAGGCAAAAGCGATCAGAAGCGCCTGGATGCGGCGATCTCCCGCCAGCCCCGCGATCTGCTTTTTCAAAGACTCAAACTGACCGGTTTCGACTGAGATTTGATAAATGAAGATCGCGTTCAGCACGATCCATCCGATGGGAAACAGCCCGAACACCGCGCCAAGGCCGCCCGCTGTGAGCGCAAGCTGGACCGGCATGTGAAAACCCGCGACGGCAACGACCAGCGCCACCACCAGTCCGGCAAGCGCTGCGAGGTGCGCCCGCACATGCCAGAAGGCCAGCAGGCCCAACAACGTCACCACCGGCAATGCAGCTAACAGGGACGAGAGCGCAAGATTGCCGAGAGGATCGTAGTTTTGGGACCAGGTCATGGAATGAAGGGATGTGCAAGACGAACAATCGGCATCGTATGTTGCACTTCGATGCCAGAACAGGACATTTTCAATGGCCTCTGCATCCGCCGAGGCCGTCACCATGATCTCCTGTTCAGTTTTTCCCGTTACCGCACCATGGCGTCACTGTCTTCACGCTGCCAACGTCACGGCTTTCGGTGTCCAGACAATCAGCAGACCATCAGTCCACAAAGCTGAATTCATTCAGATTCAAAATCACGCGGCAGGTGTTTTCCAGGCCTTCCCGCTTCGCATATTCGAGCAGCGGCATGATTTCATCGGCGGTCGGACTGCGTGACAACGCCAGCACAAAGGCATGTCGTGTCTGCTCCTCCAGCCCTTGTGTTTCCTTCGACACCCGCTCCGCAAAATGCTTCGCCATGGTGACGACGAGCCCGTTGTTCATCATGGCCAGCGCCTGCAGCGGGCTGAGCGACTCATTGCGCTTCTCCACCCGCATGGACGGATCAGCACAGTCCAGCGTCGTCATGAAAGGCTGCTGCTGCGAACGCACAATGAAGCGGTAGATGCTGCGCCTCCATGACTTCGGATCTTCAGGGTCGTGCAGCAGATACTCGTAATGCGGACTGTGCTGCGGCTTCTCGATGACAAAGTCCTGAAAGCTCGGTCCGCCCATGGTGAGATCCAGCTTACCACTGACTGCCAGGATCGAATCGCGAATCGACTCCGCATCCAGTTTGCGGCGGTTTTGGTGAGAAAGGAAAACGTTGTTCGCATCCGCTGGCTCCGCCTTGTCTGACGACTGCCGGTACGTGTCACTCATCACAATCAGTTTGTGCAGGCGCTTCAAGCTGCCGCTCAGATCATCACGAAACGTGACCGCCAGCCAGTCGAGCAGTTCAGGGTGACTCGGCCTGCCTCCCATGCGGCCAAAGTCATTCGCGGTATCGACCAGCCCACTCCCAAAATGATGCTGCCACACACGGTTCACAATGCTGCGCCAGGTGAGCACGTTGTTCTTGTCGGTGATCCATTTGGCCAAAGCGGCGCGTCGTGCTGATTCAGCCTCGCCATCGAGTTGATACCCATTATGAAAGGCTTCGCTGAGCGCAATAATGCTCTCCGGCCCCACCTCCTTCGCAGGCTGTTTCATATCACCGCGCTTGAGCACCTGAATCACTCGCGGCTTCCCGCCTTCGCCCCCAGTTCCTCGAAAGTTACCCGCACCCGTGTGAATGGCTCCCGCATACACCTTGCCAGGCTCCGGCAGCTTGGCGATCTCCGCCTCAATGACCGCCCGTTGCTTGCGTGTATCGTTGAGTTGCTGGCGCGTCGTCGCATCCGCTTGGGCGAGCATCAGCGCGTCGCGCTCGCTGATGAGCCTCTGCTTGTCCTCCTGCGTGCGTGCCTCAGGCGCGATGCCGTCCGTGAGATTTTTCTTCTGCCAGCGTGGTGCCGCCTCGATGCTGTCGAGCGCCGTCACGGGCTTGCCTGCCGCCAGATTCGGCCCATCTTTCCCCGCAAAGACCTCCATCTCCGCCAGCGCAAAAATGTAGTCGCTCTTGCGTTCCGCGAGCTTCACAGCGGTGACGCGCACGTATCTGCCCATGGCTCCGTCATCTCCCGCCGTGCCCGTTTCAAAAGGTATGAGGCCGGGATTTTTGAAGTCGTTCATGAACGTCGCGTCGTGCTTCCTCCAGATCAGCGTCACTCCGGTTTTGAACGCAGGATCATCACTCGCCTCGACCTTGAAACGCACCGGAAAACCAAAGCCGCCGCCTATGCCGCCATAGTCATCGTAGCAAGGCTTTAACACGATGCGCTGGATCTCCACACTTTTGCCGAGATCCACCTGCACCCACTTCACCGCATTTTGCTCCTTCGCGATGGCGCTGTGATAGCCAAAGTCAGGCTTCACATTCGGATTCGTCTTGGATGCCTTGTCGGCAGCGCCGTCGATGCGTTTGCTGAGTGCCGTATAAGCTTCACCCGCTTTCTGTTTCAACGGCTCCTCTAGAGTCTTGATGCGAACGGCAACTTTCTGACGCTGCTCTTCCAAACCAACGAACCGCTGCATCGAAGCGTCGTCTGGATAGTAATTCACATCCGTGCGATCAACGGCGGCAAACACGGCCTGCAGTGAATAATAGTCCTCCTGCGAGATGGGATCAAACTTGTGGTAGTGGCATTGCGCGCAGCCGACAGTGAGCGAACAAAACGCACCCATCGTATTTTGCACCATGTCATCGCGATCCAAATGCCGCGCGATTTTGCCATCCAGTTTGGACTCCGACACCTCCGCATGCCCAATGTAATCCCAAGGCCCGGAGGAGATAAACCCGAGCGCCGTGATGCCATCCGTGGTGCCTGGATAAAGCGCGTCCCCGGCGATCTGCTCTTCAATAAAGCGCGCATAAGGCTTGTCGCTGTTCAGCGCACGAATGACGTAGTCACGATACGGCCACGCGTTCATGCGCGGCTTGTCCTTGTCATAGCCATGCGTCTCCCCGTAGTGAACAAGATCCAGCCAGTGCCGCGCCCAGCGCTCGCCATAGCGCGGTGACGCCAGCAGATCATCCACCAGCCTCTCATAGGGCAGCGCAGCATAGCGTTCCACATCCGCCGGAGAAGCCGGCAGACCGGTGAGATCAAAGTACAAGCGGCGAATCAACGTGCGCACATCAGTCGGGTGCGCAGGCTTCAAGCCGTGCTCCGCGAGCTTCTCACGAATAAAATCGTCAATCCCTCCATCCTTCTTCACCAGCGGCTTAAAGCTCCACCAATCCAGCCGGTCCTCCACCTTGGCCACGTCTGCACCCTCAGGCCACACAGCCCCTTCATCAATCCAGCGTTTGATCACATCTAGCTCCGCACGGCTGAGCTTGGACTTCGGCGGCATCGCGATCTTCTCATCCGCTCCGCTCACAAAGCGAAACAACGGGCTCTCGCCGCTTTTGCCTGGAACGATGTTCGGCGCATGATCCTCGCCACCGCTCAGGGCGATGGCCTTGATATCAAGCCGGTAGTCGTTCTTCTGTTTTTTCGCACCATGGCACTCATAGCAATGCTTTGAAAAAATCGGCTGCACCTCACGCACAAAATCGACCGCAAAGGCAGGCACGGCGGCGAGGATGATGAAAACAGGAAGGCGCATGGATCATTCATACGACGGCTCGCGGTGGTTTTCATGCCACGCGAGCGCGGGACACTCTATACCAGCCCCTCCTTGAGCGCCTTCGCCACAGCGCCGGTGCGGGTGTTGACCGCCAGCTTTTCGTAGATGCGGCGCAGGTAGGTATCGACGGTGTGGACGCTGAGGGTGAGTTTGTCGGCGATCTCTTTTTTGATGAGGCCGGTGGTCATGAGCAGGAGGATTTCCTTTTCGCGCTCGCTGAGGCCATAGTCGTTCTGCTTGGGGGCGAGCTTGGAAAACATGTCGAGTACGCGGCGGGCGATGCGTGGATTCATCGGCGATCCACCGGCCAGCGCATCCCGCACCGCCTGCGTGATATCAGCGGCACTGCTGGTTTTGAGCAGGTAGCCAGCGGCACCAGCGCAGATGGCGCGGAAGACTTTGTCGTCGTCTTCGAAGACGGTGAGGATGACGACGAGCGTCTGGGGTGCGCGTTCTTTGATCAAACGAATGCCTTCGATGCCATTCATGCCGGGCAGGCCGACATCGAGGAGGATTAATTCGGGCGTGTCAGGCTTGGCGAGTGCCAGGAGCAGTTTTTCGCAGGAGTCGAAATCGCGCGGGCACTGCAAATCGAGCTCGGCATTCAAGACGCGGACGAGGGTGCGACGGAAGGCGGCGTGATCTTCAACGATCCAGAGTGTGTTCATGAGAAATCGGCCTCCAAGGTGATACGGGTGCCCCTGCCGGGCCTGCTGGTGATCTGCAAACTGCCGCCGAGCACGGTGGCACGGTGCTGGAGATTGGCGAGGCCATTGCCAGCAGTGATCGCGGCGACATCGAAACCGCAGCCATTGTCTTCGAGGTGGAGATGGAAGTGTTTTACTTTCCAACTTACTTCAATGCGTACCTGGGTGGCATGGGCGTGGCGGGCGATGTTGTAGGCGGCTTCGCGAATGAAGAGGAAGACCTGGCGATGGAACTCGAGTGAGGCCGTGGCGGAGTCGCCGCTGTTCGGAGACTCAAACTTCCAGTCAATGTCTTTGAGCAAGGCGGCGGCACTTTGGCGCATGGCTTCAACGAGGCTGGTCAGCGGTGGTGCATCGCCTTCGCGCACGAGCCAGATGATGCCCCGCATGGATTCGGCGGCCTCGCCGGCAAGACGATGGATTTCCTCAAGTGAATCGGACGCTGAGCCGTCGCGCAAGGCGAGCTCTGACATGAGGCGGATGCTGCCGAGGTGGCTGCCGATTTCGTCATGGAGATCGCGTGAGATGCGGTGGCGTAAAGATTCGATCTCGCGGCGGCGGGAACGGCGGGAGCGCAGAACCAACAGCAGCGCGATGATGAGCACGAGGAACAGCAGTGCGCCCGCAAGCCATGCCGCGCGATGTTGGGCGCGGGCGAGGGCAGCCGCGCGCTGAACATCCAGCGTGGCGAGTTCATCGGTGAGCTGGCGGCGTTGGGCGAGCTCTGCGAGCCATGCGGCTTCATCGAGCAGGAGGCCGGAGCTGCTGCGACCGTCGATCAGGCCTGCGGGGCTCCATGAGGGCGTGAGCGTGTCGTCGGATGCCGTGATGACGGCGTTGCGGACGATGTTTTTACCTCGGTCGAAGGCCTGCAATTCTGCGAGGGCAAAGACGAAGTCGCCGCTGCGCTCCCATAATTGCGTAGCGGTGATGCGGAGGGTCTGAGCGCGCAGGCCGGGAGTGAGAAAGGCGACGGGGGTGTCGCCGGGATTGCTGAAGTCTGCGCGGGTGCTGTCGAAGATCGTATTGCCGTCGGCTTCTACTTTGAACCGGCGCGGAAAGCCGAAGCCGAAGCGCTCGGGGTAGTCACGCGGATGCGCGGGGATGAGGCGTATCTCCTGAATATCGCGCGGCTCTCCCAGATCCGCCTGCACCCACTTGGTGATCTCGGCGGTGGTGGAGATGCCGCTGTGCCAGCCGTTGCCGTTGATTTCATCTGGATGCACCGGCAGACCAAGCGCATAAGCACCATCGACCAGATGCCGGGGCGACCATGTGGGCAGCGTCTCGACGGAATTGGGAGCAAGCACCTGCGCATGCAGCGCGACGTTGCGGCCTTGGCTGAAGACCAAAAGTTCGCCAAGGCAGAAGATGAAGCGCCGCATTTCATGCGGCTGTGCCGCCAGCTTGGTGGCGGTGAAGCGGATGTGGCGGGCTTTGATGCCTTGTGCGGCGATGTGCCAGGGTGCGAGCGCAGGAGTGACATCGGCGGCTGTTTGATCCAGCAGCGTGGTGGATTCGGCGAAGAGCGGATCGTTGGAAGCATCGAGGCGGAAGCGCCGTGGAAAACCGTAGGCCTCGGCGGCACCGAGCATGGCAGGAATGATGACCACGGCATCCAGCGGGTACTCGGTACCGAGATCAATCTGGACCCAGCGTACGGAATCGGCCTGCGGTGCCAGGCCGCTGTGGAAGCCGGTATGTTCCTGCGGCTGCGGAGCGAGTAGAGCTGGAAGTTTTGCCAGCGCGACATGCAGTTCATCCTGACGGTGATCCAGGCTGGAGAGCTGGGAATTCAGCCACGACCAAGGGGCGGTGGTGAGAAGCGATGCAAGGATGAGCAGACCTGATTTCAAAGGATGAACCATTCCCGACAACGGGCTGAGCGCAACCCACGCGAAAGCGGGACACAACTTTACATTAAGCCTGACAGCGTGCCGGTGCTTGAGCCGAAGCTGTCGGACTCAACCCCCAGGCGTTGCAGCAGTGAGACGAAGAGATTGCTGAGGGGCAGGTTGTTGTCGCGCTTGAAGGCGAGGTGCTGGCCGTGTTTAAAGCCACCACCGGCGAGGAGTATGGGGAGGTTGTAATTGTCATGGGTGTTCGCATCTCCCATGTTGCTGCCAAAGAGCACCATCGTGCGGTCCAGCAGACGCACTTCGTCTTCGCGCTTGGAGGCGAGCGTTTGAATGAGCTTCTTGAAGAGCCGCATTTGTTCACGATCTGCTTCAGCGAGTTGGCGTACTTTTTCTTCGGACTGACCGTGATGGCTGAGCCCGTGATAGCCTTCGGTGGTGTTGTCATCGCCGTGAAGATGAAAGGCTGGCGTGGCGAAGGCATCGACCATGAGCGTAACGATGCGCGTGGAGTCGGACTCGAACGCGAGCTGCGCCATGGAGAGCATGAGATCGAGTTTTTCGAAGATGAGTTTCTTGTCTTGAATGTCTTTGGGCTCGGGCTGGGTGGCGATGGGCTTGGGTTTCAGTTCCCATTCGCGGGCGGTGAGGAGGCGCTCTTCGACTTCGCGAACGGAGGTGAGGTATTGATCCAAGCGTGCGCGGTCCGTGCTGCCGAGGTCGCGGCTGAGGCGCTTGGTTTGATCCAGGAGCGTGTCTAGGATGCTGCCGCGCTCATCAAGCTGCTGCAGTTGTTTTTTGACTGCGGCGGGATCTCCCTGCACAAACATGCGCCGAAACAAAGCCGGTGCGCTGTCCTCCGCCGGCAGGAGCACGCCATCACGCGTCCAGGAAAGACTGCGGTTTGCCTTGTCGATGTTCACCCCGAGGTTCAGCGTCGTGTGTCGCGTCAACTGCCCCAGCTTTTCCGCTGCATACTGATCGAGCGAAATCTGATTGCGAAAGCCGCTCTTCGTCGGTCCCCGTGCGGCGGTGAGGAAGCAATTTTCCGCGCTGTGGCCGCCGTTGACGTCGGGGTGCGACATCCCGCTGAACAAAGTGAACTCATTTCTCACTTCGTTAAGTCCCGCGAGAGTTGGCGACAGCTCATAGTCACGTCCGGCATTCTTCGGGAAGAACGGCTTCGGCAGGAAGCCGAGGTTGTTCGAGATGATGAGCAGGCGCTGTGGCGCTTTCACCTGCGCGGCTTTGCCAAACACTGGACGGAGGCATTCCAAAATTGGGAGCGCAAGTGTCACTCCCGCGCTGCGCAGGAAGCGTCGGCGGGAGAGGGATTTGACGATGTATGGGGCGTTCATATCGTTAATTGCATCCGTCTTGACCAAGAAAAATTTTGCTCTGCACCAACGCCAGCAACAGATCACGCACACGATACCCATCCTTCGCGCAGGCATCCAGCATCGTTTCAATTTCTGGACGATCCGAGAAACGCACCGGGGTGCCGGTGGAGTAAATCGTGAACTGGTGCAGGAGGTTACGCGCGAGCTGGCGAGCGTCAGCGGCGATGAGGGTTTTGAGGTCACTCACGTTCTTGAAATTGCGCCCATCCATGAGTTTGCCTGCGGAGTCCACGGGGCTGGCGACGGTGTAGCTGAAGCTATGGCCCGCGCGATCAACGCCGGTGATGCGCTCGCCTTCTTCCACACCGCGATAGTGAGTGCGCCAGCCGCCGAGGATGTCGAAGTTTTCCAAGGCGAGGCCGACAGGATCAAACCGTGCATGGCAGGCGGCGCAGCTTTTTGATTGGGTATGCAGCGCGAGCAGATCGCGGATGGTTTTGGCACCCCGAATGTCGGGTTCCACGGCAGGCACGCTTGATGGCGGCGGCGGTGGCGGCTGGCCGATCAGGCGCTCCATCACCCACGCTCCGCGCACGACGGGTGATGTATTGGTGCCGTTGGCGCTGACTTTTAAAACCGCCGCCTGCGTGAGCAACCCACCGAAGGGACTGTTCTTGGGCAGGGACACCTTGCGCATGGCTGAGCCGGTGAGTGGTGGAAGCTGGTAGTGTTTGGCGAGGCGGTCGTTGGCAAACACCCAATCCGCCTTCACCAGAACACTGGCGGGCAGGTTTTCGCGGATCATCGCCGTGAAGAAAGTACGCGTCTCGCGCTCCATGCTCTCCACGAGGTATTCATCAAAGCGATATTCAGGGAAGAGGCGGATATCGGGATCGTCCCGGCGGATGTGGCGGAGGTTCAGCCAGTAACCGGTGAAGCCGCGCACGAAACGGTCAAAGCCTGCGCTAGCGATCAGACGTTCACTTTCTTCGCGCAGCACTTGCGGATCACGCAGTTGCTTCCGCTGGGCCAGATCCATCAGCTTTGTATCAGGACGCGAGTTGGTAAGGAAATGCGAAAGCCGTGATGCGATGGCAAAGTGGTCGTCCGCCTTCACCGGCTCTCGCACATAGATGAAGTCGCCGGAGGCAAGAAAGGCTTTGTAACCCGCGAGCATGGCTTCGCTGAAGGGTGCGTTCTTGGCGAGCTGCACCTGGATCAGCGCGTCGAACATCTGCAAATCCTCCTCGGGCACGGGCTCGCGTGCCGCGAGTTTGACAAAACGGCGCAGCAAGCGCTTTGCCACTTGCTGCGGGTCCTTGGGCTTCACCTCCACACCCAGGTCATCAAACAGCACGCGGTGTGATGAAGGCGGCCAGGCTTGCGGTTCAATGGGGCCTTCGATTTCGAGCCACTGCACCGCGATGCCGGGCTGGCCACCTTCCGGGAAGGGAGGGTAGCGGTAGGTGGGGGCCGAGCCGTTGGGATTCATGGCCAGCGGCATCGGCTGACCGAGCAAGCTGTATTCAATGGCTTCGCCTTCGCGCAAGCGCACGGTGGTTTCGAACAAACGCTTGGTGGGTTGAATGTCGATGATGCCGCCTGCGTCATGCACTTCATTGATGATGTCCACGCCTGCAGGCTTGCGAGTGCGGAAGGTCATGGGCACAGGGTGTCTGGCTGGGGTGATCACGTAGCCGGGCTGTTGCAGAACGGCGCGCGCGGAGAAGCGCACTTTGTAGTTGCCGGTGCGTTTGGCGGTGAAGTGTTTGGGAGTGCCCAGGTAGGGCCAGCTGGCTGAGCGGAACAGAGCCATCTCGATGGTTTCGTCTTTGGCGCTGTCCTTTTCGGCGGGGCTGTCTTTGCCTTTGAATTCAATGGCCTTGTTGTCGCGGGCGAAGAACATGGCCTCGCGATTGCCGAAGGTGCCGGTGCCAGGAAAGAGATCAGTACCCACTGCCCGATACTTCACCACCGGCGGTGGCGCTGACTCTGTGGTCATGGCGGCGTGCAGCGCGGCCTCTGCGGCGTCCAGATAGGCGACGAGCTGCACGCGTGACATGTCGAGCATCTCGGTGGTTTTGTTGAAGCGGTGGCCTTCACGGTCTTCGGGGAGGATGTCGCGGATGTCGAGATCGGGGAGCTGGAGGATGTCGCGCAGGTTTTGCTCGTACTCGTCACGATTGAGACGACGCAGCGGGCCGCGACCGTGTGCCAAAATACCGGCGTGATCGGCTTCGTAGATGGAGGCTGATAGCGACTTCACGAGTGCTGCCCGATCTGGCGGTGGCAGGTCTTCGACCTTCGGCGGCATCTCGCTTTTTTCGACGCGGTCATAGATGCGAATCCAGCGCTCGCGGGTGGCGGGGTCGGTGAGATCAAAGGACAGCGCGGTGAGATCAAGGCTGCCTTTTGTGGTGTCCTTGTCGTGGCACTCGACGCAGCTTTGTTCGATCTGGGGCGGCATGCTTTGCGCATGCGCCAGAATGGAAAGAACACTGAAGCTCAGGATGGAGAGGAGGGACTTCATGCTACGAGAGCGCCTCCACGCAGAGCAGCAGTGGCCATGGCACCGGCTTGTTTCACTACCGCAGTCAGTTTGGCCATGCGCTCTTCACTCAGGCGCTGGCTGGGGCCCGTGATCCACAGGGAGGCCATCGCGTTTCCGTCTGCATCCAAGATGGGGGCGGCGAGGCAGTGGTGGCCTTCGAGGTGCTCACCCACATCCACCGCGAAGCCGTTGTTGCGGGCCTGAGCGAGGCACTTGAGGAAATCTTTGCGATTCGAAATCGTCCACGGCTGGAAGCGCTCGAACTTCATGCCTGCGATGATCTCGTCACGCTCGGCTTCCGGCGTGAAGGCCAGCATCACCTTGCCGGGCCCGCTGGTGTGCAGGGGGAAACGGGTGCCGCGCTCGACGTAGAATTTGATCATGGCGCGGCCAATCACACGCTCCAACACAATGCCCTCGAAGCCGCTGAGAATGCCGAGGTGGGCGGCCTCGCCGGTCTGGTCGCTGAGCCAGCGCATGGCTGGCAGGGCGGCCTCGGCAAGCGGGACGTCATCGATCACTGGCTGGCAGAGTTTCAGCAGGGCCGCGCCGACGCTGAAGCGTTTTTCGGCATCGCGCACGAGGTAGCCGTGGGAGACGAGGGACTGGGTGACGCGATAGACGAAATTGACGGAGAGTTTGAGAGCCTCGGCGATTTCGGAGAGCGTGAGGCCTTGAGGGTGGCCGCCGAGACAGTGGAGCACCGCCAAGGCACGATCGAGACTGGGAGTGCTGAAGCCGGAGTCGTGGACGGGGACCTTGGGTTTTGTCCTTGGCTGACGGCGGGGTGAGCGAGTGGCGGCCATTTTCTATATGCTAAAGTGGTTACTCAGGTAGAAACGGGAGAGAGGGGAAGTTTCTTGCGGGCAGTTGTGCTGGGAGCATCCCTGCGGACATGGTTCGAGGGGACGACGGGGAAGTTACAAGTCGTGGTGGATGAATCTGTCAGGCCATGGGCGGTTCCATGCGCACAAGGATGTATTCAAAATCCACCCGCAGGGAGGGGGCTTCGCTTTCCTAACGAGTGATCAGAAGTCTGACCATACCGCCAGAGTTTCCCGAGTCGCAGACTGGCGCACGTAATCGTGCTCACCGTTTTTGTGCGCTCTCCATGTAAACGGCCGCCCAGAAGCCGCACAGAGGACTGTGCGGACCACTTGCTGGCGCCTTCGCGGCAAACCTGGGGTTATTTCTTCAC
>NZ_JAQSEA010000281.1 GCF_029946185.1 Prosthecobacter sp.
CACCCTCTCCGTACTTTCTTCTTCCACCGCTGCCAGTCGTGGATCAAAGCCCGCGAGCAAGCGCATGCCGTCGAGAAAACCGATGCCGCCTTCGCCGGTGGCATGTTGAACTCTTTGCCAGTGGGACATGACCTGCTGGAGTTGGGCTCCATCGACTTCGATCCAGCGGCCGCGCAGCGAAACGAGGCCGGTGTCGGCGCTGAGGAGTTTTTCCCATTCTGCGGCGGTCAGGGGCTCGCCTTCGAGGCTGGCGGCGATTTTGAAGTTGAGCAGCGCGCCGGCATGGAGGGAGGTTTGTTTTGGGGCATCGATGGTCACCGAGACTGCGGGGCGGGGGCCTTTGCCGCTGCGCCACCAGTCGGGGAGTTTCATGACGATGCCGCTTTCTTGGAAGACTGCCGTTTCACGCAGGACGCGAAAGGCTTCTTGAGGAGACATGGCCATGGGTTGAAACAGGCGCTTCGTCTCCAGCCACTCGCGCAGGAGTTTGGATTTTTCTGCGGCGGTGCGTACGGGGGCCAGCAGGGCGTTCAGGGCGGTTTGATCCTGCTGGCCGGAGTAGAGCTGCAGTGCACGTGCCAGCGGCAGGTGCTGGGGCTGGCCGGAGGCGCTGAGTTTTTCGGTGAAGGTGGCTAGAAAGGCAAAGGGGCGCTGGGTGTCGGTTTTGTTTTCCGCGAGGTGGAAGGTGACGCGCCCAACGACATGCCAGGCGGGGCACTCTTCCCGAAGCCAGGACTCCACGCCATGGGTGGCGAGTTGCGCGATGTGTTGCGCCAGATTCAGCCACCAGCGTTCGAGCACTTCCTGTGTGAGGTACTCCGCTCCTGCGAAGGGTGGGGCGGCGGCGATGAAGGCGGTCAGGGAGGGGACGGGAATATTCAGGGCATCCTTGGTCTGGCAGAGGCGGGTGAAGAACTGCTGAGCAAACTCGCGCAGCCATTTCCAGGGTGGGTCGAGTTCGGCGGTGAGCAATTCGGTGCTCAAGACGCGAAAAATGGCGCTTGGTGAGTCTGCGGCGGCGATTTTCTTGTCCGCCGCAGATTCCGCACCTCCCAAATGGGTGAGAAAACCTTCTGGAGTGAGGGTGGGAGTGAGCATGGGCTGTGTTTGGACGAAAAAAGGCAGGCAGACAAGGCAGGGGAACGAGGAAATTCAGCAATCGTCGTTTCCCAAAGGCCTCTGTCCATGCTATCGCTCCGGTTCCCCGTCGCTGACCGGCGTGGGCCTTAATTCTGCGCATGTCCAGCCTCATTACCGACCTCCCCATTCTGCTCCGCCCGTTTGATGCTCGTACCCGTCAGGAGGCAGAGCGCCTCGCGGATGATGATGCGGTGAGGGGACTCGAACTGCTGGAAGATGAAATGATGGCGGAGGTGCGGCTGGATGACCGGCCCGCCCAGGTGCGGTGGTTGCGCGGCGAGCATGGCTGGCATGGTGAGACAGACGTCGATGACGATCAGCAACTGGAAGATCTGGCCCTGTGCACCACTCTGGTGGCATTGCAGCGCCGCGAGGCGCGAGGCACGCTGCCGATGGTTCCGGTGGAGGAGGAGGACTTCGAGCATCTGCTCACCGCCAAGCTCGAGCGCCCGCTGACGCCTGATGAGGAGAATTATCTGAGCAAGATGGAGAAGCGCTACGAGCGTGTGCGCCTCACCGGCAAGATCTTTGACCAGGACATGGTGCGTCTGCATCCGAAGTGGGCGATCCAGAGCCTTGATCCGGTGGCGCTGTGGCCTGAATCCCCCAAAACCCTGCGTGAGTTCTGGAACTACGTCGCACTCGCGCTGTCTGACAAGGGACTCGCCGTGCCGGCTTTCCTGCGTGGCATGTCCGACATCGATGGCACTCGCGAAGCCCTGCGCGAATGGCGGCATGCGAGCACGGTGCCGACCTGGCAGAAGCGCATCCGCGAATTCATTGATTCACGTCAGGATGACCGACAGGCCCACCGCCAGCCACCACGTGTGTGCGACTTCCGCCTGCTCATCACTGTGAATGATGCGCGCCTGCAAATGCGGATGGAAGGTGAAACGCCCTCTCCTTATGCCACGGTTGATGCTGCGCTGCTCGACAATCTGCGCCGCGAGCACCGCGATGGACGCATCGTGACTTCAGGCGGCTCGGAGCTGCTGTTTGTGTCCTGTCTGGCACAGTGCGATGATAACTGGAGCGACTCTTTCCGTCTTGAGTCCAAACATCATGCGCAATGGCTCGCCACGCTGTTCCAGCAGCAGGCGCTACAGGAGCGGATGATCACCCTGGATGAAGTGTCGTTTCAGCGTGTGGCCGAACCGTTGAGCTGGGTTGCACGTTTGAGCGACAACGGTCTGAACCTGACTTTGCAGCTTGAAACGTCGGACGGTACGCCTGCACCTCTGCCGCTGCGCATTCTGCGCGGAGTACAGACCCTGTACCTGAGCTCGGACACTTTGTTCAGCGGCCCGGTCTGGCTGCATGATGAGTCACGTATCGACACCAACGTCACCATGCCGCTGGAGGCGCTGGCCACCGCAGAAGGCATTTCCTTCATGCGTGAGATCGACATTCCGGTGCCTGACGCGATCAAGAGCCGTGTGCGCCACGAAGATCTGCATGTGAACATCACCGCCGCGTGCCTGGTCAAGAACTCTCACTCGAGCGGTGCTGAATTCGTCACACTCAAGGCCGAAGCTGTTGATGGTGAAGGGCGCGTGCGTGAGATGCTGCGCTTTTCCGGCTGGCAGCCGGTGGATGAAAAAAAAACGATTGAAAATGACGACACCATCGTCTGCCGCGACCGCCGCGCCCTGCGCGACGCCGAAGAGCTGATGAATGAGCTGCGCCGCACCTGGGACATGGAAAATGACGCGTGGCGCGTGCGCATGGCGAAGGATTTCCCCGATGTGTTTCATGCCTGGGCTGCGAAGCTCCCCGAGAACGTCAATCTGAAGACAGATGAAAGCCTGCAGACCATTCTTGCAGACCCGCTCATCGCCCGCGTGCGCATCGAAGCCACTCAGGCGGGCAACATTGACTGGCTGGACCTGAAACTGGTCTTTGACATCGAAGGCGTGGATCTCAAGCCTGCCGACATCCGTCGGCTGATAGCGGCCAAGGGCGAGTTCGTGCGTCTGGCAGACGGCTCCTGGCGCCGTGTGAAGCTGGAGCTCAGCGAAGAGCAGCAGGAGATGCTTGACCGTCTCGGCATCGACCTCAATGAACACAGCGACGAGACCCATCGGCTGCACTGGCGGCAGCTCGCGCAGGAAAATGCGGCGGAGATCGTCAATCCGAAAGCTTGGAGCAAGATCGTGGAACGCATGGAGGAGGCGAAGCTCGATATGCGCCCGTCAGTACCCGAGGGACTGAACGTCACCCTGCGTCCCTATCAGGTGGAGGGTTTCCATTTCCTGACCTACCTCACATCAAACCGTTTCGGCGGCATCCTGGCGGATGACATGGGCTTGGGTAAAACCTTGCAGGCCATCACCTGGGTGCTGTGGCTGCGCTCGCGCAAGAAGGCCGACGGCCCACACCTGCCCGTGCTGGTGGTCTGCCCGAAATCGGTGCTCGACGTGTGGGCGCTGGAGTTCAAGAAGGGCTCGCCGGATCTGCGGGTGCTCGTGCTGCATGACCGCGATCTGTTTGATCTCAACTTGGTGATGACACAGATCGACGTCGTCGTGATGAACTACGCGCAGATGCGTGGCTTTGATGGCGAACTCGCCGCCGTTCGCTGGCTCGCAGCGATCCTCGACGAAGGCCAGCACATCAAGAACCCTGACTCGAAGGCCGCCAAGGCTGCGCGTCAGATTCGTGCCGACAACCGCCTGGTGCTGACGGGTACACCGTTGGAAAACAGGCTGCTCGATCTTTGGAGCCTGATGACCTTTGCAACGCCCGGAGCCTTGGGTGAGCGTGCCTACTTCCACCGCCACTTTGACCGTCGCAAAGACCCGCGTGCCTCGGAGCGTCTTGCCGCGCGTCTGCGTCCGTTCCTGCTGCGCCGCACGAAGTCGCAGGTGGCGCGTGACCTGCCTTCACGCAGTGAAGAAAACCTGCTTAGCGAGATGAGCGGACGTCAGGCCGAACTCTACAAAGAGGAGCTGGCCCGCGCGCAGCACATGGTGCTGAACAGCTCCGGCTTTGACATGGTAAACCGCCGCCGCTTTGCCATTCTGCAGGCGCTTACTCGCCTGCGACAGATCTGCTGCCATCCCGGCCTCGTGGACAAAACTGCGGAGAATGAAGAGAGTGCCAAGCTCACCTCCACGCTGGAAGTGATCCAGGGACTGCATGATGAAGGCCACAAGGTGCTGCTGTTCAGCCAGTTCGTCTCGATGCTGAAGATCATCCGCACCAAGCTGGAAGAGATGAAGCTGCCCTATCACTGGCTGACCGGAGCCAGCACCGACCGCGCGGGGATCGTCAAAGCCTTCCAGGAAGATGAAAACGCCAGCGTATTCCTGTTGTCTCTCAAAGCCGGCGGCAGTGGTCTTAACCTCACTGCGGCTTCTTATGTCATTCTTTACGATCCGTGGTGGAATCCCGCGGTGGAGAACCAGGCGATTGACCGTGCGCACCGCATTGGCCAGACGCAGCCGGTTATGGCCTACCGCATGCTGACGAAGAGCACGATCGAGGAAAAGATCATGACCCTGCAGCACAAGAAGAACCTCATGGTGAACAACGTGCTGGGCGAAGGCGGCTTCACCAACCTGCTGGAGAAAGAAGATTTCGACTTCCTCTTCGACATCGAAGCGGAGCGCGCCGTCTAGAAGCCGCAAGATCATCAGTTGCCGCGAGTTCTGTGCGATGCATAATCGCACGACTCCGTACGCACGCTCCTGTAGCTCAACGGTTAGAGCAGGGGACTCATAATCCCTTGGTTGCGGGTTCGAATCCCACCGGGAGCACTACGGTAGTCTGACGGCATCCATCCGCGCGTGACTTCTTGACCTTTGAGCCGCTGCTGCAACATGATGCAGTGCCGCCTCTTAGTGGCTCAGTCCCGATTGAAGAAGCGTCCGATGGATTTGCCGGCACGCTGAAACATATTAGGCTCCTCCTTGGGTGTGGATCTCCTGCGGGAGGACGAAGAGCCAACTGATGATGACGGCGATTTCCATGTCGGCTCATCGGGTGTGTCCATTAGAGCCAGTGAAACCAGGGTAGGACCATCGAGGAGGCCATTGGGAAGGAGTCCGTTTTTTGCCTGGTAGAGAATGATGGCGTTGTGGGTGCCTTTGCCTTCCTTGCCATCCTGAGTGGAGCTGTAGAGGGACTTCTCTTTCAGGATGCGCTGTGCTTCATACAGCAGGTGACGGCGGCCAGGCTCAGAGTAGGCGGTCTGCGGCGGGGTGGGGAAGATGCGTTCGATGGACCAGTATCCTTCTGGGGGTTCGGAGACAGGAGGCTGGATTAGCGTTGCAGGAGGCTGCGTGGTGGCCACCGCTGGCGCAGCAGCAGGCATGGCTTGCGCGACAGGTTGCCCGGGAACAGCGGGGGGCGCTGGCAGAGGCGGAGCAGCAGCCGTTGCAGGATCGGCCGATGGTAGTGCCACAGGCGCTGCTGCTGGGGCGATAGCCGATGCGGGGAGCGCAGCGGGCAAGACAGCAGCAATGACCGGGGTTGGAACTGAAGGAGCAGGAACAGGAGCTGCCGGGGCTGTGGGCGCAACTTCTGGCACTGAAGTCACCGCGGGAGCTGCGTCCGGTGTGGTCGATTTAAAATAGAAGGCTGCTCCTGCTGCCAGCACTGCAATGGCAGCAGCGGCATAAACCGGGATGCGGCTCTTGTGATGAGCGGGCGGTGGAATGAAGGGCTGGGTGATGGCGCTGGTCGTGGATCTTAACCCGAGCAGTTCGAGAAGCTTGCCTGCACTCGGTGGGCGCAGGTTCGGATCTTTGTTGAGGCAGGCGGCAATCACGGCCTCCCATTCCTTGGGAATGTGGTCGCTGGCCTTGATTTCCAGCTCCTCACGCCGTTCGAGCATGGAGGCGGGAATTTTGGAAGTGAGCTGGGAGGGGATGTCTCCGCGATAAAAGGGCGGCTTGCCGGAGAGAAGTTCGTAGATCGTGGCGCCCAGTGAGTACACGTCGTCGGTGGGGGTGGGGCGCTCTCCCATGGCCTGCTGCGGGCTCATGTAGGGGAGAGTGCCGCTGACTCCGAGCTGGGAAATCGAAAGGCGCTGCATGGTGTCCGAGATGCTGCGGGCGATGCCGAAGTCGGCGATTTTTGCGGTGTCATCCAGGCCCATGGCCATGATGTTCGAGGGCTTGAGATCGCGGTGGACGACCTTGCGCTGGAAGTGCGCATAGTCGAGCGCCTCGCAGACGCCCGGAAGCCATTTGGCGACCTGCTCGATGGTGAAAACGCCATGGGCGGTGGTGGCACGCAGCTCGGAGAGCGTCTTGCCATCCACAAACTCCATGGAGATGGCTGCTTCATCGTCATCGTCCACGAAGTCGTAGATTCGAACGATGTTGGGATGGGAAAGTTCGAGCCCCCGACGGGTCTCGGTTTTGAGTTCCTTGATCGCTGTGGGATCAAGACCAATCAGGCTGGGGAGAAACTTCAGCGCGACGGACCGCTCAAGTTTCAGATCGTCCGCCAGCCACACCACGCCCATGCCGCCACGTCCGAGAACGCGGGTGAGGCGGTAGCGATTGAAATAGACAGAGCCTGCGGCTGGAGTGCGGACCCTGATCGTTTGATCAAAATCATCTGCCGCGCCTGGTGCCTGACTGCTGGAGGGAGGTGTGTCCATTGAAGAAAGGGGATTGAGCGAGGATCTAATTTATGCCGATGGACTGGGGTGTCATTTAACTTTTGATGGAGCAGGAACACCGTAGTCCTAAATTGTTAAGGGGCTGGGGCGAAGTGGAACGTTACTTGTTCCACAGCAAAAGGGCCACTTTGTTCCCTCCTTGCCCTTGTTGAGCTTGGGCGTCGCCTTGGTCTTCAAGGTCCGCTGCGCAATCTTCACCTGCTGGGGAAACGCGTCGAACAGTCTCGGGAATCACCTGTTCAGGAGACTGTGGGCATTGAATGCTTGGGTGTTTTAACTCCTGCTTGCTAGAAGAGCGGCCAGCAGTTCATCCAGATGCATGGTGGCGATCGCGGAGGCTTTGTCGCTCATGGCGTAGGGGAGGATCAATTCGCGGCCATGGAGCATGGAGCCGCAGCTGTAGACGACGTTGGGCACGTAGCCTTCGCGCTCGTTGCCTTCGGGGGAGAGGAGCGGCTCGGACAAACGGCCGATTACTTGTGTCGGATCCAGCAAGTCGAGCAGCACCGCGCCGATGCAGTACTTGCGCATGGGGCCGACGCCGTGAGTGATGACGATCCAGCCTGCTGGCGTCTCGATGGGGGAGCCGCAGTTGCCGATTTTCACGGATTCCCACATCTGTGCGGGCCGCAGGATGATCTGGGGATTGCTCCAGTAGTGAGGGCTGTCGGAGAACATGATGAAGAGGTTTTCGTCATCCTGGCGCGAAAGCATGGCGTAGCGGCCGCCGATGCGGCGGGGAAACAGCGCCATGCCTTTATTTTGCACGGCGGTGCCGTTGAGCGTGAGCACGCGGAAGTGCAGGAAGTCCTGGGTCTCGATGAGCTGCGGGAGGATGGCGCGGCCATTGTAGGCGGTGTAGGTGGCGTAGTACATCACCGAGCCGTCGTCTTCGATGAAGCGTACAAAGCGGGCGTCCTCGATGCCGTTGGTCTCGTTGGCGGAGACGGGAAAGATGATGCGTTCGCTGAGGGCGAGCTTGGAGGGGAAATTGAGCTCGTAGTTCGAATCTGCAAGCCAGCGGAAGCACTCCAAGGCGAGTCGAAGATCACGGGTGGCGGGCTTGGATTCGCGACGCACGCGTTCCATGCTTTCATCGAGTTCGTGGAGGGTGAAGGACTCTTCGAGCGGGTCCATCACGGCGGTCGCAGGGCCGCCTGTGAATCCCATTTCCTGCAGTTTGATGATGAAGCGTGACTTCTTATAGGTGGGGTTGGGCACCACCTCTGGCAGCGCGACGAAGCGTGAGACCGGCTCCACGCTGATGGCTCCGTCGGGTGTGATGATGCCGGTGCGGAACTCGATGGAGGAGATGTGGCCTTCACCGGTTGCACGCAGGCTCATGATGAAACGCAGGCCGCCCTCCATCACGCCGCTCTGGTCAGGATGCGGCACCATGGAGGGATTAAAAAGTGCGGCGGATTCCAGGGCATACTCGCCGGAGAACAAGGCGCCGATGAGAAGCTGGCGGACGCGTGACAGGGTGGGCTGCGCGGCGATTTGATGGCGCACTTTTTCATAATGCGCGAGCAGGAGAGATTCGATGTCGAAATGCCGTGAGTCGAATTCCGCGAGGATGGCCTGCAACTGCAGGTCGGCTTCGGGTTCACTGATTGCGAGGGCGCGGGCCAGAATATTGGCGCAGATCTGCGGTTTCCCCGGAAAGAAGGGGCGAATGATGACGCGGCCACTTTCAGGCTGGAGGCTGATGTCGTGACGGCGAATAGCGACGGAACTGCTCATGAGGAGTGGGGCGTTGTGATCAAATGTTCAGCGCAGTTCATCTCTGCGAGTGCGAGGTGGAAAGCGAGGGTGGACTCCGCTCCTTGGTTTTCGTTGACGCGGTCGTGGTGGAGTCCATCGCCGCAGCCGCCGGTGGTGGAATCGTAGAGAGGCAGGCCGAGGTCGTTGCGGCCGAGGAACCATTCGAAGGCGCGCTTGGCTTCACGGGACCACATGGCGTCCTGAGTGGCGCGGGAGGCTTCGTTGCAGGCGGCTACCATGGCCTGGGCTTCGAGCGGCTGCTGGTCAAAGTCTGCACGTGCGCCTTCGCGCTGGTAGAAGCCGTTGCTGCCGATGGGGCGGAAGCAGCCGGACTGCGTCGTCTGGATGGACACAAGCCAGCGCAACGACTTGAGGCCGATCTCCAGTGCGACGGGGTCGGGCAGCCACTGCCCGCTGAGGATGAGAGCCTGGCTGAAGCGTGCATTTTCATACGTCACGCTGTCTTCAAACCAGGGCCACTGCTCTGTGGCACAGGCGTTCCAGAGTGCCACGAGGCGGTCGGTGAGCGTCACGCGCATGGCGTTGATCGCCGCGTTGCTAGGGAAGCGGCGGAGGTATTCGTGAATGCCCAGCAGGGTGAAACTCCAAGCGCGTGGTGAGGTGAAGGATGATACCGCGCCGAGGCCGCGCTCAAACAACTGAGCGGAGAGGCGGCTGTGGCCTTCATTGCGTGAGCGTCCCGCGCCATTGCCCGCAGCCCAAAGAGCGCGTGCGTGGCTGTCTTCGCTGCCGGCGGCTTCGAGCCACTGACGGCCATGGCTCATGAAATTGCGAAAGCGGCCGCTCTCGTAGTCCAGTGCTGCTGCGAGGAAGGCGAGGTAACTGGTGGCGAGCCTGCCGAGATTTTCGGCGGGAGGCTGGTTGCCGAGTTCATCAAGCATGCTGCAGAGGATGAAGGCGCGTGCGTTGTCGTCCGTGCAGTAGCCTTCATGGAAATTGGGCACATTGAAAATCGCGTGCTGGAAGATGCCGGTGCCATCGCTCATGCGAATGACGTGGTCGAGGCGCAGTGGCGGCAGCTCGTAGGGGCGATTTCCAAGGGTCCAGCCGGCGAAGGCGGTGCGGGGTGTCGCTTTGCGGTCTGCGCGCGCATGCTGGAAGGACTCGAGGTAGCGCTGCGCCACCGCAGGCCAGATCATTTCGCGGCCCATGACATGGGCATCCTGCTGGATTTTTTCCATGCGTGCCGGATCATCCAGCAGACCGCAGACGCCTGCTGATATGGCGGCAGGATTGCGGAACGGCACGAGGACGCCGCGCTCATCTGCGAGCAGTTCCTGGGCATGCCAGTAGGGTGTGGAGACGACGGCTTTCCCGGCGCCGAACACATAGGCCAGAGTGCCGGAGGTCACCTGCGCTTCATTCAGATAGGGCGTGAGATAAATGTCTGTCGCGCCGATGAACTCCTTGAGGTCATCCAGGGAGACGAAGCGGTTGTAGAAGATGACGTGCTCCTTGACGCCACGGTCTTCGGCGAGCCGTTCGAGGCTGAGGCGGTAGCGCTCGCCCTCATGTGCGATGAGATGAGGATGTGTGGCACCGAGCACGAGGTACACCACGTTCGGATGCTGCCGCACGATCTCCGGCAGGGCCTCGATCACATGCTCGATGCCTTTGCCCGGACCCAGCAGGCCAAATGTGAGGAGCACCTTGCGACCCTCCACGCCGAACTGCTCCTTGTAGCAGCTTGAGTCCACAAAGGGCATGTCCGGGATGCCATGCGCGATGACGTCCACCTTGGACTCGGAGACATTGTACGTTTCGCGTAAAATTTCAGCCCCTTTGTGCGCCATTACGACCACACGGTCGCTGCGCCGAACGAGTTCATCCATCACCTTGCGCTGAGCGGCGTTGGGGTCGCGGAGGACGGTGTGCAATGTCGTGACGACGGGCATGCGCACTTCTTTGAGCAACGCTAGAAGATGGCTGCCGGCCTTGCCACCGTAGATGCCGAACTCATGCTGCACGCAGAGTACGTCCGCGTTGCTGAAGTTCAGAAAGTCCGCCGCACGCCGGTAGGAGTCGAGGTCCTTCTCCAGCAGTTCAAAGCGCACTCGCTGCGGGTAGTCGTAACCTTCAACGCGGTCATTGACGGCACCGACAAAGCAATCCGTGCTGGGTGATGCGGCCGCGACGGCTTCACTCAGATCATGCGTGAAGGTTGCGATGCCGCAGAGGCGAGGCAGGTAGTCGCCGAGGAAGGCGATGCGTTGCGGCGAAATGGAAGTGCTCAGGATAAACCTCTCAATGACTGCATCATTCCGTAGCAGACAGCCTTGGCCATCGTTAAGCAACCCGGCTTTATAAAAATGAGGCTGTGCATTGTTTAGTGGGGGGTAATGTCCAAGGCGCTTAGCTTCTATGGCGGTCCTGTATCTGCATAACGACACCCCTCATGAGGGCGACGGCTCCGATGATGGGAGGCAGAGAAATGGAGTGCTGCTTTTCTGCCCTCACATGAATGGGGCCGAGGTGGATGGGTTTCTCTGCGGTGGTGTCGATGAAGCTGTGACAGGCGAAGAGAGCAAGGCCGAGAAGGATGAGGAGAATGCCCAAGATGGCCGGTGCATTCATGAAACAACTGTGCCGTTAAAGGACGCGGCGGCCCTGAATGAGGCGCAGGAGGATCATGATGATGGCGATCACGAGCAGGATGTGAATGAAGCCGCCGATGGTGTAGCTGGTCACGAGACCGAGGAGCCAGAGGACGATGAGGATGATGGCGAGGGTGTGAAGCATGAAATAGGTGCTTTTCTTGCAGGCAAGTTAAAGGGCATACTGCGCGGGCGCGATGGGGTATAATCCTACTTTGGCACCGATTCCGGTTGCTCATCTGCCAGCACAAACGAAGGGGCTGCATGATTCTTGACGCCGCATGCAAGCTTGACTACCAGCTCATGGAAGAGGTCGCCGCCATTTTCATGCTGCGTCCGCGCAGCGGCTGGGCGCAGTGGATCATGCGCGAGGAGTTTCAAATCCTCCCGCAGGTGCCGGTGGTGGAGTTTACCGATGTGTATGGCAATCTTTGCCAGCGGACGGTCATGCCACCGGGGAATTTTCATGTCTCCGTGCAGTATCGGGTCCAGGTTGAGGACAGGGTGGATGAAGATATTTATGCGCCGCTCATGCTGGTGCAAAATCTGCCGCCAGAGATTCTGCACTACTTGCTGCCCAGCCGCTACTGCCAGTCTGACGAACTGTCCGCGCTGGCCACGTCCATCATCGGAAATCTGCCGTCGAATTATCAGTGTGTGTCGGCGATTCGCACATGGGTGCATCAAAATGTCTGCAATGAACCGGGTTCCAGCAACAGCTTTACCACCGCGCTGGAAACGCTGAATACGCGCCGGGGTGTCTGCCGCGACTTCGCGCATTTAGGGATCGCGCTATGCCGGGCCATCAATGTGCCGGCGCGCATGGTGGTTGGTTTCCTTCATCAGCTTTATCCAATGGATCTGCATGCGTGGTTTGAGGCCTACATCGGCGGCCGCTGGTTCACCTTTGACGCCACGGAAACCATGACTCGTGGCAACCGCATCGTCGTGGCCTACGGCCGTGATGCCGCGGACGTGGCGCTGGCCACGATGTTTGGCAATTTTACGATGCTGAACATGCAGGTAACGGTCGCTGAACATCGTCCACAATTGCAGGCATAAAAAAGCGTTGCCGCGAGTTTAGGTTGGTGGTGCAAGTCCTGAGTGCAAGCGAGTCGCGGGTGTCAGATTACATAGCATTTTCCGAAACTGATTTCCGGAATGGCGCGGGTGGAGGCACTCTGGTTCATGAGCTTTGAAAGCCGTGGAAACTTTCGGTTTTGCCGCAAAGGGGCGGAGAGGCAGAGGGAGCAGAGAAAATAGATCTTATACCCAGAGCAGATGAACATGAGTCTGAATGAATGGCAGTCTGTTAAGAGAGTTTGCGGTGGTTTTCGGAGGCAGCGGTCAATCGTATGATGGCAGCCATGGAAGCCTGAGGCAGAGGCGTGCTGCGGGGCGCGATGCAGACGCCCATTCTTCGCTAAAGCTACGAAGGACAAGCTGCTGGAACCCGGCG
>NZ_JAQSEA010000282.1 GCF_029946185.1 Prosthecobacter sp.
GAGAATCTTGTGAATTCTGTCATCCTGTGAATCCTGTTCCAATCGGCGTGGCTCTCTCTTAAAGCTCACATTAACAAAGGTGTATGTAATATTAACACATGTTAATTATATATTCGGGAGGCATGCCGCCCACCACCAAACGGCATGTGAACTGACCTATCCCGCGTCGCCATTGCACCCCCGGCCCCTCTTCGAAGTCGCCGCCCATGGGCGCTTCTGCCAGACGAAAGTCGCTTGAATCCCGCCTCACCCTCCGCTGGGGAACTGTCGCCACCCATGCACAAGTTCGTCTGAACTGAGGCCTTGGCAGAGGCTTCCCTTTTCGTCTTTTGATCTGCTACTTGCCAGCGCCATTGGATTCGGGCGGGAAGCTACGCTCCTCGATCTTTTCCACGGACATAGCGGCAAACTCCGCGATCACGGAATCCTCCCGGTAGAATTTGTACCAGCCGTCCTCCTGCTCCCAGCGCTCAGCCGGGATGAAAGAGGCTCCGCCGAAATTGAGAAACACTTTGAAGTTTTTCATGGTCATTATCTCCTGACACCCTGAAATCGTTTCTGCCGGGTCACGTTAGCGGAAGTAAACTTTCGAAAGGATTGAACAAATTCCAAACCCCTCAAATGAAGAGCTGTTCATTTGATCAAACTCACCGCCCAAGTCGAAGGCTGAAGCAGACGGCAGGAGCTGCTGGCCGGTTGGAGTCTCCTCCACATCTCCCCCCCAAAGAAGTTCTCAGGACCCCCAAATAACCATTGTCCCGGAAACGCCAGTCCGATAAAATCGGCTCCAACCAAGGAGACAAACCATGCGTGTGATCGTACTAGTGAAGGCGACTGAAGACAGCGAAAAGGGCTTCCACCCCAGGCCGGAGACCCTGGCGTCCATGGAGGAGATGGGCCGCTTCAATGACGAACTGCAAAAGGCCGGCATCCTGCGCGCCGGCGACGGCCTCACCCCCTCCTCACAGGGCAAGCGCGTAGCCTTCGAGGGCGCCCACCGCAGGGTCATCGAGGGGCCTTTCCTCCATCCCCGCGAGCTGGTCGCCGGCTACTGGATCTGGGAGGTCAAGGACATGGAGGAGGCAGTGTCCTGGGTGATGCGCTGCCCCAATCCCATGCCCGGCCCGAGCGAGATCGAAATCCGGCCGATCCAAGATCTGGCGGAGTTCCAGTAAGTCCCGCCCACCGTCGTCCTGTCAGCCGTTGGGCGGTTCGCGGCCCCCAAGGAAGCGGGCGCCGTGGGTGAAAAGGCCGGGATTTTTGAACCGCTCATGTGACGCAGACATGACGCTAATGCAGAAATCCGACGCTTTTGAATGCCTTTTATCAGCGTGTCATTTGCGTGAAATAACAGCTTAAATAACTATGTTTCAATATTTTGATATTTATCCAGTAGCCAACCCTTGATAGCGACTTTCTCAAATGCTCACATGGCCCAGCTTCTCACCGGGGCAGGGGAGGGTCAGGGGGCAAGAAGCTCAATCAGTGACGCGGAATACTTCGCCACCTGCTTGCTCGAGGGCGTGTCGGAAAGGTTCGCCAGGTTGTCGGCAATCTTCACAGCGCGGGCGATTGGGTTGGCCTTGGCACGAAGAATCGAGGTCGGGTAGTCCTCGCCGTCCTCATGGGTCAGGGCCACCACCGCGTCTGCGATCCCAAGGCCGAAGACCTCCACCAGCCGCGCATGCGTCATGCCCGAGTCTTCAATCGTGTCATGCAGCCAGGCGACAATGATTTCCTGCTCGCCGCCTCCCAGCTTCTCCACAATTTCAGCCACCTTCTCCGGGTGCACGATGTAGGGCGTCACGCCGTCTTTCCGCGTTTGCTGGCTGTGGCATTCGGTGGCGATTTCGCGGGCGCGTTCGATTTGTTCTGTTCTCATTTCGACACGTTTGTTAGCTTTGCGCAAAATGGCAACCTATCTGTCCTCTCTAAGGGCGTTGGGAAAAACCCAGTCCCGCTGCTGGCAGATTGAGGTCAGGAGTGGCTTCCCATCACCGGATGGCCCTCATTCGGGCATGAAGTGCATTGCCGTAGAACCAGGACCATGCTTAGATGTTTCCATGATCGACGAAGCAACGCGGCGCGAAATGAGTCTTGAGTTTGTGGCCAAACTTCCCGGCGATCCTCTGGAGAAGCGCTGCGCACGCGCCACCTTGTGGTGTCGGGGCGATCTTCCGCCTGCCAGCGGAGAAATCCTCTGCGAGCCCGCCCTGGATCAGGTGACCCGGGGTCTGTTCGAACCCGATGACGCAGCCTCCTTGGAAACTCTCGCAGCCACCGCCGCCTACCTTTCGCTGGAAATCCCTCATCTTCTGCCGATCCGGGTCACGGAGATTCACACCGACTGTGAAGACCCCCATTTCCACTTTGAAGTGACTGGCCCCGCCACCAAGCTCCGCTTGCCAGAAGCGTAAGCGCAGCCTCCACCTAGGCGCGCCGCTGCTTTCGCAAGCCGGACGGTAGGATAAAGGCCGAAGAACGTACTTCACCCCACGAAAGCGGTGTCGCCGATGCAAGCTTGCGCCCTGCATCTCTGTCACCGCAGTCCAAGAAGCTGCCTCGCCCTTGCAAGCCCCCGTGCTCCCGCGTGCGCGGAGCGTCTTGGAACCGGAGCGCAGCGGAGGTAGACAGCCGCAGGCTGCCCGGAGGGTGAGCGCAGCGAATCAATGCGCGCGGCAAGCCTAGGCGCGACGCCGCTTTCGCAAGCCGGACGGCAGAGTAAGGCCGAAGAACGTGCTACACCCCACGAAAGCGGTGTCGCCGATGCAGCTTGCGCCGTGCATCTCTGTCACCGCAGTCCAAGACGCATCGTGCTCGCGGTTGCACTCACCAAGCCACAGCCCGAAGGACCAGCGACCATGAACGATACCGGTTAAGCCCCTATTTCGTCCGCATTGCCGCCAGGATCTCAGCACCCAAGGTGCGGCGGACTCAGCCCAGGGCGCGGCGAGGAACGAGCAAGCCCTGGGTTACCGCACCAGCCCTCCGGGCAGCAAACCCAGCGCCTTCTGCACAAACCGCGTCCGCCAGCAGCGTCCTCGACGCTCCTCCGCCGCCAACCAGCATCCGCAGGCTCCCAAAATCCACGATGGATGCCCTTAACCGAGTGCCATTCATGCCTTGCATCTTTTTTCGGTGCGCCAAGGGAGAAACGTCAGCAACGTCAACTTTCTCAACGGGGGGGAATCTCCACCGCAGGCCTGAGGTGCAGGGATTCATGGGAGGCAGCCGCTGGCGGCTTGGTGCCGGCCTACGCCAAGCCGGGAAGGGGACTTCGGTGGGAAGGCTGGGGCTTGGGAGCAAGCCTGGCCTCCTTCGCGTTTCTGATGAGCCTGGCGGGTCTTGCTGCTTGATCTTTCCAGACGGACTTGGCAAGTCCGGCTCCTTGGGCTGGGGTGGTCTCGACTGGAAGACTTCATCTCGAAGTTGGGTTGTTCAGAGCCAGTCAGGGAAAGTTCGTCAAGTTCGCCAAATTCGCCGCCAGGGAATACTCACAACGCGGTGCGCCAAGGGAGAAACGTCAGCAACGTCAGCATTCTCAACGGGGGGGCGTACGCAGGGCGGCTCATGGCAGGGAGAAATGCCAGTAATCTCAACATTCTCAACGGGGGGTATATCCAACGCGTGGAACCGTCCAAGACTCCGAGGCCGAAAATCGCGAAACGCCCGCTCAAAGCAGTTTTGGCAGGTGCCTGCCCTATCTGAATCACCTCACGGCAGCCCCTCACCTCGTTCCAAGGTTCTGAAGTTGAAGGATGACTGTCATGAATGGCGCTCGGTTAAGACCTGCCATCGTGGTCAATGAGATCGGGCGAAGGAGCGATGAGCCAGGGCTTGTTTGCATCCTTGTCGTAGCTTCCCGCAACAGATCAACCCCCGAGGGCACAGAGAAGCACAGAGTTCCAAACACCCTCCCAGTCCTCTTGTCTGGACTCTGTGGCTCTCTGTGCCCTCTGTGGTTGATCACCTTCGGGCAGCTCTGTGCGAAGGCGGTGACAACAAGCATGAAGGGCTGCTTGGGTGGCCTGCGCCCCACGATCAAAGCCCTTAACCGAGTGCCATTCATGACTGGCCTGAAAGGCACTCGGTTAAGGATAGTGATCGTTGATTTTGAATGTGTGGCAACGCTCGCCAATCACCGTATCGGGAGGGCGGGGGAACGCTGCTGGTGAGCGCGGGGCGAGAAGAGGTCGGTGGGTTTGCTTTCCAGATGGCTGGCGGCAAAACCCAGGGGAGCACTCGCTAGAGCTCGGCACCGCCTGGGCTGTATGACGCAGCCCATTCAGGGCTGGTGTGTGGCGGAGCAGAGTGGTGAAAGATGCTGGAAGGATGTTACGAAAGCGGATGGAAAAAGCACGAAACACCGCCTTAACCGAGTGCCTTTCATGGCTGTCATTGTTGGCCCAAAGGAGACTCTCACCGGGGCACCCCGTTTTGTGGTCCCAGAGCATGCAGGCCATTCCACGGGTAATCATGCCATCCGCTCCCGGAAGGAGCACGGAAGGTAGCCATGCCAAAACGAGTCCGCACTGCGCTTGCAGCCAGAACCACCGCCCCCAATCCTGACGCCGCAAGGTTCACAGGCCATGCTGTGCGCGTACGCCCCCCCGTTGAGAATGCAGACGTTGCAGACGTTTCTCCCTGCCATGAGCCCCCTTGCGCACACCCTCGCGGCGAAATGGGCGAATTTGGCGAAGTTTCCGGCCTCATCTGAAAAGCGGCCTTTGAATGCCCAGTCGTTGAATTCGTGGAATGGGTTCAACCCTTGCCAGCCCGAAAGCCAATCCGCAGCAGCGGGTAGAAACGGGCTGACCTGAATGGCACTTGATTAAGTGGGGGTATGGTGAAACTCACTGCTTGCGCGCAGCGCTCCTCGCAGCGCTGCGCGCAAGCTGTGATTTTCACGATCTATGCCCTTAATCAAGTGCCATTCATGCCTGGCATCTTTTTTCGCGAAAAAGGTGCCGTAACTTAATGAAACTCAGATGAATACACCGTTGTCATTCACACTAAATGCCAGGCATCTTTTCCATCTTTTAATTTCTCCACTGAGAGTCTCTGACTCTGATACGCTCTTTTTCTGCGGCACTATTGACGGCGCTGTTGAAGCGGTCACTGGCTTCCCGGGCTAAGCCAGAGGAACGTAATGAACTGCTCTGGCTGGAGCTGCCTGAATAGCTGGTTGGGGCCCGATAGCTGGGTGGGGCTTGATAGCTATATTTTGTCTTCCGGTTCTTGTATGCGTCAGAAGCCAGATACTGTTGGTGCAGTGCCTTGTTTTGTTTCAGCCTGGAAGCATACATGTCGTTCATCTTGTAAGCTTGATTTAGTTTGGGCTGCAAATACGGCAGATTCATCGATTGAACCTTATCAAGCTCTTTTCTCGTCAAGTAAAAGGAATGGTTCTTGTCGACCATATACTCCAGAGCCTTGCTGTAGGTGGTATCATTGGATTTGCGGGCGAGATCAACGGCCTGCCGATTGTTGTTCTGTCTTTCAAGGTCTTTCACCTTCTGAAGTCGAGCCACATTCAATTGAGTGCCCATGCTTGAGCAGGAACTTAAAAAAGCTCCTGCCAGCACCAACGGAATACAGATTATCCATTTAATATTCATCATTTTTAGAATTTGAGTTTGACGCTTAGCAAGTAATTCAAAGAGCAGAGGCGTGCAACTGGGGAGTATGAACTACGAAATGCAGTTTCTCTCCTAAGAAGCGCATTCAAAGATGCGCTGTAGTGGTTGAAGTCGGTGGAAAAGAAATGCTCAGGGGAAGCCTATTTTTCATTATTTGAAGGCCTAATGCCATGCAGCACTCGGGAAAATGGACTGATCAATGCTCCAGCCCTCTGGAGCTTTCCGTCGGCCTGCAGACGTGCTAAAGCGCCGGAGGAGCGGCACAGTCCAGGACGCTGCCGCGAGTCTTCACCCGTTGGTGAGTTTGAGCCGGCATCGTGCAATGACCTCGACTGCATGGTTACGGTTTAGAGTTCTGGGCACCCAACCACGCGACAACGTCTTGGACTGCGGTGGCCGAGATGCACGGCGCAAGCCTGCACCGGCGACACCGCTTTCGCGGGGTGGTGAGTGTCCTCTGGATTTACCCTGCCGTCCGGCCAGCGAAAAGCGGCGTCGCGCCCAGGCTTGCCGCACGCATTGATTGATTCGCTGCTCTCACCCAGCGGGCTCCTTTCAGTCGTCTGTTTGCCTTCGGCTATCTCCGCTGCGCTCCGGTTCACTTCGTTCGGCTCGCTGCGCTCACCCTTTGGGCAGCCTGCGGCTGTCTATTTGCCTTACGGCGGTCTTCGACCCGCTGCGCTCCGGTTCCAAGACGCTGTCGCGTTCGCGGCGGGCGCTACTCCCTGCGCTAACGGCAGCCCAACGAAACGAACAACACCCGTCTTTAATCAAGTGCCATTCAAGCCTAGCCTCCGTCGTTGGCTTTACCCGACATGGCCTGCCGACTCACAGGCTCTGGGCAATCTCATTTCACGCGCCAAATGAGGGGTGCGTGAAGGAAGGTGTAAATTATTGAAATACAGGTGAATACAAAGTGTGGGTGCGTACTAAATGCCTGGCATGAATGGCATTGTCATGAATGGCACTTGATTAAGGCGGGTGTCGAGGGATTCATCCATTCACCCACGAAGGTGAAAAAGAGCCACGGAGCGCGGACTTGAGTCCGCAGCAGGTCGTCCGCGTGGGACGTGTGATGGCTCGCACTGAATACCGCAAACACGGTGATGCTCGGTGTCGCGAAAGCAGCGTGCCAAAGCGGAGCGGGTGTGTGTGGCGGAGTGCAGCGGACTAAAGTCCACGCTCCTCGGAGCGCTGCGCGTAAGCTGTGAGTTTCACGATGCTCCGCCTTAATCAAGCGCCATTCATGCCTGGCATCTTTTATCTTTTACACAGGTGTACAGCGCTTTTCAAAGTTAATAACAGGCTCTAAGCCTTCTTCTTCTTTTTCTCCTTCTTCGTCTCCTTCTTCGTCTCCTTCTTCTTCTTCTTCGGAGGGGTCACGTTCTTCCCTTTCTGAGGCAAATCGCCTTGCAAGCTTTCTTCTTGCAGAAGGGATTTTGCGTGGAGGTCAGCGAAAGAGGACGAGAGACTCATCAATTCTAATAGGTCAACTTTAGGGTTGGCTTTATGTAAGAGTACGCCAACCATTCCAAACAACGTATCCAAGGTACCTTGGATCTGCCCGAGGGTTTCCGCTAACTTCTCTGTGGTTATGCCCTTTTGTTTTTTTCGCGCCATATCCGTCAATTACTGGCGAGATGACGCCCGGACACAAGTCTGACCCTCACAAAACCCTTGCAGCCTCGCGAAGACAGCAACCCGCTTGCCTTCCGCATCGTCCAGCAGCTCACGGGGCAAACAACCCGTGGAGCAGAAGCCGAAAGCGCCCGTACGCCTAGGGAAGCCAGCAGTTAAGAGATGACTCTTCGCGCCGCTTCATGGCCTCCCATCTTGCACTCTCTATACATAGAGAATATTAGATAGTGCCTAGCATGCCTAGCATGATGGGCATCTTTTTGGGTGACCTCCGCCTTGGCCCGGGAGTTGGGAAGGGGACTTCTCTGGGAGGCAAGGGGCCATCGGTCAACCCCGGCCTCCTTCGCGTCTCTCATGCCTCAGGTCCGCCCACTTGCAGCCTTGGTCAACTCTTGGGCAACTCCCATTTCACGCGCCAAACGTGGTGTGCGCAAATGAGGTCGTAATCCATTGAAATGCAAAAGTTTACACCGAGTCGATTCGTGCTAAATGCCTGGCATCATTTTTTCAACTTCTTCAAAGTTTGCAAAATCTCTTTGCTAGCAGCAGCCATTTTTCTTCGCTGCTTTTCCTCTTGAGCCTTTTGATCAAGGATCAATTCAATACCTGTTTTAACGACATCGAAATGGGTCAGGCAAGCGTCTTCATCGAGTTCATGAATACCGAGACTAAGAATGGAATATAAGCTTCGATGTTCCACCAAGAACGACGGAAGTTCGTGTTTTAGAAGATCAATCTTCTCGGCCATCCGCGCCTTCACGTAAGGTTGTTCATCCCAACCAGTCTACTCCTTTACCTTTAAATGGGCCTCTTCAATAAGCCGCTCAAAGATTCTTCTCAAGTATACAAAAGAACCGATGCCGACGCCATGCGAAGCAAGCCCAATTGCTCGGACAAATTCCTTCATGAACTGGCCATTTAATACGTCCTTGTATTCTTTAATTTTTGCTTCGTCCAACGTGGCCTTCGAGGGAAATTGACCTATTTTAGTTAGCGCGGTCTTATGCCATCTAAATATAAAGCAAAAACGGTGATCGGGATTTCGGGAGCATCTGAATTCCTTCGAAATGATCAAAGCTTCATTCGGTATATACCGCATTGTCTGCCAATCGATCCTAGCGGATCCTCCCGTAATAACCGTGTCTTGTTTGCAGCCCTCACAATACGCGTCCAACTGCTGACTTAATTGGAGAAGATCATGCAGTGTAGAGATCTCATCGTCAGATGGTGAATAGGAAGAATAAAGGGGATCTTCGAGGCAAAGTTTGTGGACAGAGGGAAGCATAAAAAAAGCTGCCAAAGATTCCAGGCCTTTGCGGGCTGTGTTCGGAAGCTGAGAAGCTTACGAAACGGGGCGAAAGGTTCAGAATAAGCAAAGCCACTAATCCACATCCGGCCTAGGATTCAAGGGCCACCTCTGGCCAAAACAGCAGAGACCACCTCATTGCTGGTAGTGGGTCAGACCAATTATGGTAAATCCGTCCTGTACGCGATTCCCGGTTTTCTCACGTCTGGATCAGGCCCGCCAGACTCAGGATCGAGATACCACGGCGTGCGCGGCGCGACTGGCGCAAAGGTTTTAGGCGTGCTACGTGGTGCCTGAAACTTCAAACGTGTGAATGCCTGCTCAAACAGGAGCCGTGAGCGTTCAGCAACATAGGCGTCCGTCACTGCTACAACTTCATCCAGCGTCCATTGGTGGTTGGCAACGCCTGCGGCCTGCGCTGGCGTCTTCTTGATCGTTGTATGCTTGCGGCAGAAATTGTAGTTCATGATCGTGAGCGCGAACATGTGACAATGGTTTTCGACCTTCTTGCTGAACGCATTGGTCAGGCGTGTGAAACGGCGGTTTCCCATGCGGATCGTGAGGTTTGCCCGCTCGACGTATGACGTGCTCACAAGGTCGAAGTCGGGCGATCCGAGAACGGCCTCCTTGCGGGCACCGATGCACACGTCTTTGCCGTCGCTCCCCTTCCCGTAGATTTTCACCAGACGGGCGTAATCAACCTCATCGAAGTTGCCGCCGACTGCCCACTGGTAGGCTGGATGGCCGTCTGTGCTGATTTGAAGGCGTCCCGTGAACCGCTTGGACAGATCAGCGCAGAATGCGAATGCCGTCGTTCCTGAGCGGTCACCTATGCGCCACGATGGAATCAGCTTCGTCTCTGAGCAAATCGCCGTCCACGTCCAGATGTCGCCTTGATGCTCTTTGATGGCTCCCAGCTTCTGTGCCTCTTTGCATCCCACAAACGACCAAATTTCATCAAGCTGGAGAGTCGAACACGGCAGATTCACCAGATGCTCGTGCATGTAGGCGGAGCAAGCGTCACCAGCATCAACCAGCAGCTTCACAATGCTGTTCTTGGCTACTCCTGTGATCCGCGACGTGCTCAGGATGGAATTGCCTTCGATCAGGCAACGAAGGACTGAGCTACGTTTGGAAGTGGTGAGCGGCTGCATGCTTGCATATTTAACTTGCAAGCATCATGCTTGCAACTACTTTTGTAAGCATGGACACAAAAAATGAACCCAAAGGAAAGGCTGGTGGTGAAGCTCGCGCCAAGAAACTAACTCCTGAACAACGAAAAGAGATCGCCGCACGCGGAGCGCTGGCACGCTGGTCTCAAGATTTGCCCAAGGTGATTTGCGGCGCTGCTGATCGTCCTTTGATAATCGGGGAAGCGGAGATTCCCTGCTATGTTCTTGAGGGGGAAAAGCGTGTCCTTGTGCAAGGAGCTATCATTTCAGCGATGGGAATGGCACGCGGAGGAAGTAGCAAGGGGGGCGGTGACCGGTTAGCGCATTTCGTCAATCAAGATCGCCTTAATTCTTTCATTTCCAAAGAAGTAAAAGACGTGACCGGCGCACCTATAAAATTTATCGCGCCGAATGGCAGCATTGCACACGGCTACGAGGCTGAATATCTGGCAAAGCTCTGCTTTGCCGTCCTAGATGCAGAGCGTGCAGGAGCCCTTCAAGCGCAGCAAATGCACATCGCAAAACAGTGCCGAATCCTGATTGAAGGTTTTTCAATAGTCGGAATCAATGCATTAGTAGATGAAGCTACGGGATACCAGGTGAACCGAGCAAGGGACGCCTTGGCGAAAATCCTGGAAAAATTCATCGCAAAGGAGCTTCGACCTTGGACGCGCACTTTCCCACTCGAATTTTACGAGCAAATTTTCCGTTTGAAGGGGTGGAAGTTCGATCCTGCAACCATGCAAGGGCCTCGCTGTTTAGCACAAATGACTGACGACATTGTGTACAGTCGTCTAGCCCCCGAAGTCCTGAAATATTTGAGGGAGAAAAACCCGGTTGTTGATGGCCGCCGCAAGCATAAACATTTCCAGTGGCTCACGGGAGATATTGGCCATCCAAAGCTCCTCGCGCATTTTGAAGGGGTCAAAATGCTCATGCTTACAAGCGAGACATACGACGAATTTCACAAAAAGCTCCAGACTTATTACCCCATCAAGCAGACGCTGGAGTTGGGATTTGAAATAGAGGTTTCCAAGAAGGGAAAACTGCCTGATACGGCTACTTCTTAGCCGGATCAGCCTTCTCCAACACCTTCGCAAAGACCTTCTGGGCCGCAGAGACACCGCTCTCTGCGGCCTTTTCCTTGGCTTTGCGTGCTGCCTGCTTTTTAGCTGTGCGGCTACGTTCAGTATTAGTCATTTGTTTTTTTGGGGGCTTTTAGCTTTTTCTTGTCTGACTTTAAAAGTCCATCCTTAGTGGCTTTGAGGCCTGTCTTTAGCTTTTTAATATCTTCAACGGGTGCGAGCTGCTCTGGCACTTGTCCGCTGATTTGCCTCATGGTTTGACGAATGGTCTTCCCGACCTCATGAGCTGCCTTCTCGGCCAATTTTTGCCCATGAATACCCTCCCTTTTAATTTTTGCATCTGTCTGGGTGACTCTGAATAGGTTGGCGGCAAGTTCATCCTTCCCCATGAAATCAAGGGGTGAACGACCGGCTGGGATCTTTTTCAGACTCCGAAGCTGCGAAATATTCATGTTGTAAAGTCCACGATACCCAGCGTTCTGGAAATAACCGTATTCAGTGACGCCTGCTTTTTTAGCCGTCACGGAGAGCGTTTTTTCATGATCGCTGATTTCGTCACGAATGACGATTCGTTCGATCTGATCCGCTTCTTGAATATAGCGACGGCAACTATCCGCAAACGTGGCAAAATACGCCTGCGCCTTGGCAACTTGAGGCTTTTTCACGTCACCATTCATCGCGGCCAGGTAGCAGGCAAAACGCGAAAGCCTGTAATCCATGACATCTTTGCCATCGGCACCCTTTACAGTCTCTTGGTAGAAATGTTCAGAAAGGTTAATTTCCAGAGACATGCATACTTGCTGAGCACGGTTAATGGCCGAGCTAAAGAAGGTCTTATAATCTTTGTAGCCGAGAAATTCGGCGAATTCACGGGCAGACCATGAGACGAAGCCATTTTCACGGCTTTGATCTTCAAACGGTGGATTATCACCATCAAAAATTAATTCATTGACATTTTCAGACATACGTCATGTCTCGCATATTTTGACGGTTTGTCACGCCGTTTCCGAATCAGTGAGGATGGCTAATTTTTCACCATAAAATCCATAAACGATGTGACCCACTACCTCATTGCTTTACATTACATTGATTGTTGGTAGTTAATTAACCTGCCCTTGGTAGGCCTAAAACAAGCTCAGCACCTCACAAAACTACCCCACCAGCCCCAGCGTCCGTTTCTCCATTGCACTCCGGAACGCCGTATCGACGATCTGCTGCCCGATCCGGCTGATGTCCAGACGCAGTGGGCCGATGAGTGGCGCGCCGGTTTCGAGGTGGTGGATGACGTGCTCGACTGGATTGCGGTTCGGCGACTGGACGGGATCGACCGGGATCTCGTAGCCTTCCGGGCGGGCGCGGGTTTGGACGCGGAGGGTCGGTTCGTAGTCGTAGCAGGAAATCGTGCCTTCGGTGCCTTTGAGGACGAAGCCGCACTTGGGCTGGGGCTGGTGGGTCCAGGGATCGGTGAAGGTGCCCCAGCGGGTTTCGCTTTTGCTGAGGCCGGTGCTGTAGCGGATGATGGCGACGGCGTGCTCGTCCACCTCCAGGCCGGCGGGTTGGTCCCAGACGCCGGTGACTTCCAGCGGTGCCTTGCCGCCGAGGTGCCAGGTGCCGAGGGTGGTGCCGTAGCCCATGTAGTCGAGCAGCGATCCCCCGCCCTGCGCCTTGCTGTAAAACCAGCTCGCAGCT
>NZ_JAQSEA010000283.1 GCF_029946185.1 Prosthecobacter sp.
CAGGGAGTTTGCACGATTTCCCGAATTTCGGGACCCGGAAATAGTCCGCACGATTCCTGATCCGCAGTGCAATGAAACATTCATGCGTTCAAAGCTGGACTGGTCTGAACTGGACCAGCCGCAGCATCTGGAACTAATCGAGTTGCATCGTGAATGCCTGCGATTGCGTGGGCGAGAGCCCGCACTGCGACCGGTGGCGCGTTCAGGCTGGCAGGTGCAGGATCTCGGGGCTGTCGCACTGAGATATTTTGGACAGCAGGGTGAATGGCTCGTGCTGGCGCATCTCGCCCCCACCGCTCTGACGGTCACGCTGCCGGCGACAGGATGGCAGTGCATCTTATCAACCAATGACACACGTTTTGGCGGCAGTGGTGGTGCAGGCTTTGATCCTACGACCGGCAGGGTGGCATTCACCCAGCCTGAGCTGCTCGTCCTGCATTCGACATCATGACCCACACCCGTTCAATCATCCCTTCCGCGACCTATCGCCTGCAGTTCAACAAGCATTTCACTTTCCAGCAGGCGCGTGATCTTGTGCCCTATCTGCGTGATCTCGGCGTCAGCCACGTCTATGCCTCGCCGTTCTTCCGTGCGGGTACGGGAAGCCTGCATGGCTATGACATCAACGATCACAATGAACTGAATCCCGAGGTCGGTTCACGAGCGGACTACGATGAGTTTGTCTCCGTACTGCATGCTCATGGGATGGGCCAGATTGTGGATTTTGTGCCCAATCACATGGGGATCGGATCCTCAGTGAACACGTGGTGGACGGACGTGCTGGAAAACGGCCCCAGTTCTGAATTTGCGCCGCATTTCGACATCGACTGGCGTCCGCTCAAGAGTGATCTCTACAACTGCGTGCTGCTGCCCATTCTGGGAGATCAGTACGGACGTGTACTGGAGCGTGGCGAGTTTAAGCTCGAGTTTGAGGCAGGGGCTTTTTTCCTGCGCTACTTCGACACACGGCTGCCCATCGCTCCGCGCACATACACGATGATCCTCGTGCCAGCGCTGATCAAGCTGGCCGCCATGGGCATAGGAGATGACTTTCTGGCGGAGTTTCAAAGTGTCATCACCGCACTGGAGCATCTGCCCCCGCGCACCGAGACAGACCCTGAAAAAATCGCCGAGCGATTGCGCGAAAAGGAAATCATCAAACGGCGCCTGCTGCGGCGCTGTGATGAATGCCCGCAACTGATCGACGCCATCAGCGCGACGCTGCGCGAGATCGAAGGCAGTCCGGGAGACGCACGCAGCTTTGATGCGTTTGATGAGCTGATCTCTGCGCAGGCCTACAGACTGAGCTTCTGGCGTGTGGCGGCGGAGGAGATCAACTACCGGCGCTTTTTCGACATCAACGAACTCGCTGCCATCCGCGTCGAGCTGCCGGAAGTTTTTGAAGCGACGCACCGGCTGCTGCTTGAATTGATCGCCAACGGTTCGCTGGACGGGGTGCGCATTGACCATGTGGACGGACTTTGGAATCCTGCTGAATATCTCGCGCTGCTGCAGTCCCGTGCCGGACAGTTTTCATCAGGCAAGGGGGGCGAGCTGCCGCTCTACCTCGTGGTGGAAAAGATCCTCCTGGGTGATGAGCGCCTGCGGGCTGACTGGCCGGTGCATGGCACTACTGGCTACGAGTTTGCCAATCAGGCCATCCGTTTGTTGATCGATCCCGCCGCTGAAAAATCGGTGACGGAAACTTATACGAAATTTATTGCCAGCTCGACGAGCTTCCCTGAGATCGCCTATCACCGCAAACAGCTCGTCATGCGCCTCGCGCTCGCAAGTGAAATCAACGTGCTGGCCTTCATGCTGGACCGGCTGTCAGAGCGCAACCGCTGGTATCGGGACTTCACCCTGAATGCGCTGACCACTGCGGTGCGCGAAGTCATCGCCTGCTTTCCAGTGTACCGCACCTACCTCACACCCGACCAAGATCCGGGCGCGGATGACATTCACGCCGTGCGCCGTGCGGTGCGACTCGCGGAACGCCGCAATCCGGGCATCGAGCGTTCCATGTTTGATTTCCTGGGCGAAATCCTGATCAAGAAATTCCCGGAGAATATTGATGAGCAGACACGTGCCGAGCACATGCACTTCGTGATGAAGTTTCAGCAGTGCACCGGGCCGATCATGGCGAAAGGCGTCGAAGACACCAGTTTCTATATTTACAACCGCCTGGTGGCTCTCAATGAAGTCGGTGGCGAACCGAATCACTTCGCGGTCTCCCGGGAAAAGTTTTTCAGTGAATGCGTGACACGGCAGCGTGAGCATCCGCACAGCATGCTGGCCACATCCACGCATGACACCAAGCGCAGCGAGGATGTGCGGGCGCGTATCGCGACGCTTTCTGAGCTGCCTTCCGAGTGGCGCAAGGCGCTGCGCCGCTGGCAGACGATCAACCGCCGGCACAAGCGCGAGATCGAGGGGGAACTCGCTCCGGATGCGAACGAGGAATACCTCATCTACCAGACGCTGCTTGGCAGCTGGCCTCTGGTGTCCATGGAAAAGTCCGAGCGGGCAATCTACCTCGGCCGCATTCAGGATTACATCATCAAGGCCATCAAAGAGGCCAAGGTGAACAGCAGCTGGGTTCAGCCGAATGAGGAGTGGGAAAATGCCGTGCGCGATTTTGTGGCGAAGCTGCTGCGTGCTGGAGCCAACCGCTTTCTCGACAACTTCAAACTCCTGGCGGAGCGGGTGGCGCAACTCGGCATGGTCAACTCCCTCGCACAAACCATGCTCAAGACGGCTGTGCCCGGCATGCCTGACTTTTACCAGGGGACTGAGCTGTGGGACTTCAGCCTGGTCGATCCCGATAATCGCCGTCTGGTCGATTACGAAGCGCGGCGTCTGGCGCTCTCCTCCCTTGCGGGCACGGACCCCTCGGCGCTGCTGTACGAGTGGCGGGATGGCCGGATCAAACTGCACGTCACGCACCAGCTTTTAAACTTCAGGCGCAGCCATCCTGCAGTGTTCATGCAGGGAAGTTTCACCCCCGTGAATGCCACCGGGGCATACAGTGATTCCTGTGTGGTGTTTGTGCGCCGCTTTGAAAGCAGTGCGCTGCTGGTGATCGTCCCTCGCCTGTCAGCGCGCGTAGGCTTCCCGCCGGTGGGCGATGTCTGGCGTGACACGGCTTTCGAATGGCCGGAGGAATTCATCGGCAGGGAGGTTGGCGAACTTTTAACTGGGGCGAAATTCACCGTCAAGGAGACCTCTTGTCCTATGGCCGAGGCCTTGCGCGTGCTGCCGGTGGCTGCCTTCGCTTTGGTCTGAGCCGGCCGCTCAAGCTTGCGCTTCGGAAATTCTGTAGTCGAGATTGCATGCGGCGCTGATGAGCGCGAGGTGGCTGAACGCCTGGGGAAAATTCCCCAGATGTTCGCCGCGCGGACCGAGCTCCTCGGCGTAGAGGCCTAGGTGGTTGGCATATCCCAGGGTCTTTTCGAATATGAAGCGCGCTTTTTCAAGGTCGCCGGCGCGGGACAGGCACTCAACGTACCAGAATGAACACATCGAAAACGTGCCTTCACCGCCGGAAAGCCCGTCTGACGCGCCGTTGAGAGTGTTGTAGCGATAGACCAGTGAATCTTCAACCAGCAGTTCCTCAATGGCTTTCAAAGTGGAGAGCCAGCGCGGGTCAGTCGGGCTGATAAACTTCACCAGTGGCATGAGAAGGCAGGAGGCGTCCACCGCTTCCGAGCCTTTGTGCTGCACAAACGCCTGCAGCTTCGGATTCCAGTGGTGCTGAAAGACCTCGTTGTAGATTTCATCACGCACGGTTTGCCAGCGCTGGAGCGGTGCCGGAAATGAGCGGTCTTGTGCGATGCGGATCGCACGATCAACGGCGACCCAGCACATGACTCGCGAGTACGTGAACTCCTGCCTGCCGGCCCGCACCTCCCAGATGCCTTCGTCCGGCTGTCGCCAGTTGTTGCAGACGAACTCCACCAGGCGGGAGAGATACGTCCAGAAGTCATGCGAGATGGCTCCTGTATGTTTGTGGTAGATGTAGACGGAGTTCATCAGCTCGCCGTAGATATCGAGCTGGAGCTGGTCGTGCGCGCCGTTGCCTATTCGAACGGGTGAGGAATTCTTGTAACCCTCGGTGTGGATGAGTATCCGTTCGTTCAGATCGTGACTGCCATCAATGGCGTACATCAGTTGCAGCGAACCGTCAGGATTCATCTCGCGGCAGCGCTGCTCAATCCAGGCCATGAACGCCGTTGCTTCACTGGTGTACCCGAGTCGCATAAGACCGTACAGGGTGAAAGAGGCGTCGCGAATCCAGGTGAACCGGTAGTCCCAGTTGCGCTCGCCGCCGATCTCCTCCGGCAGACCGAAGGTCGGAGCCGCAATGATTGATCCATGCTTGTGCGATGTGAGCAGCTTCAGCGTCAGCGCGGAGCGGTTCACCATCTCGCGCCACCGGCCCCGGTAGGTGGACTGGTTGACCCAGCCCCGCCAGAAATTCATCGTCTCCTTGAAGACTTCCGCGATGTAGTCCGGCGCTGCCGAAGCCGTTTCGTGCCAGGTTTCAACGTCTTCAAAAATGAAGGAGGCTGTCTCTCCCTCACTCAGTGTGAAATCGACGACGACTGCGCCGTTTTCGATCCGTAGGGGTACATCAGAACGCAGGCGTACGACGGTTTTGTCAGCGCCTTTGCTGGTGAAAACCATGGTGCCATCGCGCTCTTCGATGCTGTGGGATGCGCGGCCATAGTCAAACGCCGGGGCGCAGAGCATGTGAAAGTGTACCTTGCCCCTGACGGTCTTGGCGCGGCGTATCAACTGGTGACCGTGCCGTTTCTCTGCCACCGGCATGAAGTCAGACACCTCCGCGACCCCTTCGCTGGACAGAAAGCGTGTGAGCAGAATGTTGGTATTGGGGAGGTAGAGCTGTCGGCGCTTGGCGTTGTTGAAGCTTGGCGAAAGCTTGAACCTACCACCTTTTTGATCATCCAGCAGCGCGGCGAAGACGGATGGTGAGTCAAAGTGCGGAAAGCACATGAAGTCGATGGAACCATCCTTTCCGACGAGTGCTACGGTGTGGAGGTCACCGACGATTCCGTAATTTTCGATAGGTTGGTAACTCATGTTCGCTGTTCAGGTGTGTCCATTTGAATGCCGCCCGTTGGATACGCAATGGCAGTTGCGAGTGATGGCTGGCTTTTCCATCACAGCGCTGTCGTGATGCCATTCGAACCCGGATTATTCTTTCTTTTCGTCCTTCTCCGGCTTGGTCAGTTCGCGCATCGGATTCACGGGCTTGTCATCTTTGAAGAGCTGGAATTTGCTCTTTACCGGACGGCGTGGCCAGTAGTTGTTTTCGATGTCGGTGTCCACGAGTTCCTGGCGTGGGTCGAAGGTGACGGATTTCAGCTCCTTTTTGGTGAAGAGGAGTTTGGCGGATTTCTCGGTGTTGAAGCGCCAGATTTCGACGGGGAGTTTGATTTCTTCGGTGCTGTTGTCGGTGTATTCGACTTTCAAAATCACGGGGGTGATGAGGCCGCCGACGTTGCTGAATTCGATGAGGTAGAAGTTGTGCTTCGTTTGCAGAAGCGCGGGATCGATCTTTTCCTCTTTGAGTTCTTTGATGAGGGATTCGAACTTCTTCTTTTCGCTCGGCAGCACGGTGGCTTTATCATAGCTGTCGTAGAAGTCTTTGAGTTCGGGGTAGCGGTCGATGCGCTTGGAAAGCGAGTAGTTGCGCTCGCGGGTGAGGGTTTTGGGCAGTTCGTCCTCTTCCTTTTTCTTTTTGGGTTTCTCGATGGCGGGATCGCGGGAGTCGAGCTGCAGCCACTTCACTTCATCAACGGAGATGTCCACGTGATCAGTGCTGTAGAACCAGCCGCGCCAGAACCAGTCGAGGTCAACGCCACTGGCCTCTTCCATGGTACGGAAAAAGTCGGCGGGTGTGGGGCGCTTGAACATCCAGCGTTTTGCATAGGTCTTGAACGCATGGTCGAAGGCTTCGCGGCCGAGAATGTGTTCGCGCAGAATGTTCAGTGCCACGGTGGGCTGGCCGTAGGCATTGGGACCGAGATCGGCGATGGATTCCGAGTTGGTCATCACCGGCACGCGGTCCTTCAGGCGCATGTAGTCCACCATACCGCGTTCGTTGCGGCGGTGCTTCCAGTCGTTCTCCCATTCTTCTTCCGCGATGAACTCGACGAAGGAGTTCAGGCCCTCGTCCATCCACGTCCACTGGCGTTCGTCGCTGTTGACGATCATTGGGAAGTAATTGTGACCGACTTCATGGATCACCACGCCGATGAGGGCATACTTGGTCTTTTCGGGATAAGTGCCGTCCTTTTCCGGGCGTGGGCCGTTGAAGCAGATCATCGGGTACTCCATGCCGCCGATGGGACCATTGACCGACCATGCGACTGGGTAGGGGTACTCGAAGGTGTAGCGTGAATAGACCTGGATGGTGTGAGCGATGGCGTGCGTGGAATACTTGTCCCACAGCGGCATGCCTTCCTTGGGATAGAGGGACATGGCCATCACCGGCTTGCCGTTCACATTCGCGCCTTCGACGGCCATCGCATCCCAGACAAATTTGCGTGACGAAGCGAAGGCGAAATCGCGGACGTTGTCGGCTTGGAAGGCCCAAGTTTTCTTGCCCTTGGGTTTGCTCTTTTCTGCTGCTTTGGCCTCGTCAGGAGTGACGATGAAAAGAGGTTTTTTTGTCGCGCTTTCAGCCTGCTTGAGGCGGTCGCGCTGAGTTTTTGTCAGAACGGCGTCCGGGTTTTGTAGAGTGCCGGTAGCGGCGACGAGGTGATCGTCCGGCACGGTGAGGCGCACGGTGTAGTTGCCGAACTCGAGCGTGAACTCGCCGGTGCCGAGGAACTGCTTGTTGATCCAGCCGGCGTAGTCCGTGTACGCGGCCATGCGGGGGAACCACTGCGCGATGGTGTAGATCGTGTTGCCGTCCTCTTTGAAGAACTCATAGCCCGTGCGCGCATTGATGCGTTCGCAGTCGTTGATGGGGTAGCTCCAGGAGATCTTGAAGACGAAGTCGGCTCCGGCGGCGAGGGGTTCGTTCATGTCGAGGCGCAGCATGGTTTTCACCACGGCATGCGGCAGGGCGTTGCCCTTGGCGTCGGTGAGCTTGGTGATCTTCATCTCGCCGTCGTAGTCTTCGTAGGCCAGCAGGCGATCGAGGGCCGAGTAGGTGATCTTGCCGGGATCAATGCCGCGCTTGGTGTTGGGCACGGCGCGCGAGTCCGCCGTGTGGGAGAGGAAATTTTGATCGAGCTGGACCCAGAGGTAGGTCAAGGGATCGGGGGAGAGATTGTGATAGGTCACCGTCGCCTCCCCAGTGATGGTGCGCTTCACGTCGTCAAGCTCGACGCTGATGTCGTAGTCGGCGCGGTTCTGCCAGTAGGCCGTGCCGGGTGCGCCGGAGGCATTGCGCTGCGCCGAGGGTGTGGGGATGGTGGGATCGAGCTGCTGAAACTTGCCGACCGGTGCGCCGGACTCAGCGGCGGCGAGGGACAGGGCGGCGAAAAACGCAGGGATGAGGAGTTTCATGTTCGGCGATTGTCCAAATACAGGAGGCAAAGGCAAGTGCATCCTTATCGCCTGAATCTGGCGTGGAGCGGTGTTTCTTCCTCTTGCCTTCGTTTCGTGCTTCTGATTGCATCAGGCCATGAACCCGCCTGCCGACTCTTTTTCTCGTCGTGATGCTCTCAAAGCCACCATCGCCTCCGTGGGGCTCAGTGCGCTGGCGTTTGAACCTGCTCATGCGGCAGCTGCGGCCGCACCCGATGCGCGGCGTGGAGCGGTGAAGAAGTACAAGATGCTGAAGTCCATCAATCTGTGGGCGTTTCCGTACCCGGAGCGCATGACGCTGCGGGAGTGCATGCAGCTGGCGAAAGATGCGGGGTTCGACGGCATCGAGTTGAACTACGATCTGGACAATGATCTCTCGCCGAAACATGGCGCTGCGGATTATGCGAAAATTCGGAAGATGGCGGACGAGATCGGCATCCAGATCAGCGGGTTGTGTTCCTTTTTGTTCTGGCCATATCCGCTGACGAGCAATGACCCCGCGAAGCGGACCCAGGGCATGGAGCTCGCGGGGAAGATTGCGCAATGTGCGCATGATCTGGGTGTTGAGAATGTGCTGGTGGTGCCGGGTGCGGTGAACATCCCATGGCGTACGGATCATGAGCCGGTGGCTAACGATGTTTGTGATCAACGTGCACGCGAGGCGGTGGGGCAGCTGGCGAAGCAGGCGGAAAAGCTGAAGGTCTGCCTCAACATTGAAAACATCTTTTTCAACGGTTACCTCATGACTCCCATGGAGATGAACGCCTTTGTGGACAGTTTTGGCAGCGAGCATGTGCGGGTGCATTTTGACACGGGAAACATCAGCATGTTTCAGTTCCCCGAGCATTGGGCCAAGGTGCTGGGGCAGCGCACGAAGAACGTGCATCTTAAGGAGTTCACCAAAAAAGGAACCGACTTCAGTCTCGAAACTTTCCGTCCGCTGCTTGATGGCACGACGAACTGGCCTGCGGTGACGGATGCGCTGGCTGATACTGGTTACGAAGGCTTTCTGACTTTCGAATACTTCCATCCGTATGCGCATTATCCCGAGGCGCTGATTTATCAGACGTCGGATTCGATGGATCGCATTCTGGGGCGTAAATCATGAGCTGGGAAACGATCGCGCTGCTGTTTTTCGCGGGGCTCAGTGCCGGATTTATTGACGCCATTGCGGGTGGTGGCGGGCTGATCTCTGTGCCTGCGCTGCTGTGGGCGGGATTGCCGCCGCAGATGGCGCTGGGGACGAATAAGATGCAGTCCACTTGGGGCACGCTGATGGCGGTGCGGAAGTATGCAAAGGCGGGGCTGGTGTCGTGGGAGGAGGTGCGGCTCACGGTGGTTATCACCTTTGTCTCCGCCATGGCAGGCGCGTTGGTGCTGTTGCTGATCAGTAACGCGGTGCTGAAAATGATCGTGCCGTGGATGCTGCTGGGCATCGCAGTGTATGTGCTGCTGAGTCCGGGTCTGGGAAAAACTGCGGCGAAGGCGCGGCTGGGTCTGGGGGCGTTTGCGTGTCTGGCGGGCAGTGTGCTCGGGTTCTACGACGGCTTCTTTGGTCCTGGCACAGGCACCTTCTGGACGATGGCCTGCATTGCATTGCTGGGGCTGGAACTGACGCGAGCCACTGCCTTTACGAAAGTGGCGAACCTCACCAGCAACATGGCTTCGCTGATCATCTTCGTCCTCAGTGCACGGGTGAATTACGAAGTCGCCGGCGTGATGATCGCCGGCCAGCTTATTGGCGGACGGCTCGGCGCAGGCATGGCGATTCGCCATGGGGCACCCTTCATCCGCATCATCTTCATCACCGTGGTACTCGCGATGGTAGCGAAATTGTTGTGGGATCAATTCGTATAATCTCGCGCAATTCATTGAATCCGACTGAAAATGCAGGGCGTATTTGCCTGACACTCTCCCATGCCTATGATCGCTGCTCCCATGTCAACCGTCCAAACCACTGCCCTAGGTCGTCAGTTTCCTAAATTCGATCTCGCACGCCTGCTCGGCACCGTGTTCAAGCCTACGTTCGGCCGCAAGGTCTGCATCCTCATCGACCTGCCGGATCTGGCGGAAGCGAAGGGTTACGCGTTCTTGAAAAATCCAGTGCGGGCCGTTCAGCAGAAGGCGTATGAGCACTTTCATCTAGGGCTGAAAAATGGCGTGGCTGAAGAACTCGCTCTGAAGGGCGGCGAAATGTTTGCCTACACGCAGACGACAGGCAGCAATCTCGACATGCCTGATCTTTGTGTCGATATGGAAGGCAAAGAGCTGAGCCTCGAAAAGGATATTTATCCGAATTACGATATCATCCTGTGCATCTCGACTTTCTCCGCCACTGCGCCGCTGACGGCGTTTGCGAAGCAGTATGGTTTCCGTGGTGCGACGCTGCACGGGGTGAATGACGTCATCCTGAATTCTGGCCTCGCGGTGGATTACGAAGTTGTGAGTATCGATGCAGAAAAGCTACGTCGTGCGATGACTCGTGCTGATGCGGTGGAGATTGATTTCACGGTGGAGAATGGGCCCGACATGACCGTGCGCCTTGAGCTGAACCGCCAGGAAGCGCAGAAGAGCCACGGGCTCTGCCAAGGGGATGCGCCTGACATTGCGAACCTGCCTGCCGGTGAAGTTTACTTCGTGCCCACGGGGGCGGAAGGCACCTTCCCGCTGAAGTATGAGGACGGCACGCTGGGCAAGCTCACCGTCACGGGTGGATGCATCATCAAGGCTGAACTCATTGCGGGCAATCAGAGCACGATTGATGAGCACAATGCCAAGCTTACTGATGATCCCATGACGGGTGTGCTGGGTGAACTTGGTTTCGGGACGCAGGTGCTGCCTGTTTCCGGGGCTGACATTCAGGATGAGAAGGTGCTCGGCACCTGCCATCTGGCCACGGGGCGTGACGATCATCTTGGCGGGCATATCACGCCGCAGAAATTCAAGCGTCATCAGAACGCGACACACGACGACATCCTGTTCGCGCCGCACAAGACGCCTAACTTTGACATCAAGCAGACGCGCATGTTCCGTGATGGTGAGGTTACCGTCTTGAATGAGCATTTCCAGCCGTCGAAGTATTTGTTGGAAGCACTGGCGGCAGAGTAATTCCAAGGAGTAGACATCCATTCTGTGAACGGATTGGGTTGTCACGCCCTGATTAATCAAAGGCTGGAAGCCTCTGGCCGTTATCAGGCTGGAAGCCTGACCTCCATCAAACATTCATGAACATCTACGAGACCCGTCGCCTGCTCGACGAATACCTGCTTTTCCATTACGGTCAGCCTGCGGAGGTGCTGCCGTGGGAAAAAGGGCCGCGTGATGCGCTGGGTTTTCCGGTGCGCACGGTGCTGGAACTGATCGATCTGCCGCGCACGCCCTGTGAGGCGGTGGCGCTGGATCTTGGCTGCGCAGTGGGGCGGTCGAGTTTTGAGCTGGCCAATTTTGGCGTCAAGGTGCTGGGCATTGATTACTCACAAAGTTTTGTGGATGCGGCGGCGGCGCTGGCGCGTGACGGCAGCATGAGCTACGAGCGCGTGGATGAAGGCAGCGCAACAACGCCGCTGGTGGCACATGTGCCGGATAATCTGCGGCGCGACCGTGTGCGATTTGAACAAGGGGACGCGATGAACCTGCGCAGTGATCTTGGAGACTACGACATCGTACATGCGGCGAATTTACTCTGCCGGCTGACCGATCCGCTGAAACTGATCGAGCGTCTGCCGGGCCTCGTGAGGCCCGGTGGGCAATTGCTGCTGACGACGCCATGCACCTGGCTGGAGGACTTCACACCGCGTGGCAACTGGCCGCAGGGGTCGACGCGCGAGTGGCTGACCTCTTTGCTGGAGCCGCACTTTGATCTGTCCATGACCTGCGACATGCCGTTTCTGATCCGCGAGCATGCGCGGAAGTATCAGTGGAGCGTGGCGCTGGGGATGCGCTGGCGGCGGAAAGTCGAAGAGGTGTGATGGCGGGCGGAAAAATTTTGGCAAAGATTGGCGGCAAAATAATGTCGTGGGGGTGTTGGTATTTTGTGGTGTTGGCGGTGGATTTTTTGACAGGATTACAGGATTGGGAGGGGATAAACAGGATGGTAGTGTTTGCTGCCCAGCCGTTCGGACTTGCGTGAGGTGGCGGGTTTCGTCTAGCGTGGGGAAATCATGAAAATTGCCCTTCTATTAGCAACCTTCCTCGCTGCTGCCGCTGTGCAGGCGCAGACGCCGAACTTCAAAGAGCAGCAGATTGACGATGCGGTTGGGATTGGCTATGGACTGGCAGTGGCGGATGTGAACGGAGACGGGCGCACGGACATCCTGCTGGCAGACAGCAAGGTGATCGTGTGGTATGAGAACCCAACGTGGAAGAAGCACGTGATCGCTGAAAATTTGACGGAGAAGGATCATGTGTGCATTGCAGCGCGTGACATCAATGGCGATGGCAAGTGTGAGATCGCCGTGGGCGCGGGGTGGAATCCGGGGGACACGGTGGGAAGCGGCGCGGTGTTTTATTTGATCCCGCCGACGGATCGGACGCAGAAGTGGGAGCCGGTGAAACTGGCGCATGAACCGACGACACACCGCATGAAGTGGGTGCGCAGCCGAGCGGGGCGCTATGACCTCGTGGTGGTGCCGCTGCATGGCCGTGGCAATGACAAGAACGGTGAAGGTGACGGTGTGCGCGTGCTGGCCTACCACATGCCGGAAGATCCGCACAAGGAGTGGAACACCACGCTGGTGCAGGGGACGATGCACAAGACGCACAATCTCGACATCATTCCCGCGCCGGGCACGGAGGCTGAGAGCCTGCTGGTGTGTGGTCGTGAGGGCGTGGTGCGGCTGGATCAAACCGACAATGGCTGGAAGGAGCAGTGGATCACCAAGCACCCGAAAGACTCAACCGAGTTGCTGGGAGCTGGGGAAGTGC
>NZ_JAQSEA010000284.1 GCF_029946185.1 Prosthecobacter sp.
ATCGTGGCCGTTTTGCATTGAGTATCCTGTTTGGGATGCTCAGTGCAGTCTTTAACGGATTCATGCTGATTGGGTTCCAGTTGATCTTCTCACTGGTTTTAAAAGGCAAGATGCGCACCTTGGGAGAGGGTACGGAACTGCCATTGATCGGCGAAATCAACATGGCAAAGATATTCGGGCTGGACGCTGACGCACCGATTGGTTTGACGGGTGTCATCATTGCCTGCTCTTTCATTCCCGTCCTGATCTTCCTCCGCGGCTTTTTTGGTTACCTTTCCAGTTACATGCAGGCGTGGGTGACAAGCAAGGTGGCCTATCAGCTTCGGAATGATGCCTTTCATTGCGTGATGCGGCAGTCACCCGTCTTTTTCAATTCCGCTAAAACAGGCGAACTGATGCAGACGGTCACCAACCAGACTGCCACGGTTCAACGCAACGCCATGCAGCTGATTCAAATTCTTGCGCAGCGTCCCTTGACCATCATTTCCATTCTGGTCGTCCTCTTTGCCCAAGACTGGCTTTTCACACTCATGTCACTCATCGTCTTCCCGGCCTGCCTCCTGCCGATCATTCGCATTGGCAAAAAGGTGCGCAAAACCGGTGCACGTGAGGAGTATGATTCCAGAGAACTGATGGTGGCCATGCAGGAATCCTTCGCGGGAATCAGGCTGGTCAAGGCCTATGCCGGCGAAAAGCACGCCGAGCAGCGATTTGAACGCACCAACGCCAGCATGACTCGCAACATGGTACGCTGGGCCAAAGCCGTTGAATTTGTCGGCCCCTGCGTGGAGACCATTGCCTCTCTGGGCATCGCAGCAGGCTTGGTGTATGCATGGGATCGTGGTCTAGAGGCGGAAAATTTCTTCCTGCTCGTCATGGCCCTCACACAAATCTATCCACCGGTGAAGGAATTGAGCCGTGTGCAGATGATGCTGCAAAAAACCACCGTCGCGGCAGGCATGGTGTTCGAACTTCTTGAACGCACCCCTGACATTCTCGACGCAGCTGATGCGGTGGATGCGGGACGTTCGCGCGGTGAAATCGGATTCCAAAACACGGCCCTTTACTATCGCGAAAGCAATGGCGAAAAAAAGGAGGCCCCAGCGGTGACGAGCATCAGTCTCAATCTCGACCCGGGCAAATTTTACGCCCTTGTCGGACCCAGCGGCGCTGGCAAAAGCACGCTCTTCTCCCTTATGCTACGCTTTTACGACCCTGACGAAGGTTCGATCATGCTGGACGGACGCGATATCCGCTCCATCACGCAGAGTTCTCTGCGCGGCAATATAGGCATCGTCAATCAGGACACCTTCCTGTTTCACGACACGGTCCGTGAAAACATCCGCTATGGCCGCCTTGATGCCACCGAGGCGGAAATTATCGCCGCCGCGAAACAGGCGCATGCGCATGAGTTCATCGAACAGATCAGCAATGGCTACGATGCCATCGTCGGCGAAGGCGGTTGCAATCTCTCCGGCGGACAGAAGCAGCGCATCTCCATCGCCCGCGCCATTTTGCGCGATGCACCGATCCTGCTGCTTGATGAAGCGACCTCCGCACTCGACACCGAGAGCGAAAAAATAATTCAGGATGCAATTCACAACCTTTCTGCGGGTAAAACGGTGGTTGCCATCGCCCATCGGCTTTCGACGATTCTTCAGGCGGATCAGATCATTGTCATGGAACAGGGGCGCATTCTTGACCGTGGCACACATGCAGAATTGCTGAGCCGCAACCCGCTCTATCAAAAGCTGTACCATCTCCAGTTCAGCAGTGACGAACGACGGGAGGGCTGATTGCATTCTCCGCGGGTAAATCATTTCTTCAACGCGGTCAGAATGACAGGTTTCAATCGCAGGAACTGCATCATAACTTGATCCGCCACGCCTAAGCAGCGAAGGGAAAAACTCGCATGCTTCAAGCCGCTGTCATCGCCTCTGCCTCCATCCCGCCGCTGTTTGCGTTGCTGGCGCTGATGCTTGCGGGTGTGGTCATGGTTTCGCTGCTTCTGCTGCGACTGCGGCAATCGATGCTGGCGGGCTACTTTATCTGCGGCGTGCTGATTGCGAACTCCGGCGTGCTGGGACTTCTCGGCGGTGGTGAATCACACGAACAAGTTTCGCAGATGGCGGAATTCGGCGTCGTGCTGCTGATGTTCACCCTGGGGTTGGAGTTCTCACTCGGTGAGCTGCGCTTCCTGCGGCGGCTTGCCTTCGTCGGCGGTGGCTGGCAGATGGGGCTTTGCATAGCAGCGGTGGCGGCAGGCTCGTACGCGGTGCTTTCCATGTCCTGGCAGGGGGCCGTTCTTGTGTCCGTCGCGCTGGCCATGAGTTCCACGGCGGTCAGTTTGAAGAGCTTTCAAGATCTGGGCCTGGAGGCCAGCCCCGGTGCACGTATGGCGCTGGCCGTGGCAATTTTTCAGGACCTTTTCATCATCGTCTTCTTCATGTTCCTGCCGCTGCTGCTGCCACAGGAAGGCGTTGCCCCGGAATTGATGCCACGGCTTGGCTCACTGGCATTGCGTGGCGGTGCCTTTGTTATTTTGGCGGGCGTCGCAGCACGATGGGTGATCCCATGGCTGCTGAACGCGGTGACGCGCACACGCAGCCGTGAACTTTTCACGCTATCGGTCATTGGTAGTTGTGTCGGACTGGCTTTCGTAGGCGGTTTGCTGGGACTCGGGCTCGCAATGGGTGCGTTTATCGCGGGACTTGCTGTCAGTGAATCCATCTTCAAGCACCGCATCCTGGCCGATGTGATGCCTCTCAAAGATCTCTTCCTCACGCTATTTTTTGTTTCCGTCGGCCTCATGATTGATGTCAGGTCTGCCATGGTTCTGTGGCTGCCCATTTGCCTGCTGACGGTGGCGCTCATGCTGAGCAAAGCGGGAATCATCACGGCCATCGCACGTCGTTTAGGCCTTGCCCACAAGCAGGCGCTCATGGCGGGGATCGGCCTGTGCAGTGCTGGTGAGTTCTCCCTCGTGCTGCTTCAGCAGACACGCTCTGCCGCGTTATGGTCCGAAGACACTCAGCAGACGCTGCTCGTGGCCAGTGCGCTTTCCATGGGCCTGCTCCCGGCGTTGCTCAAGTTCGGCATCCCACTTGGAGACTGGCTAGTGAAGAAGGGCTGGGGCCGTGGCAAGCCGTTGAAGTTCGACGCAGGCAGCCTCCGGCAGCGCGTGGCTGGACTCTCAGGTCACGCCATCATTTGCGGTCATGGACCCGTCGGTGAAAAACTCAACAACGCCCTGCGCGATGCCGGCGTGCAAACTCTCATCGTGGAGCTGAATGCGGAGACCGCCCGCAGCCTGCAGCGCGAAGGCCAGACCGTGCTTTTCGCCGATGCCTGCCACCAGGAAACGTGGGAGCTCACGCGACTTAAAAACGCCCGCCTAGTCGCCCTCACCTTCCCCGACGCCACAGTCAATGCGCAGGCCTTGGGCTTGATCCGCGCCCTCCGACCCGACATCGCGGTCCTCGCGCGGGCGCGATTCAGTTCTGATGTCGAACGCCTCAAACGACTCGGTGCCACGCAGGTGGTCAATGACGAGACGGAAGCCGCGAAATCCATCGTAGATCAGGCGGCGAAGCTGCAAGGAACTTGAGCAGCGAAGCTGCGAATCCTCTTTTCCCTTCTCATCCGCAAAACGCACAGCGGGCAAATTCCACGAATGCGCGTCGTTTTTTCGTTGAGATAGCATCGACAGAATCCAGCGTAAATTTCGAAGCTTGCGCGGGTAGCGACTCTCTCGTGGCTATTTCACAAACCGCAGGGGAGCAGGACTGGCTGGCCACTTTTTAATGGCCGAAGCTCAAGGTTAAAGCCCTCTGCCTTAGCCATTGCCCCACTCTACATTCTCATTGCCCGACTCATTTTTTGATGGGTGTTTTTTGATTTTCGCCCGGCGCAAAATGCCGCGAGAAACGAATTGGCATTAGCAGTCCCGCACGATGGCGTGCGGAGATGGAAAAGGCGTCCATGAATGGTCTTGGGCGGCATGCAGAACACCCTTAACATGTTAACATCTGATGCACCACGTTGTATTCCTCCAAGACCTCGCCGTTGTCATGATCATCGCAGCAGTGGTCAGCCTGTTGTTTCGGTGCATGAAGCAGCCTGTCGTGCTTGGCTATATTCTGGCAGGGGTCATCATTGGTCCACACACGCCGCCGTTCCTGCTGATCAATGATGTGCATAACATCGAGACGTTGTCAGAGCTGGGGGTCATCTTTCTGATGTTTGCCCTGGGACTGGAGTTCAGCCTCAAGAAGCTCACGAAGGTGGGTGTCACAGCGCTGCTGGGCGCCCTCTTTGAGATCCTTCTCATGAGCTGGGCTGGCTACCAGATTGGCCGCGCATTCGGCTGGGCCACCATGGACAGCGTGTTTCTCGGAGCGATCCTTTCCATCTCCTCCACCACGATCATCATCAAGGCGCTGGAAGAGCTAGGAAAGACCAAGGAGCGCTTTGCCCAGATGATCTTCGGCATTCTCATCGTCGAGGACATCCTGGCCATCCTCATGATTGCCATGCTCTCAGGCTTCGCCACAACGGGATCCCTGGCCATCGGCGATGTGGCCGCAACGGTAGGAACGCTGGCCGCATTCCTCGGCGTCCTGCTCGTTGCTGGACTCATCGTGGTGCCGCGTCTGCTAAACTGGGTCGCCAAGTTTAAGAGCAACGAGGCAACCGTCGTCACGGTGATCGGCCTCTGCTTTGGCGTCTCACTGCTCGCAGTGAAGATGGGCTACAGCGTGGCGTTGGGAGCCTTCCTCATCGGTGCCATCATTGCCGAGGCCCGCCACATCGCCCATATCGAGACCTTGATGCATCCGGTGCGCGATCTCTTCAGCGCCGTGTTCTTCGTTTCCATCGGCCTGCTCATTGACCCCCATGTGATCATTGAGCACATCGGTCCGGTGTTGATCATCGCCCTCGTGGTCATCGCAGGAAAGGTGATCTCCTGCGGCTTCGGCACCTACGTGGCGGGGAATGACATGCGGACCTCCATGCGCGTCGGCATGGGACTGGCGCAGATCGGCGAATTTTCGTTCATCATCGCCGCCCTAGGTCTCTCCTTAAAGGTCACCAGCGAGTTTTTGTATCCCATCGTCGTCGCGGTTTCAGCTTTGACGACGCTCTCCACTCCGTATCTCATCAAAGGATCGGACACAGCCGCACGAGGGCTGGAAAAAGTAATGCCCAAGGCGCTCACGCGAATTCTTGACGCCTACACCACCTGGGTGGGCAAGCTGGCAGGCTCCAGCGACAAGAAAACGCCCGGCATGTTTCTGCGCAAGTGGGGCTGGCAGATCGCGCTGAATCTGCTGCTCATCGCTGCTGTGTTCATCGGCGCTATTTTTCTCAAGAAACATGTGTGGCGCTGGTGGCCCGAGGTGCCAGGGGGAGCAGATGGCATCAAGGGCATGCTCTGGCTTAGCGCCATGATCCTTAGCCTGCCGATGCTCATTGCCATCGTGCGCAAGTGGCAGGCCTTCGGCATGATGGTCAGCGAGATAAGTGTGAGCCATACTGCGGCTGGCGAGCGCACCCAGGGGCTGCGCGGCATCGTGTCCTCAGTGATCTTTTTGGCCGGATGCGCCGGGCTCTTCCTATTCATGCTGGTGCTAAGCACGACCGTACTGCCGTCGCGGAATCTACTTATCGTCCTAGTGCTGGTGCTGGTGGCCATCGCCTTCCTGCTACGGCGCACCTTTGTCCAGCTCCATACGAAGGCGCAGTTCGCCCTGCAGGAGACACTCAATGAGGCTCCGCTCCCTCACCATGATGCGAATGCCCCTGCCCTGCCCTCCCTGCTGCGGGACGCCTCTTTGGTGACGGTGACGGTGCCCACCGGCTCTCCGGTCGTGGGAAAATTGCTCGCCGATCTCAAACTTCGCACCTTGAGTGGCGCCAGCATCGTCGGCATCGAGCGGCAGGGGGAGAGCATCATCAATCCCGGCGTCTCCGAAGAAGTCCATGCAGAGGATTCACTGCTACTGCTGGGCAGCGAGACGGAGATCGAAAAGGCGCGCGCTATGTTGATTCATTCCTAGTCCTGACTGCATTGGTGCCATGAGTTGGTCTTGCATAAGGCGGAGAAATGGCTGCGCGATTCTGAGCCCCGCCCCGAGCAGCTTCATTTGCGCAGGTCTCTGGGCTGTTTAGTCTGCGGGCAAATGTCCCAACGCCTCTTCCTCCTCGACGGCTTCGCACTGCTTTACCGCGCACACTTTGCTTTCATCAAAGCCCCCATTCGCACCAGCGATGGCTTGAACACGTCCGCACTGTATGGCTTCGCCAACACGCTGCTGGATATCATCAAGAACCAGCAGCCCACGCATCTCGCCGTCGCATTGGACACATCTGCGCCCACGCCGCGCCATGAGATGTTCCCTGCTTACAAGGCGCAGCGTGAAGAGATGCCGGAGGACATCAGCATGGCCATCCCGCAGATCAAACGCCTGATGGAGGCAATGAACGTGCCTATCCTCGTCCATGACGGCTACGAGGCTGACGACATCATCGGCATCATGGCCAAACGTGCCGAGAAGGAAGGCATCGAAACCTTCATGGTTACTCCGGACAAAGACTTCGGCCAACTCGTCTCCGAGCTCGTCAAAATCTACAAGCCGGGCCGCTCTGGCGGCGAGGTGGAAATCCTCGGCGTGAAGGAGGTCTGCGAGCGCTGGGGCATCGAGCGGCCGGAGCAGGTCATCGACATTCTCGCGCTCATGGGCGATGCCGTTGACAACATCCCCGGTGTGAAAGGCTTCGGCGAAAAGACCGCCACAGCGCTGATCCAGCAATTTGGAAGCGTCGAGAATCTTATCGCCAATACCGCGCAGCTCAAAGGCAAGCAGAAGGAAAAACTCGAGGCCAGCAGGGAGGATGCACTGCTGTCCAAGAAGCTTGCCACCATTTTCCATGATGCGCCGTATGAGGCGGAAGTCGCCGATCTCATCATCAAGGCGCACAACGATGAAGCTCTGAAGGCCTTCTTCACCGAATTCGAATTCAATGCGCTGGGTCGCCGCCTTTACGGTGATGAATTTAAGGCCGGTCGTAGTCGGAAGTCGGAACAGGCTGCCAGCCAGCCAGGTGAATCCTCGTCTGCTCCGGAGGATCTCTTTGCCGCGCCAGCGCTCCCCGTCCCTACCAAGCTCAGCACCATCGATGACACGCCGCATGTCTATCATCTGGTGCAGACGGTGGAAGATCGGCAGAAGCTCATCGCTCAGCTTGCCACACTGAAGTCCTTCTGCTTCGATCTCGAAACCACAGGGCTTGATCCACGCGATACGCAGATCGTGGGAATCGCCTTTTCGTGGCAGGAGCATGAAGGATGGTTCGTGCACTTTCCACGTGAGAAAGCTGCGGCAAATGCGGTGCTGGAAGAATTCCGCGCCATGCTCACCCGTGAAGGCGTCGAGAAAATTGGCCACAATCTCAAATTCGACCTCAGCGTGCTGCTAGCGCATAGTGTCGAGGTGGTCGGGCCGTTCTTTGATTCCATGCTCGCTCATTCGCTCATCGATCCCGAGCAGCGCCACGGCATGGATTACCTAGCGGAATCATATCTGCGCTACACTCCAGTGCCTATCACTGCTATCATCGGTACGGAGAAGAATGACCTCTTCAGTCAGTCCACCATGGCAGATGTGGCGGCAGAAGACGCCCGCAAGGTGGCCGACTATGCTGCCGAAGATGCGGACGTGACGTGGCAGCTTGCCGCAAAGATGCGATCCGAATTGAAGGAGCAGCAATATGTCTTCGACACAGTCGAATGCCCCTTGCTGCCGGTGCTGACGAAGATGGAAAACTTCGGTGTGAAGATCGACGTGCAGGCGCTGCGCGAATACGGCGTCGAACTCGACAGAAAAGCGGCCGAGTTGCAAAAGCGCATCCAGGAAAACGCGGGTGGTCCCTTCAATCTCAACAGCCCCAAGCAACTCGGTGAGGTGTTGTTTGACCGCCTTAAGCTCAGTGAGAAACCGAAGAAGACCGCCACCGGCCAGTATCAGACGAACGAGCAGGTGCTGCAGTCCCTCATGGGCCTGCATCCCATCATTCAAGACATCTTGGACTACCGGGAGGTCACCAAGCTCAACAACACTTACGTCGAAGCGCTGCCACATGCCGTTTCAAAGGTCACAGGCCGTGTGCATACTACGTTTCATCAACTCATGGCCGCCACGGGTCGCATGGCGAGCAGCAACCCGAACCTGCAAAACATCCCCATCCGCTCCGACCTAGGTCGCGAGATCCGCAAGGCCTTTGTGCCCGGCTTCGACGGCTGGGTGCTGATGAGCGCCGACTACTCGCAGATCGAACTCCGTGTCATGGCCGCGCTCAGCGGCGACAAGGCCATGATCGAAGCCTTTGCCAATGGTCTCGATATTCATCAGGCTACCGCCGCACGTGTTTATGGCGTGGAACTCGATGGCGTGCTGCCCGAGATGCGCCGCACGGCCAAGATGGTAAACTTCGGCATCATCTATGGCATTTCTGCCTTCGGCCTGAGTCAGCGTCTTGGCATTCCGCGCGGTGAAGCTGCCACGATCATCGAAAACTATTTCAAGCAGTTCCCTGGCGTGAAACGTTTCATGGAGCAGATCATCGTCGAGGCCAAGCAGCAGGGCTACGTCAAGACCCTAACCGGTCGTCGCCGCACGATCCGCGACATTGCCAGTGGCAACGCTACCGTGCGCGGTGCCGCTGAACGTGTGGCCATGAATACTCCCATTCAAGGCACCGCAGCGGACATGATCAAGCTCGCCATGATCCACGTCGATGCCGCACTGACGAAAGCAGGCCTGCAAACGCGCATGCTGCTCCAGGTTCACGATGAACTGCTTTTCGAAATGCCCGAAAGTGAAGTCGAGCAGGCGCGAGCGATCATTTTAGATGCGATGAAGAACGCCCTGCCACTCGAAGGTGTACCGGTGGAAGTCGAAGCGGGGACGGGCTTGAACTGGCTGCAGGCGCATTGATCTTTGAAGGGCCAATTCGTTTTGCTATCCAGTTACTTTCTGTGCGCCCCATGACACCCGCGTAGATTTGCCTCTCAAACTTAACCACAAACTAAACGAAGCCTTTTGATGATCTCCTTTGATATATATGGCGAGCTCATCCTGAGGCCCGTCACTACCATCTTGATGATCGAGACCAAAGGGCAGTCCTGCTTCGGCATGAATGCCGTCAACCTGCCCATCTAGAATCTTAACTGCCCTCAAGAACACGTCATGCGCCTCTTTGTAACCAGGCGTTATGATTTCGAATCCATGTGAGACCAACACATTTTTGTGGAAGTTGAACTCACCCTTGGCATCGAATCCAAACAACTTCGTTTTGATAATAACCTCGGTGTTGTCATAGCCTCCATCAGACGACATGGGCGGACAATTGGGTATCAACGCCTTTAGATCCTCATATTTCTCCACGTACTGCAGCTTATGCAGCAGACTGATGTAGAACTCTTCACTCTTGGTGTCAGCCCAAGAAAAGCTGACCATACCGAAGAAGCCGAAAATGATGAACCCCAGGGTTTTCATTGAATGTACGTCTAGTTATTCCCCGCTCTTCGGATCAAACGCATCGCGCAGGCCGTCGCCGAGGAAGTTGAGTGCGAGGAGGCTGGCGGACATGAGGAGGGCGGGGAAAACGAGCAGCCACCATTTGCTTTCGAGCGGGTTGATGACCTGCGCGCCGTCTTTGAGAAGTGAGCCCCAACTGGCGGCGGGGTCTTCGATGCCGAGACCGAGGAAACTGAGGAAGGATTCGTCGAGGATGACGGCAGGAATGGTGAGCGTGAGGTAGGTGAGGATGATGGTGCTCAGGTTGGGCAGCAGATGCCGACGCAGTACGCCCCAAGGGCTCTGGCCCATCGCGCGCGATGCGGTTACAAAGGTCATCTCCCGCAGCACGAGCACCTGGCCGCGCACGATGCGCGCCATGGTGAGCCATTCGACGAGGCCCAGCGACACGATCATCACCAGCACCTTGGAGTAGGGCTTCACGTCGCTGATTGTTTTAGCCAGGTCAGACCAGTTGCGCGCCTGTGCGCTGAGACGCCAGCCATCGATCCACTCCTTCACGTAATCATCGAGCGCGGCGATGAGGATCATGATGAACAAAATACGTGGAACGGATTGCAGCACTTCGACGGTGCGCATCATCACGCCATCTATCCGCCCGCCTGCGTAGCCGCTGATCATGCCGTAGAGTGTGCCGATGACGAGACTGATCAGTGCACCAACCAAGCCCACGCCGAGAGACACACGGGCACCCGAAAGCAGGCGATAGAGCATGTCCTGGCCGTTCACATCGGTGCCCAGAAAATGCGCAGCCGAGGGCGGCACAAACGAATTGCTGCTGGTGAGTTTCAGTTCCTCCGGCAGCAGTACTGGCACGACGACCGCGATGAGCGACAAGCCCGCGAGAAAGCCGAGCGCTATGAGCGCCGAGCGATTGCGCTTCAAGACCTGCCAGCCGTCAGGCCGGGCGATGGATGCTGGAGCGGCGACCTCAGGCATAGAGTTTGATGCGTTTATCCAGCAGCGTGTAGATCACGTCCACGAACAGGTTGAAAAGCACGAGCAGCACGCAGTAAACGATGACGGCTCCGCCGAGAAGAAAGACATCGCGGTTCTGAATCGAATTCACGAAGATCATGCCGGCCCCGGAGATGTTGAAGACACTTTCGACGATCATCGAACCGGTGAGCAGATGTGCCGCGAGGGGGCCGAGAAAGGTAACGACGGGCAGGATGGCCACTTTGATGGCGTGTCTGGCAACGGCCTGTGTTTCGGTGAGGCCTTTGGCCCGGGCGGTGCGCAGGAAGTCGCTCTTCAACACATCGAGCAGGCTGTTGCGCATCAAACGAGCGACGTAGGCAATGTAGGGTGCGGCGAGGCAGAGCGCGGGCAGGATCATCTGTGATGCCGTACCCCAGCCGCCGACCGGCAACCAGCCAAGCCACAGCGCAAAGATGGCGATCAAAAACGGCCCGCTGATGAAAGAAGGAATCGAAATGGAGAGCAGCGCGCCAAACATCGCCGAGCGGTCGATCCAGGTGTCTTTTTTCATCGCCGCAAGGCTGCCGAGAAAAACACCGGAAAAGCTCGCGATCACGAAGGCAAGGGTACCAAGCGCGAACGAATTTGGCATTTTCTGCTGCAGCAGTTCCGAGACACGCCAGTCTCGATAGCGGGTGGACAAGCCGAGGTCAAAACGCACGAGTGAACCGACGTAGGCGGTGTACTGGTCCCAAACGGTACCGTTGAGCTTGTAGCGCGTGAGCAACGCTTCCTTGATGTGCGGCGGCGGTTCCTTCTCCTTGTCAAACGGCCCTCCTTTCGTGATCCGTGCGAGCACGAACGTGATCGAGATCACGCAGAAGATCACAATCACGCTGCTGAAGGCGCGGCGAAGGAGAAACGGAAGCATCGCGGAAGTGTCGAACGACGAAGGTGGAATGTCGAATGCTCAATCACCCAGCCACCATGCAAAGCTGCCGCTGGGGAGGGGCAGGACTCCGGCTGCGCCACGGAGCTGCATCTCACCATGCTCCACTTTGCCGCCATTGCGGCCAAACTGCTGCTTGAGCAGGTGATGCAGAGAAATGGGGGTCAGTTCCGGCGTGTGGCAGGACAGCAGTACGCCGAGGGGCTGTGGCGACATGAGCTTGCCGAGCAAGGAGAGCAGTGGTGGCAGGTCGTTTTCGATTTTGAAGACCTCCCCCTTTGCGCCACGGCCATAGCTCGGTGGGTCAAGGATGAGCAGGTCGTACTGCCGGTCACGGCGCAGTTCACGCTCCAGAAACTTGGTCACATCGTCCACGATCCAGCGCACGGGCTTTTCTTCGAGGCCATTGAGCGCGGCGTTCTTGCGCGCCCAATCGACCATGCCCTTGGAGGCATCCACATGGCACACTTCCGCGCCAGCGAGTGCAGCGGCCAGCGTGCTGCCGCCGGAGTAAGCGAAGAGATTGAGCACGCGTGCAGGGCGGTTGTGACGTTTGGCGTATTCCGTGCAGACTTCGCGGATGCGCCGCCATTGGTCGCGCTGTTCGGGAAAGATGCCGAGGTGGCCGAAATCGGTCGAGCTGAGCAGGAACTTCGTGCCATCGACCTCGATGCCCCATGTCTCGGGGAGATTGTCGCGACCGCGCCATTGATTGCCGCCGTCACGGAAGAAGGTGGCGGTCACTTTCTGCCAGTCGGCCTTGGCAAGAGTCTGCTGCCAGACCGCCTGCGCGCAGGGCCGTGAGAGCACGACGCTGCCAAAGCGCTCCAGTTTTTGAAATGAGCCGCTGTCGAGGAGTTCGTAACCGTTTGAATCAGCCATGGGAAAAATTAGTCGGCCTCAGGCCGTGGATCGCGTGAAAGCAGGGCCTTCATGCCCTCCTTGGGGGATTTGCCTTGATA
>NZ_JAQSEA010000285.1 GCF_029946185.1 Prosthecobacter sp.
GGCTCCTTGGAGCTGGCCGTTCGACGCTTCGAAGCGGCGGTGGCCCGTTCGGTCGCGCAGAGTCAGGGATTGCAAGCGGTGCATGCCTACATGGACACGGCTGAGCAGACCTTCTTGGCGGCACGCCAGCGTGGCATCCGTACAATCTATGAACTGCCTACGCCTTACTGGCGCTTCACGCGTGACATCGTGTTGGCGGAGGCCGAATGCCAGCCGGAATGGGCGATGACACTGCCGGTCATGGAGGAGAACAGCGAGGTCATGCAGCGGCGGGATCGTGAACTGCAACTGGCGGATCTGGTGATCGTGCCTAGCGAACTGGTGCGTGACAGTCTCAGGCTGGCACCGCGCTTCAGCGGCCAAGTTCATGTGGTGCCCTATGGCGGCCCGGAGCCGGTTGATAGGCAAGTTTCAAGTTTAAGGTTTCAGGTTTCAAGTTCAAAGCCTGCCCGGTTGCGAGTGCTGTATGTCGGCAGTTTGAATCAAGGGAAGGGGTTGGCCTACCTGGCGGAGGCGATGGCGGGTTTGGAAGAACTGGCGACGCTGACGGTGATTGGCTCCCGCACCAGCGCCGCTCCCTGCGCGGCGCTTGATCGTTTGCTTGTCACCCATAGACACCGCTCTGGCCTGAGCCATGAAGAGGTGCTGGCGGAGATGCGACAGCATGAGGTGCTGGTGCTGCCGACCTTGTATGAAGGGCTGGCACTCGTGCTGCTGGAGGCGATGGCCTGCGGCCTCACGGTGATCACCACGCCGCATTCGGGGCTTGCAGGCTTGATTGAGGACGGGCAGGAAGGATTTTTGGTGCCCATTCGCAGTGCGTCCGCCATTCATGACCACCTGCGGCAGTTGGCGGGTGATGCGGGGCTAGTGCTGACGATGCGAGAGGCCGCGCTGACATGGAGCAGGGAACAAACGTGGCAGCGCTATCGTGAGCAACTTCGGGACGTCGTGGTGTCGTAGCCCACTCGCTCGGCTGCGGGCATTTGGTCTTCTGCCGCCGCTTCCAGGCAATGATGATTTGCAGCGTGCACCCTTTACGGGTCATAATGCCATAAACTTATTCTGACATGAAATTTTCGCTTCAACAAATGATGATGCTGGGTGCCGTAGGTACGGTATTCATCGTCCTCCTGGCCATGATGAACTGGCGCCGGGCGGTCTATGCCGCGATGATTGTGGCGCTGTTTGAAGGGGCGATTCGTAAATGGATTTTTCCGCAGGGGTCGGAACTGGTGTATTTCTTCAAGGACATCATACTGTTCGGGGCCTACCTGAAATTTTTCATGTTCCCCGATCCCGATATCCGGGCCTGGCGGGTGCGCGCACCGGCCACCCTGATCACCGTGGTCTGTATCACCTTGGTCATGTTCGGTGCTCTGAACGCCAATATCGGCTCGATCACTCTGGCGGGCTACGGTCTCAAAATCTACCTTTGGTACGTGCCGTTGGGTTTCATGATCCCGCTGCTGTTCCGCAATGAGGCGCAGATGACCACGATGCTGTTTCGTTACTCACTGTTTGCCATTCCGATCTGCCTGCTCGGAGCTGTACAGTTCGTGGCGGGTCCTGGCTCCTGGCTGAATGTGTATGCCGCCAGTGAGTTTGCAGACACCCATCAAGTGGCGACCTTTGGCACTGGTGCCGTGGCCACCGCACGCATTACCGGCACCTTCTCTTACATTTCTGGGCATGCGGTGTTTGTGCAGTTTTTCTTCATCCTCTCCCTCGGCCTGCTGACGGGCATCAATGACAAGCGCCGCTGGGTGCTGCTGCTGGGCAACCTGCCCCTGCTGGTGGCCAATGGTCTGATGTCCGGCTCCCGTGGTGCAGTCTTTAGCATGCTCATCGTAGGTGCCATTGTGGGGGCGACCTCCACGGTGTCCAAAGTGGGCAAGGCCCGCAATACACTGCCCTACTTGATGCTGGGTGCAGTCTTGATCGTATTTGGAATCAATGTCTTCTTCAGCAAGGCGCTGACTGCCTTTGAGACGCGGCGCACCTACGCAGGGGACAGCACCTTTGGGCGCATCATGTATCCCGTCTCCTCGGTGCTCCTGGCGGCCAAGGAAGTGGATTTGATGGGCTTTGGCATTGGCATGTCTCACCCGGCATCCATGGCCATGCGCAGTGCTTTGAAAATCGACCCACCGAATCTGCGCTGTCCGGTCTATGATGCTGAAACCGGGCAGGTGCTGGCGGAACTGGGCTGGCCGGGTTTCGTGGTCTGGTATTTGTTTCGTATGGCGATGGTCTGGCAGTGCTGGGTGGCCTTTCAGCGTTCGCCTCCCTCCATGTTTCGCTCTCTGGCGCTCGGATTTTTCTGCTACGAATTGCTGCTGCTGCCGGGCAGTTTCATCCTCAATCACACCGCCAACGTGTTTGCCTGCGCCGCCTGGGGCTTCTGCCTGATTCCGAATCTGGAATCCCTGGTGCGGCGTGCGCGTCCCGTGCAGGCTCCGCAACAGGCGCTCCATCGGCGTGGCTCTCGCGTGCCGAGGCTGCATGATTGACTCCGGAGTTCTGCCATTGATTCAAACGCCTCTTCGACCATGCAATCCCCGCCAGTCCGAACAATCCCAGCACCCATCGCATGAGCAGTGATCCCCCCGAGCTTTTGGTGGTGATGCCGGTGTACAATGAATCGGCATCTGTTCGCAAGGTGGTGAGCGAATGGTTCACCGAACTGGAGAACTGGACGGAAAGATTCGTTTTTTTCGCGATCAATGACGGTTCCACCGACGGCACCGGCGCTATTCTCCAACAGTTGCGCAGCAAATTTGGCGAGCGGTTGGAAGTCATCGAACGAGAAAATCGAGGTCATGGCCAGAGCTGTTTGCAAGGCTACCGCATTGCCATCGAGCGCGGCATTCCGTATATTTTTCAGCTCGACTCGGATGGTCAGTGTGACCCTCAGTATTTTTTCCGCTTCTGGCGGAACCGGGAAAGGTTCGATGTGATTTACGGCGTGCGCAGACGGCGTGACGATGGCTGGCGGCGGGTAATTGCCAGCATGGTGCTGCGGCTAACGCTGCTTGGGTTTGCCCGTGCCAACTGTGCCGATGCCAACGTGCCCTATCGACTGATGCGGACGGCTGCTTGTGCTGACACAATCAATCGCATTCATGCGCAGTTCTTCCTGGCCAACGTCGGACTGGCGGTCTTGCTGCGGCACCAGTCGGGCATTCGGCAGGGACTGGTAACGATCCGCTTTCGCGAACGTTACGGCGGTGAGCCTTCTGTCCCGCTGGCTAAATTTGCCACGCGCGCCGTTGAGATGGTGCGCCAATTACAAAACCTGCTGCATTGAATGATGAAGCCCTACTCCAATCGCTGGCTGCAACTGCTCACCCTCGCCGGAATGGCCCTGCTTTGCTGGAATGCTGGCACCACGACCATCTGGGATGATGAAACCAACGGCTTTTTCCTAGCCAAGGAACCGCTGCCGGAACTGATGCAATTGATGGCGTCCAACGTGCATGAAGATCCGCCGTTGTATGATCTGGCATTGCATTATTGGCAGCAATGGGCGGGCTATGCCCCATTCAAACTGCGACTGCTTTCAATTCTTTGCTGGATTTTCGCGCTGTGGGGGCTGTTCAAGTGTGGCGCGCGTTGGGGTGGGGCGCGAGCAGGGTGGATGGTGCTGGCTGTCGCCGTGTGGATGCCCTACCACTGGATGTTTCCTGCGGCTATGCGCTGGTATTCCATGTTCGCTGCACTGGCCATTTGGAACCTTCATGCACTGCTGCGGGCTATAGGACTGCCGCGAAACCAGCCTGAGGTTGAAAGTCGATTCCAATGGGGGGATTTTGCGGTCTATGTACTTTCTGGCACGGCGATGTGGTACTGCAATTACAGCGCTCCGGTGGTGTTTCTGGGGCAGGGGGTTGCTCTGCTGCTGACCGTGGCATTTAAAAAAGGCCCATGGGTGTGGATGATTTCCGGCTGGGCGGTTATTGGTCTGCTTTACCTGCCTTGGCTGCCGGTGTTCTTCCGGCAATTGGGACTTTCAGTTTCAGCCTTCTCATTTCCATACACAGCTGCTTCGCTGTATGCCATCTTTGCTGGTGAAGTTTCAACTCCCTATGCGTGGTGGATTTCGCTGCCGGTGGTCGTTGCTGCGGTGGCCGCTCTCGCTCTTGGATTGCAAACCCGCCGCACGACGCAGTTTATGACGGTGATCGTGGTGGTTATTTTGGGGGTATTGGTGGCGAAGAATGTCATTTGGACCAAAAGACTGCTGATTTTCACTCCTTTTGTAGCCTTGCTGATAGGCACTGCGCTGGCATCCATTTCACGCGAAAGTGCCCGTTTACAAAGGTTGGCCAAGGTGGTGTTCCTTGGGGCGGCAGTGGCGATCTTGATTGGCAGTCTGACCAATCTCATCCGTCGCGACGGCTGGCTTACCTACCGCTGGCTGGTGCCCACCGGCGAAGTTGTGGCTGGAATTCGAAAAGAACAACCAGGAAGCTTGATTTTGTCCAACTCCAACAGTGTGGCGTTCTACTGTCAGGACCCTCATGGACTGGCTTGGTTCGGGCGGTTTCCCGAACGTGTTCTAGAAATGGAAATGATGCCATTCTATTCCCATCTGGAACCAAATCCGCTTAAGCTTATCATAGGCAGACTCAGTCAGACGGAGAAGGCCGTCTATATTCATGACAGTTCGAGCGTCGCCTATTCGAGTGTTCTGCCTTGGATTGAAAGCCAGATGCAAGAGGCCGGTTTTGCCAAAGAAAATGTAGTGCCTCTGGCCATGGCATCTGCTGGGTATTTGCAACATCATCCAGGGGTTGTCGGACAGATCTCACCCATCGACAGTGCGCGGCTTGTGGTCGTGTACTTCCAGAGAGTCTCCCGGCCTTAATATCGCATGAACACGGATGTTCTCATTGTAGGGGCTGGTTTTGCCGGACTGGTCATGGCCGAGCGTCTGTCCAATGTGATGGGACTGCGTTGTCTGGTTCTGGACAAACGGGCGCATGTAGGCGGGAACGCGCATGATGCCTACAATGAGGCAGGAGTGCTTACGCATGTCTATGGTCCGCACTACTTCCGCTCCAACAGCTCCAAGGTGGTGGATTATTTGTCGCAGTTCACCGCGTGGCTGCCCACGAGTTATGAAATCCGTTCGTTTGCGGAAGGCCGTTACTGGCATTTTCCAATCAATCTTAACACTTTTGAGGAACTCATAGGCAGACCCTCAGATGAAGAAGAGTTCAAAGCGTATCTGGAGCACAAGCGCGTGCCGATCTCCAAACCGCAAAACTCGGAAGAGGTGATTGTTTCACAGGTGGGCTGGGAATTGTATGAGAAGTTCTTCAAGGGGTACACGCTCAAGCAATGGAAAAAGCATCCACGCGAACTGGACGCGAGCGTGTGTGGACGCATCCCCATTCGCACCAATCGTGACAACCGCTATCTTCAGGAGACATTCCAGGCGCTGCCGGCTGCGGGGTATCATCGGTTGTTTCAAAACATGATTGAGGCAAGTCCTGGGGTGCAGATCATGCTGCGAACGGATTATCGGGAACTCCTGCCTCATGTGAAGTTCCGGCACATGGTGTACACCGGACCGGTGGATGAATTTTTTGACTGCCGGTTTGGTGCGCTGCCCTACCGATCGCTGCGGTTCGAGACGCAATCGTTTGAGGCAGATACCCTGGCATCACGGGCTGCGATTGCTGGCAAGCAAGGATTCTGGCAGCCTGCGATGCAGGTCAATTATCCCAATGAGCATGATTTCACCCGCATTGTTGAGATCAAACACGCGACCCGGCAACGCTGTGAAAACACTTCGATCGTCTATGAATATCCGGACGATTACGGTCCCGGGAAGGAGCCTTATTATCCAGTTCCCACGGCGGAGAACAGCCGCCTCTATGCGCAATATGCTGAACTGGCGGCTGCAACTGCAGGGGTCAGCTTCATCGGCCGACTAGCCACCTACCGCTACTATAATATGGATCAAGTGGTCGGCATGGCCTTGCATGAGTTTGAAAAAATTGAACCAGCGCTGAGTGCAACTCAGCCTAGGGCGTTGTACCATGCAACACGCTAACGAGATGCGATTTTAATGTCATTGCCGGAGATTCCAATCAGCGTCGCGGTGCCGGCTTGCCGGCGGTTTGAGCAGTTGCGCACGACTCTGACCCGGCTGCGGGACTGCGTTCCGCCGCCTGCTGAGATCCTCGTGCATCTGGATGGCAATGACGCGGGGCTGCGTGCTTTAGTGGAGGGGGAGTTTCCAAACGTGCGGCTGCTGCACTCCTCTGGGCTCATCGGTCCGGGGGGCGCGCGCAACCAGATGATGCGCGAGGCTCGTTGCGCTTGGGTGGCGCATTTTGACGACGATTCATTTCCTGTGGACGCAGATTTTTTTGCCCGGGCTTGGAGGCTTATTTCGCGGTATCCAGAGACGGCGGTGTTGGCCGCTACGATCCTGCCGATGGAGTCGCACGACCCACAAGGGCTGTGGTTGCAGGCCATCTACGTTGGCTGCGGTCATCTGATGAACCGGGACTGGTTCCTGCGCACGCGGGGCTATCTCCCTCTGCCGGTGGCCTACAATCTTGAGGAGGTGGATGTGAGCATTCAACTGCATGACCTAGGCGGTCGTTGCTTGCAGTCCGGTGATCTGCGCGTGTTTCATGATCATCCAGTTCCTGTGCGCGAAACCGAGGACACGCAGGTGGCGATGATGATCAACACAGTGCTGTTCCCACTGCTGCGCTATCCGTTGCCCCTGCTGCCGCAGGCTTGTGGCAGCATACTGCGTCGTCTGTTTCGGCTGGCGTTGAAGAGGGAGTGGCGCGTGATCCAGCGGTCGCTGCTGGCGCTGCCCGCAGCCATGGGGCACTATCTACCCGTGAGAAGGCCTGTTAGGACCCTCACGGCCTGGTCCTGGCTACTGCTCCGCCGTGTGCCGCTGCGAGTGGCTTCCACTTTGGCTTTTCTCCTCTCTTGTGTGCATGATTGATCCTGCTTCCCATGAGCCTGAGCAGCAGGGCACTCCGCGCCTCAGCGTCTGCGTGGTGACCTATCTGACATCTCCCTATCAAGTTGAATTTTTCAATGAGATCACTGCCGGCGGAGAGATAAGCCTGCGCGTGATCTATCTGCGCCGTCAGCATGATCAGCATCCTTGGGGACGGGTGACGTTGAAGCACGAGCATCTGGTGCTGGAAGGTCACCCCGAGGTTGTCAGGCAGGCCTTCGGCTGGGTGTTGGAGGCTGATCTGACGGTATGCAACTACTACACCCATTGGTTTGCCCTGGCGGCGTTGCATCTCAGGCACCTCAGCGCACGGCCCTGGGCTTTTTGGGGGGAGCGTCCGGGTTTTTTGCGATTGGGCTGCTACGGACGTCTGGCCCGCCGTCTGCTGCTCTATCCAATTTCGAAAAGTGCCGCACCGATCTGGGCGATCGGGCAGGCTGGAGTGGCGGGTTATATGAACGACTGGGGCGCGGACAAAAGCTATGTCAACCTGCCCTATTTTTCGGACCTGAGCCGTTTTCGGAAGCAGCCGCGCACAGTCCGGGCCGAAGAACGCGTTGTCTTGTATTCCGGCATTTTGAATTCGCGCAAAGGTGTGCTGGGACTGGCTGAGGGGTTTCGTGCCGCCGCCCGGGCCCACCCGAACCTGCGTCTGATCATCCTGGGCTCTGGCCCGCTGGAGAGGCAGATGCGCGAAATTCTCCAACCGGTGGCCGCTCAGGTATCATGGGAAGGTTTCCGCGAGTGGCAGGAACTTCCAGCCTTTTACGCTCAAGCGGATGCCCTGTGTCTGCCTACGCGGCATGATGGCTGGGCCATGGTCGTGCCGGAGGCTCTGGCGGCTGGCTTGCCGGTGATCACCACCGAGGACGCGGGCGCTGCGCGGGAACTCGTGACCCATGAGGTCAATGGCTGGCTGCTGCCGAATTCCGAAGCCAAAGCCATCGAAAGTGCCCTGCGACTGCTGGCGGAACTTGCGCCTGCTGATCTGGCCCGTACCAGCGCTGCGGCAAGGGCGAGCGTCAATGACCACACTTTGGATGAAGGACGCAGCAGGTTTGTTGCTGCCGCGCATGAGGCGATGGCGGCGTTTCACTGTCGGCGCACTGGCTTAGGTGACAAAAAGCGGCACCTGTTGATCACTGGTACTTATGCCCCGGACCGGCTGCATAGCATGCAGCGCTACACAGACTTGGTGCAGTCTGTTGTCACGCCGGTCTTCGGAGACGAGGTCGAACGCTTAGACCCTCACGTGGTCTTGGGTGGGCTGAGTTGGATGCCCCGACGGGTGAGAAAGCAGTTCGGTTATGTGGACAAATACTTGATTTTCCCTCTGCGACTGCGTTGGCAAGCGGCATTCCAGGCTGGGCGGGGAGTGGAAACCTTGATTCATGTGACGGACCAAGGATTGGGGCCGCTGATTCCGTGGTTGAGGGGTTTTGGAGTGATTGTGACGGTCCATGATTTGATCGCTGTTAGAGCCGCCATCGGCGACATTCCAAGCATCCCTCGGGCGGGGTGGTGGAGGGGGGCATTCCAGAGATATATTTTCTGGGCGCTACGCTTTCCCTCAACCATCGTCTGTGTCTCGAATAAGACTCGCGAAGACTGTGAGCGTCTGGTGGGGCAGGAACATCGTTTTCATGTGGTCCTGAATCCGCTCGATCCCGCATTTGAGGTGCAGGCCGAGACCGTGTGTGCTCCAGAGCTGCCCTTATCCTTTTTACTGCATGTCGGGAATGGACTTTGGTACAAGAACCGGGAGGGCGTGCTGAGCATTTATGCAGCCCTGAGACGGCGCTTGGGCTTGGAGTCTGCGCCAGCGCTGGTCATGATGGGAGCCGCTGCCACAGAGGCTGAGAATGAGCTGGTCGTGACACTGGGGATCGGTTCCTGTGTCACCTGGTTTGCCCGGCCGCCGACATCCATGATCGTGGCGGCCTACGATCAGGCGCAGGCGTTGATCTTTCCCTCTTTTGAAGAGGGGTTTGGCTGGCCGGTGCTTGAGGCCATGGCTCGTGGCTGCCCAGTCTTCACTTCGAATCGTGCGCCGTTGACTGAAGTGGGCGGAGATGCTGTTGAGTACATCGATCCAGAGAACGTGGAGCAGGCAGCCGAAGTGATCACAGAGTGTCTGAGGCAGGGCGCAGCGTGGCGCGAACAGAAATCTGCGCAGGGCCGTCTGCGTGCGCGGGAGTTGTCGGTCAGCCGCTTTGGCGAGGAGATGGTTGAGGTTTATACCCGTGTGCTGAACTCGCCAGACCAGGAACAAGGCCATTGATCATGAACCTGTCGATCATTCATGTCATTCACTCCATTGATCCTGACCATGGGGGCACGACGGAAGCTGTAAGGCTGCTGGCGCAGACGCAGGATTCGGTGAAAACGACGGTGCTTAGCTCAGATGATCCGAAAACTGGCTGGGGCAGTGACTGGCCCTGCTCGGTGCGTCTGCTGGGGCCGGCGAGGACCAAGTTTGGCTGGACGCCGAACTGGGAGGCCGGGCTGCGAGATCTTCTGCAACCTGGGGCTGTTGTCGTGGTGCATGGCCTGTGGCAATATCATGCTTTGGCGGCAGCGAAGGCGGCGCGAGCTTCGAATGTGCCGGTGCTCATTTATCCCCATGGCATGCTGGATCCCTGGGCGCTCAGGCAGTCGCGGTGGCTGAAAAGTGCGGCGTGGTGGTTGTTCAATCGCCAAGTGTTCAGGCAGGCGGCTGGGGTATGCTTTACCACGGAGGATGAGCGCCGTCTGGCCGCTCCCATGCTAGGGAAAATCCAAGGGACGCAGGTGATTGTGCCGCTTGGGGTCGAAGAGCCGCCGGATTCAACGGCAGTGCTGAAAGCTGAGTGCGAGAGCGCCCATCCTGTGCTGGCTGGAAGGCGGGTGTTTTTGTTCCTTGGTCGGCTTCATCCTAAAAAGGGATGTGACATGCTGCTTCAAGCCTTCGCCCGCTGGCAGGGGACAGATGATCCCGGCAGGACGGTGCATCTTCGCTTTGTCGGCCCGCCGTATGCAGCTCATTTCCAGGAAGAACTCGAAAGGCAATGTGAGGAGCTTGGGTTGAAGATCGGTGCGGATATTTCTTTTGCGGGCGGCGTGGTGGGGCGGGACAAATGGCGTGAACTGGCTGCCGCCGAAGTGTTGGTGCTGCCTTCGCATCAGGAGAATTTCGGGATCGTGGTGGCCGAGGCGCTGGCGTGTGAAGTGCCGGTGCTGTTGTCCGACAAGGTGAATACGGCACCTTTCATTGCAGAATATGGCGCTGGACTGGTGGCTGACGACACCGTGGACGGTACGCTGCAGTTGTTGCAGGGGTGGTCACGCCAATCTGCTGATGAGAAGAGAGTGGCCCGGAGGCAGGCGCGTCAATTGTATGTGGCCCAGTTTGCCATTCAAACCGCGCGCAGGCGCTTTCTCGAAGTGGTGGAAGTGGCAGCGGCCAAAGGGTGCCGTTAGGAGAGACAAGAGTCCTTTGTTGGTTATTTGTCTGAAACGGTTGGTGCCGGACCCGATTCATTGATTATATCAATGCTATGAAAAAAGCACTCATCACCGGCATCACAGGTCAGGACGGTTCCTATCTGACGGAACTGCTGCTGGGCAAGGGGTATGAGGTGCATGGCGTCATCCGCCGCTCCTCCAGCTTCAACACGGGGCGGATTGACCACATCTACCAGGATCCGCATGTGGATGGGGCGCGGTTGATTTTGCATTACGGTGACCTCGCGGATGCGGTGCAGATGGTGAAGCTGCTGTATGAACTGCAGCCGGATGAAATCTACAATCTGGGGGCGCAGTCGCATGTGAAGGTGTCGTTCGACATTCCGGAATACACCGGGGATGTGGACGGACTGGGCACGCTGCGCATTTTGGAAGCGATTCGTGAGTCGGGGCTGATGAAAAAGACGCGCTTCTACCAGGCCTCTTCCTCGGAGATGTTTGGCAAGGTGCAGGAGGTGCCGCAGACGGAGCAGACGCCGTTCTGGCCGCGCTCGCCGTATGGCTGTGCCAAGGTCTTCGCCCACTGGCTGACGGTGAACTATCGCGAAAGCTACGGTCTGCATGCCTCCAGTGGCATCTTGTTCAATCATGAGTCGCCGCGCCGTGGGGAGACCTTTGTGACGCGGAAGATCACCCGTGCGGCCACGCGCATCAAAATGGGGCTGCAGGAGAAACTTCACCTCGGCAATCTGGAGGCGAAACGCGACTGGGGCTTTGCCGGGGAGTATGTGGAGATGATGTGGCTCATGCTGCAGCAGGAGCAGCCGGATGATTATGTCATCGCGACGAATGAAACTCACAGCGTGCGAGAGTTCTGCCAGGAGGCGTTTGCCCACGTGGGGCTGGACTGGGAGCAATACGTGATGCATGATTCCCGCTACGAGCGCCCTGCGGAGGTGGACCTGCTCATCGGCAATCCGGAGAAGGCTCGGAGGCAGCTTGGCTGGGAGCCGAAGGTGCGGTTCAAAGAGCTGGTGAAAAAAATGGTGGACGCCGATCTCAAGCTGGCTGAACACGAAGCCAGATTGAAATTTCTCTAAAGCATGATGAAGCTGTTTATTTCCGGACATACAGGCATGGTGGGGAGCGCGCTGGTGCGGCGTTTCCAGAAAGTGGCAGGCGTGACCGTCGTCACCCGCACACGTCAGGAGCTCAATCTCTCTGATCAGGCGGCAGTCATGGAGTTTTACCAGTCTGAGCGGCCTGACGCGGCGATCATCGCGGCGGGCAAGGTGGGCGGTATTCACGCCAACAGCACCTATCCTGCCGAGTTCCTCTATGAAAATCTGGCGATTGCGACCAATTGCATCAACGGTGCCTGGAAGACTGGGGTGAAACGACTCCTGTTTCTGGGCAGTTCCTGCATCTACCCCAAGCTGGCGCCGCAGCCGATGCCTGAAGACTGCCTGCTCACCTCGGCGCTGGAGCCGACCAATGAGGCCTATGCCATTGCCAAGATCGCAGGGCTCAAGATGGCGGAGTACTATCGCAAGCAGTATGGCGTGGTCTATCACTCGGCCATGCCGACGAATCTGTATGGCCCCAATGACAACTACCATCCGCAGAACTCCCATGTGATGCCGGCGCTGATCCGGCGCTTTCATGAGGCCAAGCTGACGGGCCAGGCGGAAGTGGTGGCCTGGGGCACGGGCCGCCCCCAGCGCGAGTTTCTGCATGCGGATGATCTGGCAGACGCCTGCGCGTTTTTGCTGCAATTGGAAGACCCGCCGGATTTGGTCAATGTGGGCTGTGGCTCGGATGTGACGATTCGTGAACTGGTGGAGATGGTGGCCGAGGTGGTGGGGTACGAAGGGCAGATCGTTTGGGACAAAACGAAGCCTGATGGCACGCCGCGTAAGCTGCTGGACACCAC
>NZ_JAQSEA010000286.1 GCF_029946185.1 Prosthecobacter sp.
GACCGCATGGACTACCTGCTGCGGGATGCCCACTTTACAGGCGTGCGCTACGGCATCTACGATCTGGAGTGGCTAGTCAACTCATTGTGCCTCGGGACTTTGAAGCCGGACAACAGTGAGGGCGAAGGGCTGCTGCGTTTGAGCCTGGATTACAAGCGGGGTCTCCACTCTGCCGAACAGCTCTTGATGGCCCGGCAGCACATGAGCGTGCAGGTCTATTTTCATAAAAGCACGCGGCGCTGGGAGGCCCATCTGCTTTGCTTGTTCAGAGAGGCTGCGCGGCTCGCCAAAGATGACAAGCTACCCGACGGGACGTTTCCAATGGTCAAAGACTATTTTGCCAAGGAAGGTGGCGTCGAGGATTCACTTTTTCTCCTGATCGATGAGCCCTGTATCATTGGATGTTTCGGTCTGTGGGCGCAAAGCACCAAGACGCAGCACAAGTTGCTCGCCCAGCTTTCGCATGCCTATCTGAACCGCGCGAAGATCTTCAAGATGAAGGAAATCGAACCCGGAGCTGCCGCCGAGGCTCAATGGCGGGCTGCACTCGAAGGGCTGGGAGACAAGTGGAGGAACTCATGGGAACTAGATTACATCCAGTTCACCGCCTACAAGATGCCAAAAAAAGGTGAGCGTGAGGCCAACCCGGAGGACTATTTCCAGAAAATCGCCACCAATGCGGTGCTGCTGAGCCACGGAGGCCCGGAAGATGCTGCGATGCCCATACAAGACGAATCCCCGATCTTCCGTACGCTGGGTGGACCGGAGCAACCCAAGTTTTTGAGGCTTTTTTTCCTTCCCGAACTGGAGCGCTTCATTGTAAAAATTGACAAAAAACAAACCAAAGATAAAACATGAGCTTATGAACAGCATTTTAATCATCGGCCAGCTTTTGGAGGCAGTGGGCGCGGTTGAAGGCAGAAAGAAATTTCAGAAGCTGGTTCATATTCTGCAACATTTGGGCATGCCTTTTCATTTTCGCTTCGGCTATCTCCACTACGGACCATATTCCAGTGAACTCGATGGTCAGCTTCAGGCTTTTGAAGGGGAAGGTTTGATCAATGAAGAGCCGCTGAGTGCTGGAATTTACAAAACTTATCGTTTCACAGCGCGGGAAGGACTGAAGCAACTCGTATCCCAGCTTGCAGGAGACAAGGCTCTTCCTTTGGCTGATCTCGCCAAAGGGCTGAACGAAAAGACTTCTCAAGAACTCGAAGCGATCAGCACCATCTACTATCTTCAAAATGGGGGCAAGCAGGGCTCAGAACTCAAGGAATCATTTTGTGCGCTCAAACCTAAATTTGCCCCGCTCTTTGAAATCCGTCTCAAGACAGCCAGAGAGCTAGAAAAGAAGGTCAAAAAAGCCGCCTGATTCTTCTCAATGGTTTATGCTCCCTTGGTGAAAGTTGAGGTCTATTCTCGTTTAGCACACCTGGACCTTTGCTGAGTAGGCTAATTCTTGGAATTGCCTGCGTCGATTTCCTATGCCTGCCATCCGCACCAAATGTGTCTGGACTGCTATTGACCGCGAGCACGACGGTCTGCGCATCCTCGTCACTCGCTACACCGTGCGCGGCTGCTCAGGCACTCGCTACAACGTCTGGATGCCGAATCTGGCCCCTAGCGAACCCCTGTTGAAGGCTTATCATGCGGAGAAGATCAACTGGAAGGAATTTACTCGACGCTACAAACTCGAACTCTTCGAACCCGCACTGATGGACAAGGAAAACGAGCGTATCAAAAACTACGGCCAGAAATTCACCCTGCGCCTCATCAAAGAACTCGCCCGCCGCCAGCCCGTGACTCTGCTCTGCCAATGCAGCGAGGACACGGATTGCTGCCACCGCCATCTGCTGAAGGCGGTCCTCGAATCCGCCAAAGTCTAACCCACCCATTTCCTGATATGTCCCTCTGGCTCATCCGCGCAGGTTCCCACGGCGAATTTGAATCCAAGTTTCTCGAAGAAAGCCGGGTCTATGTGACCTGGGGCGATCTCTCGCAGAACCTCCTCAAGCTCCCTGACAAGGCGGCCTTGATCGAAGTGCTCGAAAAGAACGACCCCGGCGCGAAACCGAAGAAGTTGCTGAATCATGCGGGGCAGATATGGCCCTTTGCCCACACCATGCAGAAAGGCGACTGGGTGGTGCTGCCGCTCAAGACGCAGCAGAGCATCTACATCGGCGAGATCACCAGCGACTACCACTTTGAAGCCGCCGGCCCCAACCCCTTCTACCACTGGCGCAGCGTGAAGTGGATCGGCGAGGCGATCCCGCGCCCGCATTTCGGCCAGGACCTGCTGCATTCCTTTGGGGCCTTCCTCACCATCTGCCGCATTCAGCGCAACAACGCCGAGGCCCGCATCAAGGCCATGAAGGCCAGCGGCTGGAAGGATGATCCCGGCAAGAAGGGCAGCATGGGCAAAGCCAAGGCCGCTCCGGCAAACGACGACGATGGCGAAGAGCTCGACAGCGAGACCATTGACCTGGAGCAGGAAGGCCTCGACCGGATCGCCACCCAGATTCAGGCCAAGTTCGCCGGCCATGCCTTTACCCGATTGCTGGACGGCATCCTCAAAGCCCAAGGCTACACCACCTACCTCAGCCCCGAAGGCCCCGACGGCGGCGTGGACATCCTCGCCGGCATGGGCGCGCTGGGCTTTGGCACGCCGCAGCTCTGCGTGGAAGTGAAGTCCCAGGACACCCCCGTGGACCGCCCCACGGTCGATAAACTTCTCGGAGCCATGAGCAAGTTCAACGCCCCGCAGGGCCTCTTTGTCTCCTGGGGCGGCTTCAAGACCAACGTGCAGAAAGAACTCGCCCAGAGCTTCTTCAAAGTCCGCCTCTGGACCAAGAAAGACCTCCTCGACGCCCTCTTCGCCCACTACGACAAACTCGACGAAGACCTCAAAGCCGAACTCCCCCTCAAACGCATCTGGACCCTGGCCGCGCAGGAGGAGGAATGAGACAATCCAAACACATCTCCATCTCCGCTTCCCACTCCGAAAATCCCACCTCCAGCCAAACTGAGAGCGCTGCGCTTGTCGGAGCCCAAAGTCTCCGCCGCTCAGGTGGACTCTCAAATCCGAGCTGGCTGCGCGTGGCAGCGCGGGAGTACCCTGTCCGACCGTGAAAACGCCTTCCTCGAAACTGGCCTAACCCCCATTTCAGGCTATGATGTCTCTTATGCCTTCCCTTTTCCCGATCCATGGTCTGGACACCAAAGTCTTATTGGTTCCTCCCGGCTTTCGCGGGAATAAGGACAAGCGTTTGGCCATGCTCCTGCCTGACCCCTACGCAATGGCTTGTGAGAAGGCCAAGAAGGAAGGCAAAATGAAGGAACACTTGAAGCAGGTCTCTGCCGAGCTTTCCCCAACCGCTGAGCCTCTAGAGTGAAAGCGCACCCGCGATTTTCTTGATCACCGCATCCTCTACGTCGCGCCGGCGCATCTGGCGTTCGTTCCAGTGCAGTGCCAGACCACGACCGTAGTTCTTGAGAGGCCCAAACTCACGCGTGACCACCTCATGGGGGGCAAGATCGCGGGTGCCGATGGAGGGCAGCAGTCCGGCACATGCCCCCTGCACAATGAGATCACGCACCTGCAGCAGGGAATCGCATTCGAAAATTGGCTGAAAGCTGCCGCAGGTCTCGATCATGGCTTGTCTAAAAGTCGTGTCCAACTGGCCTCCGCCCGCATTGGCCGCGAAGGGGAGTTGGCTGAGAGTGGCGGGATCATCCAGCCTGGTCCTGGGGTATTGCCTGTAAAGTTTGCGCGAGACACATAGGTGGAACTGGAGTCTGAAGAGCGGCAGATAGGCAGCGCCCGAGGGGATGGCGTCCTCGCGCACAATGGCAAAATCGAGCCGTCCATCGCGGACATTCTCGACGAGTTCCCGACTGCGCTGGGAGGAAAGCCGCAGGGTGGAGTTTGCCAGCAAGCCGCGAATCTTCTCCGCAGCAGGAATCACCAGCCACTCCAGCATGCTGGCTCCAGCACCGAAGGTGAATGACTTGGCCTGCTTCTTCTGGTCGCACTGAAAACGCTCCAGGTCGTCGAACTGTCCGCGAATCAGGATCTCCAAACGACTTCCTGCCGGCGAGGGGGCTATCGTCTTCCCTCGGCGCACGGTGAGTTCCGCACCGAAAAATTCTTCGAGTTCCCGAATCTGGCGGCTCATGAGTGCCTGCCTGCTCACATCGCCGGCGGCGGCTTTGCTGATGGAGCCCGCCTCCGCGAACGCGAGAAAGCTGCGTAAACGGTCGAGCGACAAGCCACCACGGGTAAAGAGTGAATCATGCATAACTTTATAGTTATATATACTGCATTAAGACAACTTATCAATCTCCTCATGAATGCGAGGGTCAGGTGTCATGAAAAACCAGACCTACGACCTCATCGGCGACATCCACGGACAGCACGCTAAGCTCCTTAATCTACTGACCCACCTCGGCTACCTGCCCCATGATGAGGGTTTCCGCCATCCTGAGGGCCGCAAGATCGTCTTCCTCGGCGACTACATCGACCGTGGGCCCAAGATCCGCGAGACGCTCCTCACGGTGCGCGCCATGGTCGAAGCGGGAGACGCCCTGGCCATCATGGGCAATCACGAGTACAATGCCGTCTGCTACCACACCCCGGACGGCAAGAGTGGGCACTTGAGGCAGCGACGCCAAATGAACGTCCGCCAGCATGCAGCTACGAAGCATCAATTCGCCGGCAGGGATGCCGAGTGGGGAGACTGGATCGAGTGGATGAAACGCCTGCCGATGTTTCTCGATCTTGGCGGACTGCGCGCCGTCCATGCCTGCTGGGATGCTCGCGGACTGGCCCTGATAAATGGCAGGACCATTGCCGACGACGACTTCCTCCATGTCAGCGCCGACAAGGGCAGCCCTGAGTTCCTCGCCGTTGAAAATATCCTCAAAGGTCCGGAGCTCGCATTGCCGGACGGACACGTTTTTCACGACAAGGAAGGCACCGCCCGTCACAAAGTGCGTGTACGCTGGTGGGACCTGCCCGCCGCAGCCCGAATCAGCCATCTGAACATGCCCGAGCCTTTCGACATTCCAGGAGACGCCCATCCTGACGATTTGCGCGGCATTCCTGACTACGGTGCCGGTGAGCCGCCCGTGTTCGTCGGCCACTACTGGCTGCCTCCAGAACGCGCCCACGCGCCCCTGAAGCACAACATTGCCTGCCTCGACTTCAGCGCGGCCTTCGGTGACAACCCGCTCGTCGGCTACCGCTGGGAAGGCGAACATCATCTCGAAGCCGCCAACTTCGTCACCACTGCACACCCTTGAGATGAATCCCAAACTTGAGTCACCTATGAAGGCTACCTTCCAAAAATCGCCATCCCTACCCCCCGTCAATGAATGCTGTTTCGAACATGGTCCCGGTGAATTTGATGCGGAGGTCATTGGCGTCGATGAAACAAATGGCCGCTACGGCGATGTCTCCGTTCGCACCTGCCGCGCATGTGGCAGTCGGTGGCTGCATTACTTTGCGGAATACGAGTCGTTCTCTCGCTCAGGCCGGTGGATTCTAGGACTATTGCCGGATCAATTGCTGCTGCCATTGACCGCACTCAACGCGGTACCGATTCTCGACAGTCTGCCGTGGCACTACTATGGCGGCAGTGCCTTTTGTTCACCTGGCCCACAGCGAGGAACAGGCGAGGTTCCGGCGGACCTTTTTGAACGCCCCGCCTTTCTGCCCCCATCTGTCATCCTGGTGTCATGGACGGCTCCGGTTTCATCCGCTCAAGACGGGACAGGGGAATGAGACCTTCGGTAGCCGAACTGATACTGACAAAAACCAAAGAAAGGTAAATTTCATGAACGATCAATCAAAACGCAAACCCCTCACGAATGCCGATCCGTCAGGGGATCAAAAGGTTGTCCAAATGCAGACGCGGCATCGGGGTCTGACGATTGAGGAAATGCCCACGCGAGGAGGCTCGAAGCAGGACAAGCAATACCTTTTCGCTCTGTTCAAGAAGCGCCAGTGGCCACCGGTGGAATGGAAGGTGCCAATGAGCCTGAAAGGCGCGGCATTGATGATCATGCTGGAAGAGCGCAGTACGATGTTTGGGGTGCAATTGCGAGCAAAAACTGGGATGGGAAAGTTCTGAAACGGCAAAACCAACGAGATGACCGCTCAAAATACCAGTGATTCAGCGCCGCTCGCGGATCATCATACAATCAAGTATCAGGCAATGATGCGCAAGTTGAGGGAGGCCCTTGACGCCACCTCGGACATCGAACTCCAGGGGGAGATCAGGGAGGAAATCGGATCAGTCGCCATGACCTGGCAGATCCATAAATTATTCCAAGACGAGCCCGTCAATCCAGAGATCTCACAGGAGGAAGTTTAGCACCGCAAACAACTCGAAAACACCCAACACTCCTCCTATTCCCATGAACACCAATCCCGAACTGCAAACCATAAGCAGTGCTGCCCGCAATTGTGCCATGCTCATGATGAGCTACGCGACTCTCATTCAGAATGAACTTCCCTCCATCGAGGTGCCTCCAGAGCTCCTCCCCAAGATTGAAGCTGTTTGTGATTCCCTCATCAGCACCAAGTTTGACATCGTTACCGAGGAATTCGAATTTCAGGAGCTGCTCGCTGAAAGGGCTTCGCCAGCCCGCCTTACGGCGAAAATCAAAATGATGGTTGAGTGGTTAAATGAGCCCATCGACGAAATGCGTGAAGTCGTGGTCCTGCTCCAGAAAGCCAGCGCAGCGGATGAACAATACAATTCCGTTTTCTTCCTCCTTGCTGAATCCTTGGTAAACCTTGTGAAAGCACTGGAGGAAACAAGATCGAACACCTCCCTTGCGGCGGAAACCAGCCCATGAACAACAACCTGGCCATCATCAGTGACATTCACGGCAATCTGCAGGCACTTGAAGCCGTGGTGGCGGACATTCGATCTCAGGGGATTTCCGACTGCATCTGTCTGGGTGACATTGTGGGCTATGGCGGCAGTCCGGCTGAATGCATCGACCTTGTCCGGGACTTCTGCTCCCTGAGCCTGATGGGAAATCACGACCACTACGTCTCCAGCACTACGGACATCCAGGATGTGAGCGATGAAGTTCGGCAGGTGGTCGATTGGACGCGACATCACCTGAGTGCAGAACGCCTTTCTTGGCTGGGCACCCTTCCAATGCACTTCGACGGCGGTGATATTGAAGCAGTCCACGCATCGCTGCACAAACCGGACGATTGGCCCTACATGCTCCAAGCTGGAGATGCCACCCAGCATTTTAAACATCAAGTGAAGCCAGTTTGCTTCATCGGCCATACCCATCAGCCCGAAATGTGGGTCGAGGGGGAGGATCAGGCGGTCAACACAACCAGCGTGGAGAGCCTGCGCCCTGACCTGAAGCAGGTGATCAACGTCGGCTCCGTCGGCCAACCTCGGGACAAAGACGAACGCGCATGCTACCTGATCTATCGTCGTGGACACCAAGACGTCTGGTGGCGTCGAGTCCCGTACGACATCGCAGGCGCTCAACGCGCCATCACTGCGGCCGGATTGCCTGCAAAACACGCAGCACGCCTGGAAAAGGGCAAATGAGCTGGATGAATCCACTTTTTTGATAGCAGAAACCCCAGGGCAGGGAGTTGCTAGGGGTAGGACTCAAAAGTGTCCGAAAAATGTCCGAGATCTAAAATCTCAATCATGTCCAAACCCACCTAACTCACTGATTGTGAGTGGTGCCCCCGGTAGGATTCGAACCTACGACAAATTGATTAAGAGTCAACTGCTCTACCAACTGAGCTACGGAGGCGTGTTTGAAACCAAACAGCGTTGGAAGGGAGGGAGTTTTAATCGTGTCTGAGCCCTGTGCAAGTGAGTTTTGCCGTCGGGAGAAAACTTTCGGGTGCTGACGCACAACCGACACTGGCTGCGGAGTGGGCAACTGGGCATGATTTTGGATGTCTTCAATGCACGGCCGTGGTATCCCCCTCGCATGCGTGTGCTGGTTTTCATTCTTTTTGCGTCAATGCATGCCGCTCTGTCGGCTGATCTTCCACTGACGGTCAACTTGGCAGGCTCGCCTGGACCTTACACGATCAAACGCTGGAAGAGTGACTGGCAGGGCTGCGCATTTGAAGGAGGCATCACTGAAGGACGCGTCGCGATTATCGAAAGCGATGCGTTGAAATGGCTGCGAGTGAACTTTGCGGTCGGGAAGATCGGACCTGAGGAGGGCGGTGCGGGGTGGCGCATGCCGTTTGGGAAGCATGAGGTGGCAGAACTGAGCTACACGCTGCGCTTCAGCAAGGATTTCGATTTCGTCAAAGGCGGCAAGCTGCCGGGATTGTGTGGCGGCCCGGATAATGTCAGCGGCGGTCGCAGGGCCACCGGCACGAACGGTTTCTCAGCGCGTCTTATGTGGCGCAAAGACGGGCGCGGTGAGGCTTACGTGTATCACAAAAACCAAAAGGGGGATTATGGCGACAGCTTTGCCTTTCCCGCCGACTTCCGCTTTCCCACGGAGACTAAGGTCAAAGTACGAATCGCCGTGACGATGAATGCTGTGGGCAAACGCGATGGTTCACTGCGTGTGTGGATTGCTGACAAACTCATGGTGGAACGAACCGCCATGGAATGGCGTACGGTGGGCAGCTTTGGCGTGGACGGTCTCTACTTTGAAACCTTTCACGGCGGCGGCGATGCCTCATGGGCACCGACCCGGGCCTGCTGGGCGGAGTTCGCGGAGATGAAGGTCGGCAGGTAGCGATCTTTCAAACGCCTCCAAATTGGGCATTGACCGGGTTCCTGCAAATCAAGACACTCTGCTCAATCCCAACCAGGAGGTCATCATGAATGAACTGCAATCCCGCCGTGCGTTCCTTGCCGATGTGAGCAAGGGAACTCTGTTAGCCACCCTCGGTCCCGCGCTCGCAGCTGAGTTCGGCATCAGCTCCGCGGGTGCGGAGGAAACGTCCGCCGCTTTGAACTTCGGAGACATGGAGTCTCTCGTCTGCTTCATGCAGGAGACACCCGTGGCAAAGCTGCAGCCTGCACTTGCTATGAAACTCAAAGCGGGTGTGTCATTGAAACAGCTTGTGGCCGCAGGCGTGCTTGCAAACGCACGAACGTTCGGTGGCGAGGATTACATCGGTTTTCACACGCTGATGGCTCTGAGCCCGGCGCTGAAAATGTCTGGCTCCATGCCGGAGCAGCAGCAGGCGCTGCCGGTGTTCAAGGTGCTCTACCGCAACACCAACCGCATGCAGGAAAAGGGTGGTCGCAGTGACGAGGTGCTGCATCCGGTGGCCGCAGGCACGGACAAGCCGACTGCTGCACAGTTGCACGAAACGGTGAGACGCAAGGACACGGCGGGTGCGGAAAGAGTTTTTGCCACGATGATGCAAAACAGCGCGGAAGGCGGCTTCAATGCGCTGCTTGAGTGTGTGCAGGACAATCCGGAGGTACACCGCACCGTGCTGCCGTATCGCGCTTGGGATCTGCTTGATTTGGTGGGCCGCGAGCATGCGACGACGCTGCTGCGGATGTCACTGCGCTACTGTTTGAACTCGGAAAATTATCGCAGAACCGAGTGGGATGAGCACAGCAAGGCGCTGACGAAGCTGATCGACGAACACAAGCTCATGGGACGTGAGCCCGGTACTCGATCTATGGAGGACGCGGCGGTGGAAAAGCTGAGCCTGACCATTTTCAGCGGCAGCCCGGAAGATGCCGCTGGTGCCGTGGCTGCGGCACTGGCGGAGGGGTTTGATCCGCATGAAATCGGCGAGGCGATCTCGCTGGCGGCGAATCAAATCGTGCTGCGAGATCATGGTCGTCCACCGGAGTGGGGAGCCCCAGGCAAGCCGCCTGGCAGCGTGCATGGCGACTCCATGGGCGTGCATGCGAGCGATTCGGTGCATGCGTGGCGCAATCTCTCACAGGTGAGCCAAGGGCGAAATGTCTTCGCCTGTCTCATACTCGGCGCGTGGCAGGTGGCGCGTGATCGTGGTGCGGCCACGGGGCAGCATTTTCTCGAATGGGAACCGATGCCGCCGAAGCGCTACATCAGCCAGACGACGGATCAGGCGAAGCTGCTTGCTGAACTGGATGAGAACATCCGGCAAAATCTCCAAGCCCATGCATCCGGCGTGGTGCACCGCTGTGGCGTACAGGGAATGGATCCGGAAGCCGTGTTCAAGACGTTGCTGCGCTACGCCGTGAGCGAAGATGGGGCGCTGCATGCGGAGAAGTATTTCCAGACGACCTGGGACGAATTTCATCGCACTCGCCCTGCCTTTCGTTGGCGTCAGTTGACCGCTCTCGCGCGTGTGACGGCGAGTGAGTTTGGCCGTCCGGCACCTGGACAGGCGGAAGCTCGCGAACTGCTGGGCGTGTGACACGAAAAGTTGCGCCCGAAAACATGACGTGGCGGATGAACGAGTCATCCGCCACGTGTTGATGGACAGGGAAATCAGAACAGACCGAGACGTGTGTTGCTGTTGACGTTCAGCGGTAGTCCACGAGTTCCCACACGGGCGTTCACTCCAGAAGGCCGGGGGGCTGGCTTGGATTTATAATGGGTGGGGCGGTTGTTGCCGTAGTAACCGTTGTTGTGATGCCCGGAGTGATAAGAGCGTGAGGGGGCATGGCGGGAGTGTCCCGGGCCGGTGTTCACATAGCCACCCGCATCAACGCAACTGGACATCGTTGCCATGAACAGACCGAGGGTGAATAACTGGATGATGTTTTTCATTGGATAGTGGGGTTCTGTCCAATAGATCGTTTTGTGTTTGATTTGTGGTCGTACGTTCTGTTTCACCGGGCCTCGATCAACTGCACGGAATCAGCTCCGACAATGCCGTCTGTATCCTTGTTGCTGATCGTGATGACGGCGGGTGTGCCTGCCGTAAAGGGAAAAACGCCGAGGCTGATGAAGAGCTTCTCGATGGGCGGTGTCCTGCGTTGATTCACCCATACCGTCTGTGTGCCTTCGGCATTCTCAATGCTCACCGGCACATTGCTGGCACGGTTGGGTGCAGCGGCATACGACACGCGCACTTCGTATTTGCCCGTGGCCGGAATTTTCATTCGGTAGATGATGCTCTTGGCGCCTTTCTCGGTGTTGGCGTCATGGATGCTTGAGCCATCGACGGGACTGCCATAGGCGCTGCCGGTCCAGTGGCCGGTCTGTTCGGCATCCTGTTCGCTCATGACAATGCCGGGAAGCTTGGCGGAGCGGACCATGTTCGCGAGTGAAGCGAGTTCGAGCACGGCTTTTTGTTCGAGCAGTTTTTTGCGCAAGGCGGTGACGTCGATGCTTTGAACCGGGGCCTTGGCCTTGATCGCCATGACGGCGGCGAGGCCGGATGCATGGCCCAGCGCCATGTACACCGGCTCCATGCGGAGTGAGCAGCAGGCGATGTGGCTGGCGGAAAGGCAGACGGGGACGAGCAGATTTTCGCACTCGGCGCGCTTTGGCGTCAGACTTCGGTAGGCTATCTGGTAGGGCAGCGCGGGAGTGTCCTGAAAGCTGCCTTCATCACGCACGGTGCCGTCCTCGGCGAGGATGCGTTGGACGATGTGGCAGTCGATGAGGAAGGAACCCATGCCCACGGAGTCGTCTTTAAAAATGTCGGTCTGCAGATCTTTCTGCACCATGACGTACTCGCCTATCATACGGCGGCCTTCGCGCACATACAGCGCATAGGGCCAATGGGCGTTGTCGGGGAACTCGTCTTTGCACAGGCCCCATGAGTTGGTCTGCTCACGCAGGCTTTGTGGCACGCGCTCGTCATGGCCGAGGAACCACAGCATGCCCTGGATGAAGTCGGTGTGATCCTGCCAGATGCGTGCGCGCGTGGCAGCATCGCCATCGGGGTAGTCGAAGTTTGCGCCAGGATAGTCGGTGGAGAACAGGCCCTGCGCATTGAGGTCGTATTTGCCATGGGCAACGTTGCCGAGATGAAACAGGCGGCCGAAGCGAACGCCGGGAAAGGCCTGAATCAGGCGCAGCAGCAGTTCGTAGTGTGCCGCGTCGTAGCTTGCTGGTTTCGGAAATGGAACCTTGATGTCTGCGCGCTGGGTGACGCAGATGCGGAAGTTGTAACTCTGGGTGAGTTTGTCCGCGCTGCCGGGGGCGAGCTTGGGATCTGGAAAGACACCGAAGATGGGTTTGCCCTGTGCATCCACCCCGGAAATGCTCGCGGGAGTACCGTGGATGTAGCTAGGCCCTTTGCCGCCGATGCTGGGGCTGTCGCTCTCCATCTCTTCAATGGTGCGTGGGCGAATCGGCATCGGGTGATAGCCCGCAAGCGGTTCGCCATACTGGGCGGTGCTTTCACGCCCGACGATGTGGCTGACTTTAGCCGCCGCCATCA
>NZ_JAQSEA010000287.1 GCF_029946185.1 Prosthecobacter sp.
CGCGACCGGCAAGATTGGCTTCTCTGTTGAAACCCTCTCCAAGGGCGGTGTGCTCACGCTGGACAACAGCGGGGTGATCGGCAACGCGGTCAACAACCGTCTCGGTGGCAGCGTCGCGATCACCAGCACCACGCGCATTCTGAACTTCCAAGGCGGTACCCTGAACTATCTGGGCAACAACAACGCGACGGTCTCTGAAGCACTCGGCACCGTGACGATGCTGGCAGGTCAGAGCACCTTCAATCTCACCGCGAGCACCGGAGCCTTCGGCACGACGGTGAGCCTTGGTACATTCACCGCGCAGAGCGCCACGAACACTGGCACGCTCCTCATTTCCACCACGGGACTATTGGGTGGTGGTGCAGCAGGCAGCGGTCGCGTCAATGTCACTGCCACCACGCCTGGTCTGGTGGGCAGCATCCGCCCCGACATCATCGGCTCAGACAGCACCGGCACCGGTCTCGTCACCTCGGACGCCAACGGCTTCCGCCTCCTGAGAGCGGCTGACACGGCGCTGGGTTACCTCGCGCCGACTGGCAGCTACCTCGGTACGGCGGCTCCGGCTGCGATCACTGCGCTTGGCGGTGTCGTTTCCAATGTGCTGGCTGCTTCAAATGTGTTTGTGGCGCAGAATCTCAACCTCTACGCATCCACCACAATCAACTCGCTGACCTTGAACAGCGGCGGTGGTGTGACCTCCACCGGGGGTGGCGCAACGGTGAATTACGCCACGGGGCTTGCCTCTGGCTCCACGCTTTTCAATGCAGCCGGAACGATCAACACACTGACGGTGACCAGCGGGGCCGTGGTGGCCAAGACGGGCAATGCCGGCATCACCGGCGGTGCCATCACGCAGGGAGCGGCAGGCCTCATCTTCCATACTCTGGACACCCTCAATGTGAACGCCTACCTGATCGGAACCGGTGTGCTGGTGAAGGCGGACAGCGGCATCCTGAATCTGCAAAAATACAGCTACCTCACCGGTGCCACCTTTGTGAATGCAGGTGAGCTCGATCTGAGCGCAGGCACCAACACGCTGCTGGCCATCCCGACCTCCACGGTCCTCACCTTGGCAGCACTCAATCTCAACGGCGGCACGGTGGACCTGAAAGGCAACAATCAGGCGGTGGGCTCGCTGACGCAGACCAATGGCAACATCCTCCCTGGCGGCGCGGGCACGGTGACGAACACCGGCGCGACTGCCACGCTCTTTACGAATCCGAGCACGGCCACGACCACCTTCGTCGGCACCATCGCGGGGAACATCATCCTCGACAAATCGGGGGTCAATAATCTGGTGCTCAACAATGCCGACGGTCGCAATGCGAACATGATCACCAACATTCGCGGTGGTACGCTGACGCTGAAGGACAGCGGCACGATCTCCAACGGCGGTGACATCAATGCTTACTTCTCCACGCTGACGCTGGACAACGGTGGACTCTCCGCGCTGACTGCGCGCACGGGGGCTTCTGCCATCAATCTGATTGGCGGCACGCTGGTCTTCGGCAGCAAGCAGGGCACCGATGCTCTGGGCATTGCTGGCGGCGTCAATCTGCTCTCCGGTGCCAACACCATCACTGAGAACCTTTTCGGCGGCAGTCCCGTGGGCACCGGGGCCGCCGTCCTGACACTGGACAGTCTGAATCAAAGTGGCACCGCAACGCTGAACTTCACGGTGGCTGGCGGCATTCTCGGCACTGCGGTGCTCGGCATGAACGGCCTCGCTCCGGGCGCTGCGGCGTCCAATCCACAGATCCTCATCACAGCCGCTCCGACCTTGGTGAATGGAATCATTGGCGGCTGGGCGGTGGTGGGCGGCACGGACTTCGCCAGCTATCGCGCCACCATGGATCCAGTGACGGGTGCCATGGGCGTGGGGGCGCTGGGTCTCTCTCTCAACAGCACTAATCCATTTGGTGCTTACTCTGCCAGCGCACTGACTGCAGGATCGGCCATCGACAACATCACCATCGCGGCAAGTGTGGGCGCTGTCACCAGCCGTGCAATCAACTCGCTGCGCATCACCGCTGTTTCAACGGCCACGCTGAACACTCTGGGCGATGTGCTCAGCATCACCTCGGGTGGCCTGCTCACCAATGGCGCGCTCAGCGTCATCGCGGGTGGTCGCCTCACCGCAGGGGCGGCGACCAACACGGCCTCCTCCTTGTATGTGTACGCCAACAACACGGCCACCATCAACAGCGCCATTTCCAACAGCAGCAACGGCAACCTGCTCACGCTCGTGAAGTCCGGCTCCAGCACCACCACGCTGAATGTCCTGCCGACTGTCTGGACCACAGCCACCACCACCGCTTCGAACATCGTGACGCTGAACAGCACGGCAGGTCTGGCGGTTGGTCAGACGGTCAGCGCGGCTCTGGGGCAGACCGCTGGCGCAGTGATCATCGGCATCATCGACTCCACTCGCTACACCCTCAGCGCGAACGTAGTCGCCGGCAGCGCCACAGCCGCTGGTACGCAGTTTAGCCTGCCTTCCTCACAGGTGCTGACGATTGCCAACACCAGCATCACCAGCAACACGATCACAGTGCCCGCTGGCAGTGTCATCTATCCTGGTATGAGCGTCAGCCTGGCTGCCGCTGCTGCAGGCGGTGGTGTGATCACGGCCTCTGCCACGGTGGCCAGTGTTTCCGGCAACACCGTGACCTTGAATGGTTCGTTCACGACCCTTCCCACCGGTGCGGCCACGGTGCTCTTTGGAGCAATCTCCGCATCCACCGCCACCGCCGCCGTGGCCAGCACCACTTCCGGCAGCAATGTCGTGACGCTGGATTCATCCACCACTGGCCTCTACATCGGCGAGGTGCTCTCCGGCAATGCCAACATCCCCGGCGGAGCAACGATCACTGCCATCACCAGTCCGACGACGTTTACCATCTCCGCCCCCGCCAGCGGCACGGGCAGCAGCGTGGCCACGATCATTACCACCACGGCCACGGCTCCCGCCGCGCAGTCACTGGTCACAAGCACCACCAGCGGCAGCAGCAGTGCCACCATTTTGGGCACGCCCGTCTTGTTCACAGGCCAGGCGGTGCAGGGGAATGGCATCCCGCAAGGTACAACGATCACCGGCATCACGCAGGGCACGGGCGTGACGTTTGTCACCCTCTCCCAGAATGCGACGGCAACCGGTACGGCCAATGAATACTACGGCCTGCAACCAGTCGGCCTGGTCGTGACAGGAGCCACCCTCGGTTCCAGTGCGACGGTGACCGTGGCCAGCACAGCCGGTCTGGTGACTGGACAGAGCGTCAACGGCGCTGGCATCCCCGCAGGGACCACGATCAGCAGCATCACGGATGACACGCATTTTGTGCTCTCGCTTCCAGCTCTCATGAGCACCACCTCCGCACCTCTCACCATCGGGGCCCCGCTTATTGCCGCCAGTGGCAACATCACGGGCGTGGCCGCCAGCACCACACCGGGCTCTGCCATCGTCACCGTGGCCAGCACCGCCGGGCTCTATGTGGGCATGCCGGTCACGGAGAATCCCAACATCCCCGCCAATTCATTCATCACCGCCATCACGAGTGCCACGACGTTTACGATCACCTCCGGCACGGGTGTGACAGCCGGGACCAATGTGGCATCGACGATCGGTTCACCGGCCATCGGCGGATATTCCAACACCTATTCGGGACCCACCGTGGTCAATCAGGGCACGCTGACTTTGAGCGGTACGCTGGGCAGCATTCAGGTGCCGGGAGATTTGATCATCAACAACGCCAATGTCACGGAAACCACCAACGCAGGCCAGATCGCCTCAAGCAGCAATGTGACCTTCAACGGCAACGCTGGCGTGCTGACTTTGGTCAATGCCAACACCTTCGCCACTCTGACCTTCAACGGCACTGGCGGCGCGCAGGCCACGACGAACATCACCGGCGGCACATTCGTCCTCAGCGGCACGACGAATGCCATCACCGCAATCAACGACAATGTCGGCTCCACGCCGACCATCTCGTCTGCCACCATCTGGGAACTGGCCGGGGCGGACCGCACGATCACCACTTCCGGATTGTCGCCGATTGATTTGATTCTTAGCGGCGTCATCCAGAACGTCATGGGCGGCACACTCAGTCCTGCGGGCCTCATCAAGATGGGCAGCGGCTCGCTGGTGCTCAGCGGCGCGAATACGTTTAACGGCGGTTTGCAGTTGAATGAAGGCACGCTGATCCTCGGCGCCAGCAGTTCGCCTTCGGGTGCAGGCGTGACGCTCGTCGCCGGCAACACGGGTCCATTGGGCATTGGCACGCTGACCATCGCTGGCGGCACCACTCTGATGTCAGGCGGCGCTGTTCAGACCATTGCCAACAACGTGGTCGTCAATGGTAACTTCACCTTTGGCGGTCCGGTTGCCGGCAATGGCGTGATCCTCAATGGCACGGTCAATCTCGGCACCACCACGCGCACCATCACCGTCACCAGCCCGCAGAATGTTTCCACCCTCGGTGGTGCGGTGTCCGGCACAGGCGGCCTGAGCAAGGCGGGCAACGGCGTGCTGAAACTCAGCAGCACGGCCAACAACTACGGCGGCTCCACCACCATCCTCGGCGGTCTGTTGCAGCTCGGTGTGGCTGGCGTGATTCCAGATGGCTCGGCCCTCATCGTAGGTGCAGGCGGGGCATTCGATCTCAACGGGAAGAATGAAACGCTCGGCTCGCTGGCCGGAGACACCGCCACCACGGGCGGCTTGATCACCAATTCCGTCGCAGCAACCTCGACCACGCTGACCATCGGCGCAGACAACACCAGCACGACCTTTGCCGGCGTCCTCACGGACACCAAGGCAGGCGTGGCCTCCACCGGGAATCTGCTGCTGACCAAGACCGGCACGGGCGTGCAGACACTCACCGGAACAAACACCTATGCTGGAGCCACGCTGGTCACCGGCGGCAATCTGCAGGTCGGCTCAGGGGGCGTCGGTTCGGTCACCTCCTCTGCCTTCACGGTCTCTGGCACGGGCACCACGACCACCGTTTCTGGAGTCTCCGGCACACCAGCAACCACTTCCACGGTTTCAGCGAACCAACTCGCCGCTCCCACACTCTCCGGCACCGGGACCGTCGGTGCGGTGACTTTGGGCAGTCTCTCCACCGTGGGTGTCCTCCGTCCGGGAGATGCAGCGGGCAGCACTCCTGGCACGCTCACCCTCACTGGAGCGCTTACCGTCAATTCCGGTTCGCAGATCCAGTTCAGTGTCACTTCCAGCAACACCAATGCTATAAGCCTGGACTCCGGCTGGAGTTCGGACGTGACAGCCGCCACCTACCTCGGCACCCACGCCACGGCAGGAGCCGGCAGCACGCCCGATTCCATCTACACCCAGTGGAACACCGTCAGCGGCACCTACAGCTCGCTCAGCCTTGCCGGCAAGACTGTGAGTCTCGGGGCCAGCGCCGGGGGCACTCCCACCCTCCTGATTCAGACTGCAGGAGATGCCACCCTGGCCAGGGGAGACATCTTCAAGCTCATGGACTGGGCTTCGGTCGGATCCGGCACCGCTGGCAGCATCGGCACTCCCTCCGGCAGCTCCGCCTTCAGCACCGCGAATGATCTGGTCCTTCCCGAACTCAGCTCCGGCCTCTTCTGGGACACCTCCGCCTTCGCCAGCTTCGGGATCGTGGTCATCGTTCCGGAACCCGGTCGCATGGTGCTCATGCTCCTCGGCCTCGCCGCCCTCTTCCTCCGCCGTCGCAGGACACAGGCCATGCGCAGTTGAAAAAGATTCTGGAGGAGAGGGATCGTCCCGATCCCTCAACGCCCCGCCACACCCAGCCCTCCGCAATTCCTGCCTCCCGCCCATCCTCAAACACGCTCCCAAACCGGGGGATCAAGATGATCCCCCTCCGTGAGACAAGATCCATCGGGTGAAAAAGAAGTGCGCAGGAGTCTGTGACGAGCCACGTTATCAGACTCATGCGAAAACCTCGTGCCACCCCCGTTCTTCTCCTCACCCTGGCTTTGCTGGGCTGTGTCGTCTGGGCGGTGGAGCAGGGCAGGGAAGGCGGGCGTCCCACCCAGTTCGGGGTCAAGGATGGCAGCGTGCCTGAAGATCCGCGTGACACTCGTCGGGGCCAAGAGGAGGGCTACCCCACCTGGCCGGTGAGCAAAGAACTGCCCAATGACACCTTCACCTTCGCCCGCATCCGCTACAATTCGATGAGCCATGGCGGTCGCGGCTGGGGCAGGGGAAATCGCAAGTGGTCCACCGACTACCCGGATTCCGACATGAACATGTCCTACCGCCTCCAGCAGCTCACCTCGCTGCAGGTGAATCCGAACGGAGCCATCGTGGACATCGATGCCGAGCAGTTCCGCCATTTCCCCTTCCTCTACATGATTGAAGTCGGCGACATCGACATCACCGATGATGAGGCGAAGACCATGCGCGAGTACATGCTCAATGGCGGCTTCATCATGGTGGATGACTTCTGGGGCACGCGTGAGTGGGACAACTTTGAAGTGGCGCTCAAGCAAATCTGGCCAGATCGCAAGATGGAGGAGATCCCTTTGGAGCATGAAATCTTTCACATGGTCTTTCCCATCAAGGTGAAGCCGCAGATCCCGCACATTCGCTATGCCGAGTATGTGATCAAACAGGGCATCACCTATGAATTCGACAAGCCCGGCTCCGAGCATGTGCATTATCGCGGCTACTTTGATGACAAACGCCGGCTCATGATGGTTATCTGCTGGAACACCGACACCGGCGAAGGCTGGGAGCAGGAAGGCAGCGATCCGTGGTACTTCCGCGAATTCTCCGAGAAGTATGCGTATCCGCTGGGGATCAATATCATCTTCTATGCGCTGACGCATTGAGCTTCGAATTCACGGTGCTGGCGCGGGATTGCCAGCGCCCGTGCGAGGGAAGGATGCACGAGAGCGCTGCAGCTACTCGCCAAATGACGAAAGAGGACTACTCCAGCTCCTTCGCATACTCTAGGAGCGCCTCACGCAAATGAGCTATTTCTTCGGTCACGACGGCGAGGAGTTTGCCTGCCTGCAGGAGGTTTCCATTCCTTGTGCATTGAGTGAGGGCGGAGACGGCGTTGAAGGCGGGTGTGGCGGCGTAATTGCCCACCAGTCCTTGGAGGGAATGTGCGGCATGATGCAGCGCTTCTGCATCCAGTTCATGCAGGGCCAGGCAGGCATTGCCGAGCATGGGCTGCGACTCCTCACAAAATAGCCGGATCAGTTCCTGCATGAGCGGGACATCGCCAATGTTCTCGCTGAAGGTGTCGGCGTCAAAGACTGGCGCTTCACGACAAGCACCGAAGGGCAGGAGATCAGACTGGGGTTTCTCGCTGAGGCTGGCATATTTTTCCAGCAGGGGATAAAGCTGTGTCGAGTGAATGGGTTTGGCAATGTAGTCATCCATCCCGGCGGCCAGACATTGCTCACGGTCACCCTTCATGGCATTGGCCGTCATGGCGATAATGATCACATGGCGGTCGGTGCCGACCTCGTTTTGACGAATGGCCACCGTGGCTTCAAACCCGTTCATCTCAGGCATCTGAATGTCCATGAGGATCGCATCGAAACTCTTGCTGGCGAGGGTCGCCAAGGCCTCACGGCCATTGCTGGCCAGCGTGACCTGATGACCCCGGTCTTCGAGCATTTTGATGGCGACGAGTTGATTCACCCGGCCATCTTCCGCGAGCAGCAGGTTCATCGGCACCACGCTCTGCCGCCCCGGCATTTCTTGTGCGATGCCGGTTTTGTCATCGGCATTCAGCCCGCCCATGACGCGGCTGATCGTATCGAAGAGATCCGAATGCTTCACGGGCTTGGTCAGGCAGCGCTCATATCCCAGACATTCATCGCCGATTTCGGCGTTCAGGTTGCCACAGGATGACAGGATCAAAATTTTGGGCGCGCTGTTGCTGAATCGTTGCTGGATCTGGCGGCAAACCTCCGCGCCATCCATCTCGGGCATCATGTAGTCCAGCAGCATCAGCGGGATGGGCCTGCCATCGGCCTGCGCCTGCTCCAGGATTTCCAAAGCCTCGGGACCGCTGGCGGCAAGAACCGGCCTCAGCTCCCAAGTCTTCAGCATCTCTTCTAGGATCGTGCGGTTGGTCGCATTGTCATCCACCACCAGCACCTGGAAGTCGCGCAGCTTTTCAGGCAGCAAGCGCGCCTCATGCGCATTCTGGCTCCCTAGTTCAAACTGCGCGGTGAAGTGGAAGACGCTGCCTTTGCCTGGCTCGCTTTCCAGCCACATGCGTCCCTTCATAAGCTCGACGAGCTGCCTTGATATCGTCAGGCCAAGCCCCGTGCCACCGAAGCGGCGCGTCGTGCAGCTCTCCGCCTGCGTGAAGGATTCAAACACGCGCGCCTGCTTGTCCTTGGCAATGCCGATGCCCGTGTCAGACACCTGCACATGCAAGGTCACCTGATCTTCAGTCCGGCTCTCCACCCGCAGCTCCACCACAATTTCACCCCGTGGCGTGAACTTGATGGCATTTCCTACCAGATTCAGAATGATCTGTCTCAGGCGGCTGATGTCGCCAATCAGGCAGTCCGGCACGTCGGGCTTCACCAGATAGGCCAGTTCGATGTCCTTCTCCGCCGAGCGGATCGCCAGGGTTTGCAGGGTGTCCCCGATGGCGTCGCGCAGATCAAATTCGTGGCTGTCGAGGTCCAGCTTGCCCGCTTCGATCTTGGAGAAATCCAGGATGTCATTGAGCACCGTCATCAAGGAATCCGCCGACTGCCGCACAAGGTTCAGGTAGCCTCGCTGATCGACGGTCATGCGTGTGTTCAGCAGCAGCTCGGTCATGCCGAGGACGCCATTCATCGGCGTGCGAATCTCGTGACTCATATTCGCGAGGAAGGTGCTCTTGGCCTGGTTCGCCGCCTCGGCTGCTTCACGTGCCAGGCGCAGTTCGTCTTCTGTCTGAATGCGCAGTGTGATGTTTCGCGCCGCCGCATAGATCGCCGTATTACCGGCATTGGGCGCGGCGGTCCACTCGATCCACAGAAAGCTTCCGTCCTTATGATGGTAGCGATTGACGAAATTGACCAGGTTCAGCCCAGCCTCCAGTTGTTCGACTGCGGCCACGGTTTTGTCGCGGTCCTCAGGATGCACAAATGCGAGGAAGGGCTGGCTCAGCATCTCCTCCTCCGTGTAGCCCAGCGTCGTGCAGAAGGCCGGATTGATGCGTTTGAAGTAGCCGTCCATCCCGGCGATGCAGAGCATGTCCAGCGCCACTTGAAAAAAGGGACCCAGCCCGCTGCTGGCCTCTTCGGCCTCACGCTTGGCCCGCACGAGTTCGTCTTCCACCCGCTCACGCAGGGCCAGTTGCTGCTGCAGCTCCAGCTTGGTCTGCTGCAGCTCTGCCATGGACTGTTCCAGCAGAGCCTTCTGCGAGGCCAGTGCGGTGTTGGCTTTGTACAAGGCTTCTTCGGTCTCCTTGAGTGCCGTGATGTCTTTGGAAATACCACAGGTGCCGATGATGCCGCCATCGGCATCGCGCAGCGGGATCTTCGTCACCAGCGCCCAGCCCGTGCGGCCATCCAGCAGCCGCTTCTTCTCCTCTTTGCCGGTGATGGATTTACCCCGCCGCATCAACTCCTGCTCATCCTCCAGCGCCCCCTGCGCCAGGGAGTGCTCGAAGAAATCGAAGTCCGTCTTGCCGATCACCTCCGCGGGTTCAGCAGCCCCAAGATACTCAGCCTCAGACCGGCTCACCAGCACAAATGCCCCCTGTTTGTCTTTGAAATAAATCCGGTCAGGAATGTAGTCCAGCAGACAGCTCAGCAGCTTGTAGTGCTCCTCTATGCTGGATAAACTCGGCGCACAGAAAGCCGGATTGGCTCTGTCCGCCGGTGCATGGGCTGGCTTGGCGACGTCAGGCATTATCCACCTATTAAGCGCCCTTGGCAAAAATGGCAAAAAATAAAGTACTCATGAGCTTGAGCTCATTCTGGAAGCCATCGCCACGCCCCAGATTCCAGAATAAGCTAAAGCTCATGAGTACTCTAGCGATCCTCAAAACAACTCCATCTGCCCGCCAGGATCTCGCGGCCGCCGAAACGCCTCCGCATTCAACTCCGGCCTCCGATGCAGCATGCCAGCTCGTTTGATCGAAACCTTAAACAGCGCCGCGATCTGCTCCGACCACACACCCACGCCTTTCAGCCGCTTGCCAAATTCACCATTCGACATCGTCTTGCCCTGCGTCTCCTCGATGCGGCTGAGGATCTTGTCGCGCATGCCAGGATAGTGCTGATCAAGCCACTCACGAAACACATCCTTTACGGCAAAGGGGAGTCTTACCACCGTGTATCCCGCGAACTGCGCCCCGGCAGCGCGGGCGGCTTCAATAAGCGCAGGGATTTCGGAATCATTCAACCCAGGAATGATCGGCGCGGTGGAGACACCGACTGGCACACCTGCCTCATGCAGGATGCGGATCGCCTCCAGCCGCATCTTCGGCGATGACGCACGCGGCTCCAGCTTGCGGGCGAGATCGGCATCCAGCGTGGTGATCGAAATATAAACCGCCGTCGCGGAATGACGCGCCAGTTCAGCCAGCAGATCCACATCCCGCGTGATGAGGTGATTCTTCGTGATGAGCACCACCGGATGCCGGCACTCCGCCAGCACCTCAAGACAACCCCGCGTGATGCGCAGCTTTTTCTCAATCGGCTGATACGGATCAGTCACGCCACTCAGAGAAAGACGTTCCGGCTTGTAAGAGAGCTTGCTCAGTTCGGCCCGCAGCAGGGCAGGGGCGTTCTCCTTCACCATGATGCGCGACTCGAAATCCACCCCGGCGGAGAAGCCGAGGTACTCATGCGTGGGCCGGGCGTAGCAGTAGGAGCAGCCGTGCTCGCAGCCACGGTAGGGGTTTAAGCTGGCCTCGAAGGGGATGTCCGGGCTGGTGTTGCGCGAGATGATGCTGGACGAAAAATCGCGCAGAAACTTCGTGGCGACTTTCTCCGGCGCTTCACCGGGATCATACTCCACATGCAGCTCAGCGAAACGCTGGTCAGGATTGTGCGCGGCTCCTCGTCCACGAATGCCGGAGTCGGGCGTCTTCATGACACCGGGGCTATGGGTTAGGCGACGGCAGGAGCTTGCGCCACCGCACGTCTAGCCAGGAATTCATCGGCCAGTGCGCGATAGGCCACCGCACCACGACCCGAAGGCTCATACTCGATGATGCTTTTGCCAAAGCTTGGAGCCTCACCGAGGCGCACCGTGCGCGGGATCAGCGTCTTGTAGCAGGTCTCGGCGAAGTAATTGCGCACGTCATTGACCACCTGGTTCGCCAGATTGGCGCGACTGTCATACATCGTCATCACGATGCCTTCCAGCAGCAGGTTCGGATTCGCCCCGCAGTCGCGGATCTGCTGCACCACGTTGACGATTTTGGAGAGACCTTCGAGACCGAAATACTCGCACTGGATGGGGACGATCAGCTCGTCCGCTGCTGCCAGCGCGCCCGTCATCAGCACGCCGAGGGACGGCGGGGTGTCGATAATGGCGTAGTCGAAATGGCCGGAATCACGCAGCGGGGTCAGCACCTCACGCAGGCGGGCCATGTGGTTGCCAGCCTGGGCCAGCTCGATTTCACAACCGGCCAGCTCCTGATGCGAGCGGATGATGGAGAGATTCGGCAGGCGCGTGCTGCGGATGGCGAGGCGTGGGTCCGTCCCTTCCACGAGGGCCGAGTACAGGCTGCCGCCTTCTTCCTGGGCCAGTCCGAGACCGCTGGTGGCGTTCGCCTGCGGGTCGAGATCGACCAGCAACACCCGCACGCCGCGCTGGGTGAGGCACGCGGCGAGGTTCAAAGCAGTCGTCGTTTTACCGACTCCGCCTTTCTGGTTGGAAATGGCTACGATCCTCATAGTTACTTGTCACTGGACTTTGCAGATAAACCATGGGACACGCCAGCACGAAATGGAAATCACAGAGAAATGGCTCGGGGAAATCGGTGGATGGGCGGTGATGAAGTCCGCCCGCTCCTTGGTGGATGCAGGTCTGGCCGTCGTCACCAGCAGCAGTGACGGCATCATTCGCG